>NZ_JBSWYJ010000008.1:0-189806 GCF_056161045.1 Flammeovirga sp. AWQ4_249
ATTTATTTTAATATTGAATGATTTTATACAATAATAATAGCTTAAACGTGCATTTTTTCAGAAAATGAAAACGTTTAGGACACTATTGTTTTTCAAACATTATTTCTTTGTATAAATTATTCTCATTGCCATCTGAGTCAAAACATTTTATGATTTGGTATACATTTCTTCTCTGATCATTATCGGGATTTTTTTTGATAAGGAACTCAGTTTCTGTACCGTCATCATAGATTTGCTTTATAGAGTATTTTTTTTCTTCTTGATTAAATTCTACATTCCAACGTACTGTAAAAGTACTGTCTGAAACTATTTCATCTGTATCAAAGCTCACAATCTCTTCCTTATAAGATACGCTTTGAGCATGCAGATTGGATGTAAGACAAGTTATTAATAATAAACATAGCAGGTTTTTCATGATAGTTGTTTTGAGTTTTCTCAAAAATCGAAGTTTAGATATTCTCTTTTTTTATAGACGTTAGCTGTAATTAAAATGTTTAAGTTTGCTAGAATAATAATATCTCAATATTTAAATAATTATATTTCTTATTTTCTTATCAACCACCAAGTTGTAAAAACAGAAGTAATAGGAGCAAATAAAACACCCTCCATAGTTATTTCAAGTACTAATGATAAAGGGTAATTTTCTAAAGACCATCCATTTGGTAATGCTAAAGTTCCATAAGCTGTTACACCAAGTAACAAACCTTTCAGATAGGCTGATTTTATATTTTTTTCTTTTACTGAAGGTTCAACAACCAATTTTACAATAGCTATTGTCATGATGAAGAACCATATTAAAATCAAGTAAGGGTTTTGTATATCAGTAAAAAAAATTTCTTTAATTCCAGCTTCTTCCTGAACCCCTTGACTGAATTGCATCCCAAAGGTAAATTGATAGGTTACGTCTACTATAAAATAAATGATAAAGACACTTAAATACTTAAGTATTTCAGTTTTCATACTACTAATTTTTAAATGTTAACTGAAAATAATTTCACTACATCTAAGTTTTAATATTTCATGACAATCATTAAATAGGTTATTTAAATAGTTCAATTCTATAAAAAGAAAATGCCTTGAGAGAAAACTCAAGGCATTTTTCTAAGGTTTAAATTTTGTAAAGGCTATAGAGCCGTCTAAACTTTTCTCTATAAAACTTGTTTTACTTCCATTGACAAGATAAACTTCTATATTTTCATCAAAACAAATCTTTGCAGCACTTACTTTAGAGGTCATACCTCCAGTACCTAGACCGTTTTCTCTTTCTTCAATATACTTCTTTATTTCTTCAAGGTCATTGACAATAGGAATGAGTTCAGCATCTTCATGTAAATTTGGATTCTTAGTAAATAATCCATCAATATCTGATGCTATTATTAATTTATCCGCTTTTACTAATGAAGCTACTAAAGCTGAAAGTTTATCATTATCACCTAAGATAAGTTCTTCTACAGCTACTGTATCATTCTCATTGAAAATAGGTATGAACCCGTGTGTTAGTAATTCATTTACAGTGTTAAGTGTATTTATTTTTGATTCCTTGTTGTCAAAGTCTTTGTATGTCATTAAACATTGAGCAACTTTCAAATCAAAATCTCCAAACACTTCGGCATAGATTTGTAACAATTTTGGTTGTCCAATAGCAGATAGTGCTTGTTTAGAATGAACCATATTGTTTTTCAATCCACTTATATTAATGAATTGCTTTGCAGTAGCAACAGCTCCTGATGATACTAGTATTATATCATATTGATCTCTCAAGGCTAATATCTGACGACCTATATTCTCAATTTTTCCACGAGAAATCATGCTTGTACCTGCAGTAAGGGTAGAAGTCCCTATTTTTACAACGATTCTAGGTTTCATTTAACTTCTTCTTTGACCATTACCTTTAATAAACCACTTATTTGATACGAGTTGTGCTAAACCAACTGGACCTCTAAAGTGTAGTTTTTGTGTACTAATGGCAATTTCAGCACCAAAACCAAATTGGCCTCCATCTGTAAATCTTGAAGAGGCATTATGATAAACTGCAGCACAATCTACTTCATGTTGAAAAGTAGTAGAGCTGATTTCATCAGATGATATTATGACAGCAGAATGGCCTCCAGAATATTCATTAATAGTTTCGATGGCTTCTTCAAGCCCATTTGTCGTTACAAAAAGAATTTTTTCTGAAAGAAACTCTTCAGGCATTAAACTTTTAACATCTGCTTCTTTTATCGAATTGTTTACATTCGCCAAGTTTTGATCTCCATAGATTTCTAAACCAAGCTCATTTGCTTTATCTACTAATGTTGATAGCTTACCTGAAAGATCTTGAATATTTTTATTGAATAATACTTTATCAATAGCATTACATACACTTAATCGACTTTTACCATTAAGAATAATGTCAATAGCCATATCGAAATCGGCATTTTCATGTACATAAATAAAGTTATTTCCACGGCCACTAATCATTAATGGAACGGAAGTAGTTTGTTTGATATAATTGATCAAGCCTTCACCTCCTCTAGGAATAATTAAATCTAATTTATGTGTATTTTCAGCTAATAATTTTTGAGTAGTTTCTCTGTCAATATCAAGGTACTCAACATATTCTTCACTGACATCATTTTGCTTTAAAGCTTGTTTCCACAGTTCCACCAACTTTAAATTGGACTGTCTTGCTTCTTTACCACCTTTTAATAAAATCTTATTACCAGATTTGAATGCGCTTACAGCAGCTTCGATTGTCACATCTGGGCGTGATTCATAAATAATTAATATTTTACCAAAAGGGACCACTCTATTTTCTACTTTCATACCATTGGGATGATTATATGTCGAAAGTACTTGTCCTTCAGGGTCCTCTAAACCAATTACTTCATGTACAGAAGCAACCATTCCTTGTACTTTTTTTTGATCAACTTTTAATCGATCTACCAATGTTGGGTCTAAATCTCCTGCCTTCTCTAGGTCAGCTTTATTGGCCTCAATAATTTTAGAAGAATGATCTCCTATTAAAATAGCCAAATCATTTAAAACAGCATTCTTTGTTTGTGTTGAAAGCATCATAATATTCTCATAGAGTGTTAGTAATATCTTTTACAATCGCTTGGATTTATTAGGCAATATACGATGATAATTTCAAATGAATGATAGCCTTTGTGTGTTTTTTATAAAGTTTGATATGTATTGTTAAAAAATTCTTAAAAAGTAAGTGATTATTTTTTTACCTACGTCTCTAGAATAATTGCCTTAAGTAATTCCTGAAGAGAAGCCAATCTCCTAATAAAACTTAAGAGTAACGAATAGAAGTATAAACACATTGTTTTTAATTATCTACGGAAATATCTTGCAATAAATTGCTTGTTTATGCATGTTTGTGCATTTTTAAATAATGTGCATTATCAATGAAGAAATGAAGAGATTTACTACAATAATTACTTCCCTTTTATTAATAAGTATTGCCATTGGTTGCAGTAATAAAGATGAAAGTGAAAATAAGGTTACGAAGAAACCTATTAACTACGTTGATCCATTTATAGGAACAGGAGGTATTGTGCATACATTTCCAGGTGCAACAACTCCATTTTCAATGATACAATTAAGTCCTGACACAGATACGAAGGGATGGAATCATTGTGCAGGATACCATTATGATGATGATAATATTAAAGGATTTAGCCATACTCATTTAAGTGGAACAGGTTGGTCTGATTTGGGTGATATATTAATAATGCCTACTGTTGGAAAACTACAAATGAACTCAGGTTCATTAGAACACCCTGAGGAGGGATGGAGAAGTAGATTTTCTCATGAGAAAGAACATGCAGAACCTGGATATTATCAGGTCTTTTTAGAAGATTACAATATCGATGCTCAATTAACAGCAGGAAAGCGAGTTGGTTTTCATAAATATACTTTTCCAGAAACTGATTCTGCAAATATTATTTTTGATCCTACAAACATAATTTTTGGTCAAGTTTTAAAAACTGAAATTCAAACAGAAAATGCGAATGAAGTTGAAGGATATTGCTTAAGTAATGGTTGGGGAGGAAAACGCTATGTTTACTTTGTTGCAGAATTTTCAAAACCTTATGAAACATTCAGAATTGCTCAAAATGGTAAAATTTCTACTCATCTAAAAGTGGAAGGGAAAGATGTCAAAGGTTTTGCAACTTTTTCTACACATGAAGGTGAAGCTATTGAAGTAAAAGTTGGAATATCTGCTGTTAGTTTAGAGGGAGCAAGAAACAACTTACATGCAGAAAGAGATATGGATTTTTCTTTAGCATTAAATAATGCTCAAAAAGAATGGTCAAATGTATTAGAGAAATTTTATATAGAAGGAGGGTCTGAACAACAAAAGACAATTTTTTATACAGGTGTTTACCATAATTTTATTGCACCCAACCTTTCTATGGATGCAGATGGTCAATATGTAGCTTTAGGTAAAAAATTACAATCAAATGAATTTACTAATTATTCTTCATTCTCTACATGGGATACTTTTAGAGCAACAAAACCCTTAATTAGTTTCCTTGATAATAAGATCTCAGAACAGTTTTCTAAATCATTGATTGCAAGACATAAAGATGCAGGTGAACATTTACCCTTATGGGAGTTATGTGGCGTTGATAATACATGTATGATAGGGTATCCTTCTGTACCTGTAATTTATGATGCTATGCAAAAAGGTGTTGATATAAATAAAGAAGAAGCTTTCGCAGCAATGGATGATATCGCTCATTTTAATAAAGTATCAAGTTCAGATGGTGATGGAGGATTGAATGAATATATAAAACTAGGTTATGTTCCCGCTGAAATCCCAAAGAATGTTTCAAAGACGTTAGAATATGCTTATGAAGACTGGGTAATTGCACAAGTTGCAAAGGATCTGGGTAAAGAAAAAGAGTATCAGTACTATATGAAACGAGCTCAAAATTATAAGAATATTTTCAACCCGGAACGCAATATGTTTTGGCCTAGAAAAGCAAATGGTGAATGGTTTGGAGATATTCCTACAGATCAATGGGAACCTCTTCAAAAGCACTGGATTTCTGGTAACAAATGGGCCTATGATTATTTTGTTCCTCATGCTTTAAACGACTTCATAGAAATGAAAGGTGGTCGTAAAGCTTTTGCAAATGAATTGGATCATCTGTTTGCTACAGAATTGAATATGCAAGGTGAAGAACATGTAGATATTTCTGGCTTTGTTGGCGGTTATGCACATGGAGACGAACCTGGACATGCTAATCCATATTTATATAATTATGTTGGAGAAGCTTGGAAAACACAAGCAATGGTCAGGAGGTTGATGGGTGAAATGTATACAGATCAACCTGACGGAATGATTAATAATGAAGATTGTGGTCAAATGTCGGCTTGGTATATTTTCTCTGCTATGGGCTTTTATCCTGCCTGTCCTGGTTCACAAGAATATATAATCGGTTCACCAATTTTTGACAATATTACAATGTTTTTAGGGAATGGTAATTCATTTACTGTTGTGGCTAAAAATCAATCGGATAAAAATATATACGTTCAGTCTTTATACTTAAATGGAAAAGAAATAACAAAGTCTTATATCACTCAACAACAAATTGAAGAAGGAGGGATATTAACTTTTGAAATGGGACCTCAACCTAATAAATCATTTGGTTCTGCACTAAGTGATCAACCATTATCTACATTAGCAACTGCACAATAATACTTATATGAAGTTATTCAATTACTTATCAATTTTAATGGTAATTCCTTTGCTTTACTCTTGTACTCAAAAGGAAGAAAAACCACAAATAGAAGACTATACTAAATATGTGAGTACTCAAGTTGGCTCACTATCAGATTTTAGATTATCAACGGGTAATACCTACCCTGCTGTCGCCACTCCATGGGGAATGAACTTTTGGACTCCACAAACGAATAAAAATGGTGATGGATGGGCGTACATGTATCAAAAAGATAGTATAAACGGTATCAAGCAGACACATCAACCAAGTCCTTGGATTAACGATTATGCAGCTTTTTCATTATTTCCTATGACAGGAGAAGTGAAATTTAACGAAAGAGAAAGACAATCAAAATATTCTCATGATACAGAAATAGCTAAACCGCATTATTACAGTGTAAATTTAGATACTTATAAGACGAAAGCTGAAGTAGCACCAACTACTCGAGGTGCTATTTTCCAATTTACTTTTCCTGAGTCAAAAGATGCAATAGTATTAGTAGATGCCTATAATCAAGGTTCATCAGTAAAGATTATTCCAGATGAAAATAAGATCGTTGGTTCTGTAAAAAACAATCATGGTGGTGTACCTGAGAATTTTGCTAATTACTTTGTCATTCAATTTGATCAACCGTTTTCAGACCAAGGTACATGGAATGGTAAAAAGGCAACTGATGCACTAGAAATTAAAGCTGACCGATCGGCAGGTTTTGTAAAGTTTTCTACTAAAGAAGGTGAAGTAATTACTGCAAAAGTAGCCTCTTCATTTATTTCTTTAGAACAAGCTCAAATCAACTTGGATAGAGAAATTGGACAAAAAACGTTTGCTCAAATAAAAGAAGATGCACAATACCAATGGAATAAGGAATTTAATCGTTTAAAAGTAAAAGGGGGATCAGAAAGAAGTATGCAAAACTTCTATACATCAATGTACAGAACATTACTTTTCCCTCGTAAATTTTATGAATACGATAAGGATAATAAAATAGTACATTATTCTCCTTACAATGGAGAAGTATTACCAGGCTATATGTTTACAGATAACGGTTTCTGGGATACATTTAGAGCTGTTTTTCCATTTTTTACTGTAATGTATCCGGAATTGAATAGTCAAATCATGCAAGGTCTTGTCAATACTTACAACGAAAGTGGATGGTTACCTGAATGGGCATCTCCAGGCCATAGAGATTGTATGATTGGTTCAAACTCAGCGTCATTAATTGCAGATTCTTACTTGAAAGGCATTAGAGGGTATGATATAAATACTTTATATGCTGCAATCATTAAAAATACTAAAAATCATGGTCCTTTAGGTTCTGTAGGTAGAATGGGTGTTAATTATTATAATAACCTTGGCTATATACCTTATGATGTTGGTATTCATGAAAATACAGCTCGTACTTTAGAATATGCTTATGCTGATTTTACCATAATGAAATTAGCAGAAGCATTAGGAAGGCCACAAGAGGAAATTGATTTATTCTATAATAGAGCTCAGAATTATAAAAACGTATTTGATTCCTCAACGAATTTTATGAGAGGAAAAAATAAAGATGGATCATGGCAATCACCCTTTATTCCAGAAGCTTGGGGAGGAGCATTTACAGAGGGTTCATCATGGCATTATACATGGTCAGTATTTCATGACCCTGCCGGACTTGGAGATTTAATGGGAGGTCAAGATGCTTTTGCTGCTAAAATTGATTCCATTTTCTCAACACCATCAATTGCAAACCATGATTATTATGGATTTGAAATACATGAAATTACAGAAATGAAAGTGGCTGATGAAAAGTATGGAACAGGTCAATATGCTCATGGCAATCAACCTATTCAACATGGAATTTATCTATATGATTATGCAGGTCAACCTTGGAAAGCTCAAAAGTGGGTTCGTAAAGTATTAAAAGATTTATATAGCCCTACACCTGATGGTTTATGTGGTGATGAGGACAATGGTCAAACTTCTGCTTGGTATGTTTTCTCTGCATTAGGGATGTATCCTGTGGCTCCTGGTACAAATCAATATGTAATTGGTTCTCCTGAATTTGAAGAAGCAAGTATGTCTTTAGAAAATGGAAAAACATTTAAAGTAATCGCTCATCATAATTCTGAACAAAATGTTTACATTCAGTCAGCTACATTAAATGGTCAAAATTTCAATAAAACATATATCACTCATGAGCAAATTATGGCTGGTGGGGAATTAGTTTTTGAAATGGGTCCAAAACCAAATAAAGCTTGGGGTACCGCAAAGGATAGTGCTCCATATTCTATGTCAAGAGATAGGAAATAAAGATAATATATATAGCTTTTGTAATCCCTTGGAATCTACTTCGGTATGTTTTCAAGGGATTTTTTAGTATTATTGATTTTAATAACAAACTAAATATGAAGAGCAAACTATTATTAATTTCTATTCTCACATGTATTTTTTCATGTGAAGAAACAAAACAAGAAACAACCTCTTTTTCTAGTGAAAACACTAAAGAAACTGAAGTCATGACCTTAAATGAGGAAAGAAATGAGAAAAAATTACCTCAAAAGATGAGTAGCTATGATAGTATTGTTTCTTTTAAAAAGGAAAGTGTTGTAAAGCAGGATTCTCAAGAAGAAATGAAAACATTTCAAATTGATTCTACCGTCACTCATATTCCAACTGGTGAAGAAGAGTTACTATGTGAAATCTTGAAAATAGGAACTTTTCATGGTGACGAGGTACCTTCTGAGTATCAAAATATGAATTGGTACGGTTTGTCAAAAAAGAAAGATACTTATTTTTTAGAGAATCATACGGTAATTTTCGACAAAGCTTTTGATCCGGTTTTAGATGAAGAAGGCGACAGTACAGGTATTGAAGTAAAAGTGGAAGAAAATACCGAAAATCTCTTCTATTTATTCTCAGGAATTAATTTAGATACAGGAATGATCACTTCTTCCCAATCCGTAAATGTACCATATTACCCAATTCCTAATGATACTTTGATGATTATAGAAGAGGAGGATACACTACAATTATTTGCAACAGGAGATAAATTTCATCTTAGTGATAACTATTATTCTTTAGCCAATTATAGATTATTTATAAAAAGAAAAGGGAAGGAACAACTGATTTTTTCTGCACCAATTTTTGATGATACAATGCCCAGTGTTTTGTGGATAGGTGATTTGGATAAAGATCAGCAGCTTGATTTTATTATTGATATTGCCACTAAGTATAATGGAGAAGTTTTAGGGTTGTATTTATCAAGTTATGCTGATAGTGGTGAAATCTTAAAAATTGTAGGTGTTTTTGATGCAGTTGGATGTTAAATTTCATATATTAATTAAGAAATAAAATGAAAGATAACTCATGAAAATCCATAAACTCTGCTTACAAACTCAAAATATTTCGAAGCAATATATCTTTTATAAAAATGTATTAGGTTTTCAGACTACTTTACAAGAAGACAAATTAATCGTTAAAGTTGGTTACTCTACATTGGTATTTAAGGAATATCCTTCTACAGCACCGTATCATTTTGCATTCAATATTCCTTATTCGTTGATCGATCAAGCAAAGGAATGGTTGGAGAAAAGAGTTGATTTATTAGAAGAAAGTGATATTAAAATTCATGATTTTTCTAATTGGAATGCAAAGGCCATGTATTTTTATGATGCTGATCAAAATATCGTAGAATTTATCGGGAGAGAAGATATTTCATTCAATAAAAAAGCGTCATTTTCTGAAGAATCTGTTTTTAGTATTTCTGAAATCGGTGTGCCCTCATTGGATATTGAAAAAGTATATCGTTCAATCGAAACAGTTTGTCATTTAGACTATCCAATATATGATGGCAGTTTTGATAGATTTTGTGCGGTAGGTGACCCCGAAGGATTATTTATTTTAATTAATAAAGAGAAAAAAGATACTTGGTTTCCGACTGATGATAAAGCTTTAACTGCACCTTTTGAAATAGAATTGAACCAAGGAGGTAAAGAATTTAGATTGAAATTTAATCAAGAAAAAGAATATTTTGAATAAAAGAAACGCCATCACAATTAGACTTATGATGGCGTTTTTATATTAAACGGAAGTGTAAATTAACTCTTTTTCTGAGACTTTATTTTGTTTGTACTCCCAATAAAAATAGAGTAAGAAACCAATAATTTGAATTGAATCTGAGATTATTACTGGAATGAAATTCATACCCACTTCAGGTAAGTTAAACAGCGTAATTAGTCCTCCAGAAACCATATACGTTTTCTCTGCTATGGCATACCATAAGGTAGTTTTTCGTATCGATAAATTTGATCCAGAAAGATAAATTAAAATACCAATTCCTACGATCATAATTCCCCAATGACCTAGAACTGCAGAGAGTCCATCGATCTGACTGATATCTAATTTTAATGTCAATTTTGTCCCTTCAACAGGAGCGATCATTGATGGTAAAGGCCCTAATAATGTTGCGATACCAGAAACTCTTAAGAATCTATTCCAAAATTTATTTGTTTTCATAATTGTATTTTTTTGTATTAATAATTTTATGCAGTTGATTACATCTTGCTTTTCATTTCATTCTCTTGTCTCATCATCATATCAACTATTTGATCAATGGAGAAAGATGAAGGTTGTTGTCTTTGAGGAAATTTTTCGAAAGAAGAAAGGAAATTTGCGACTAGATCTTGAGCTAAAACACAGTAAGGCACTCTTTCAAAAAACCATTCCCAATAATTATTGGACTCTCGATCTGCTCTCTCATATGGATCTCTTCTTAAGTTAAATAATTTAGGGCATCGCAATTCTACTAAAGGCTCAGTCCAAACTTCCATTTTCGTTGCTCTCTGTTCCATGAATACAACTTTCCAATCTTCATATCTTACACCAACAAACTGTCCATCGTCACTGAAATAGAAAAACTCTTTTCTTGGAGAAGGGACGTTTTTTGTGTCTTTTAAATGGGGAAGAATATTAAAACCATCTAAATGCGCTTTATATTTTCGATCTAAACCATCATGATAAATGCCTTCTTTTAGCTCATCAATAACATTCTCATTGCCAGCAGCAGCCAGTAAAGTTGGAAACCAATCTAGATGAGAAACAATTTCATTGGAGATCTGACCTTCTGGGATAACGCCAGGCCACTTGATGAAACAAGGAACTCTATAAGCACCTTCCCAGTTTGTATTTTTTTCTCCACGATAAGGAGTAACAGCCGCATCTGGCCACGTATTAAATTGAGGCCCATTATCTGTAGAATAAATAACAATAGTATTTTGTTCAATACCTGCATTTTCAATAGCATCTAAAATTCTCCCTATATATCGATCATGATCTACCATTGCATCCATGTAGTCATTGCTATTTTCACCCGCTAAGTTTTTTATTTCTGGACGAGCATGCGTTTTCCAATGCATCCCCAATGTATTGTACCACATAAAAAAGGGTTGATCAGATTTACTGTGCGTATGGATATATGCTTCAGCTTTTTCTACAATTTCAAGATCCATTGTCTCCATTCTTTTTGCAGTCATTGGTCCAGTATCACTAATTCGTCCATCGGCAAAAGCATGGATTACACCTCTTGGTCCATATTTTTCTTTAAAACCTTCTACTTTTGGATAATCTCGGTGTTCGGGTTCTTCTTCGGCATTCGAATGGTAAAGGTTCCCAAAGAACTCATCAAACCCATTATTTGTGGGTAACATTTCATCTTTATCACCTAAATGATTTTTACCAAATTGTACTGTAGCATAACCTTCTCTTTGGAGCATAGCTGCTAATGTTGGTATATCTTCCTTCATCCCTTGAGAGAAACCAGGAAGGCCAACTTTTGTCAATCCTGTTCTCAAACCCGTTTGACCGGTAATAAAAGAGGCTCTTGCAGCTGTACAGGATTGCTCTCCATAATAATCCGTAAATGCCACTCCTTCTTCGGCAATCTTATCTATGTTTGGTGTTTCATATCCCATCTGTCCTTTATTCCAGTAGGAGATATTAAATTGCCCAATATCATCTCCCCAAATTACAACAATATTGGGTTGCTTTGATTTTAAACTTTTTGCATTACTATAATTGTTGATAGTCATTATAAGTAATATTGTAATGCTAAATAGATTGATGTATTTCATTTTCATTGCAGTATAATTTTTGTGGTTCTAAGAGGTGTCTTTAACTTTCAGTGCCTCTTTATTACACTACAAAGGTCATTTATTTTCAATCAAATAAGTTGAATAAAAAATAGAAATAGTTGAATGTGAAACAAAATGAAAATTGAAATTATATTATTTAATTATCATTTAAAGGACAGCTTTAGTAAATTATAGAAATGAAGTTTTGAGAGAAAAAATATAAATGCAATGATAAGACAAGTACATTCTTTTGGAGAGCACAAAGCTGTAATCAAAGAATTATTTAAAGGAGAAAGCATAAATGAGATACAACATCATCTACCTAAAGGAGATATTTACTTTCATACTTTAAAAGAAGGAATCTATAGTTTGATTTTCAATGTATTAAATTATGAGGGGAAACAAAATACCGTATTAGAGTTTACTTCTTCTTATGAAATAGATTATATCTTGATTTTCTTTTTAAAAAATTTATCATTTCAAGGTGAAGAATTAAGTGAGGAATATGCCATAGCAAATGCGCAGGGATTTGTTGTGATGAATGCCAAGCATCATATTAATATTGATTTTTTAAAGGGAAATCAAGCTCATCATATTACATTCTTGGTTTCGAAAACAGCATTAAATGATAAAAAGTGGACAAGTACTCTAAAAGTATTAGATCAACTATCGTTTCGTTTTTTTGATGAGCACCATGATTTAACGATGACGAGAAATACTATCAGACAGACATTTTCGTATTTGAGTGAAATGAAATATGAAGTACAAAAACAATTATTATTAGGTTTACTATATATGGCTTTTGAATATATCGACAGACAAAATATTCCACTGTTAGATCAACCTTCTCAAATCGTAAATAATGATCTTCTTAATAAGATAATTCAAGTACAAAATAAGATCATTGCCTTTTTTGACGATAAACCAGATATAGAATCTTTGTCAAAAGAGTTTTCTTTATCAACAACAGAATTAGACCAAAACTTTAAGATTGTATTTGGACAAAGTATTGCCGCTTATCATCAAAAACATCGAATTCATAAAGGTAGAGATTTATTGGTTTCTAAAGAAATGAATGCCAAAGAGATTGCCTATCATTTAGGATATTCAGATTTACCTCACTTTTCTAGAACATTTAAAAAAGAATTTGGGCTTTCTCCTCGAGCATATATGCAACAATTTTTATAAATGAATATATATTCACATATAATTTGTAAATTGTAATTATTAATAATAAAACTGTATACATTCTTGCTTTAAAGTTTAGAATTGTAAAAAATTACAATATTTTTGTTACTCGAAATTGAATAGAATTAAGAATCGAATACTTATAAACTCAACTTTATATGTATTCCTTTAGATATAAAAATGAAAGATATTGTAACTCAAGCAGGTTCTGTAACCTTAGAACTAACAGACGAACTTACTGATGATGTAGTTCAAATGTTAGAAGAGACCCTTTGGGGAACAGAAGGAGGTGTGAGGTATTCGCATACGGAAACAGAACCAAATTTAAGGTTTACAAAGAAAGCTTATTTTTTAAATCTTAGAAGAAATAATACGCTTTTGAGTACAATTACTTTAATTCATAAATCGACTGAATTTAAAGGTAAACCTGTAGAGACCTATCATATTCGTTATTTTGCGTTCTTGAGTTCACTACAAAGTTCAAAGCAGAATACGAATAAGAAGAAAAGAAAAACGAGTTTTCTTGATCAGCAATTGATCAACTTCTTTAATATGTATCAAATGCCTGAGAGTAAAGACAATGGTACACAACAGATTTTTCATGCTCAAGTAGAAAATGATAACTCTCGTTCTAAAATGTTTACTGAAAAGGTGGGTTTTAGGACAATTGGCAAAATGACGACGCTAACATTCAGTAGAATTAGCCCTAACAAACATGCTTCTGTAAGAAGAGCTTCAACAGCTGAAATTCCTAAGGTCAAAGAACTAACCAATTCTTTTTATAAAGATTATGCTTTCTACTCAAATGAAAATGTTTCACGAAATGAAAACGTTTTTGTTTTAGAAGAAAATGGAGAGATTATCGTAAGTGGTCAAGCTTATGTGGGTAATTGGAAGTTTGAGCATCTTCCTGGTGCTGAAGGCGTGATCGCAAAATATTTCCTTCCTTATATCCCTTTTGCGAACCGATTATTTAATTTCAATAATCACACTTTTGTAACGTTCGAAGGATTGAATTGGAAGAGAGGGCACGAGCATCGTATCCAAGATTTTATTTCTTCGGTATTAGTGGAACTTAAAAAATATGTTTCTTTCATTTGGATGGATCCGGATTCTGAAGATTACAAGAACAGTAAAGCAAAAGTAGATTGGGGTGTCTTAGAACATTTAAATAGTGGTTCAAAATCATCGATTATTATTCGTACTGATCATGAGGAAGAATACGAAGAATATGGAGCAATGGATAAATTTATCTCCAATTTCTATATACTATAAGTTATTTTTATCCTTAATTTGTAATCCCAAGGTTATGGCTACTTTGGGATAATTTTATGTCTAAAATTTTGCCTCTGTGATTTTCTCAATAGAAACCTACAATAGTTTTAAAGATAAATTAGATACCTATACTTTATCTGAACAATACCGTATTACTGCTTTTATAGTTGGCGCAGGAATGCAAGGACTATCTGTGTCTAAATTAAAGGAAATCAATAAGACTTTTCTTGATTCAAAAACTCCTCATAGAGTTACTCAAGCCATTAATGATCTTGTAGATACTTTATCTTTTGATGAGGTGATTTATACTGTACAAGAAAGAGGTGTCAAATATTATAAAGTTGAAAAAATTGAATACTATTTGGCGGCTTTACAATGTGCAAGTGAGAATTATGATAATCCATTATACAAAGAAGCCATAGATCAGATTATTTATGATCAAAAACCTTTTCCTTCATTTTGGGGAAAGGTAACTTTTAAACCAGAGTCTATTGTTCGAGATATTGTTCTTAATCAATCCAAACTGAATCTTCATTTATTGATAACTAATTATTTTAAAGAAGAATTTAATGAAGAAAATGAATATACAAGTGCTCTGTGGTTTGGGTTATATACTCTTTTTTCATTTAATGTTATCAATGATACCCTCTCTGATAAAATACCTGTAGAAATATGGGATGTCATTTTTAAAGGAGCACATCAGGCCGTGATTAAAGGAGAAGTTGATATACATACGCTTGGAATTTTTGACAAGTATGCTTCTAAGTTCTACAAAGACGAAGGAATACTTAAGGCTTTATTATTAATGTGTCAAGGCTATTCGGATTCGGCAGCTGAGACTATTGATAAAGCAGATACATTGGATAGTAGTTTATATGCTTATTATGTTGCTCTTTCTAGTAAAAAGAAAGAAAAAGTATTACAATATATAATTAATAGAGCTGGTATTGATAATGTAAAAACTCAAGCAAAAAAGAAATCATCTAAATTTTGGACGCAATTGACAGATGATCAAGAGGTAATTCTAATGTTAGTTGTTTATCAAGAATACAAGCAGATAGGCATTACACTTTTGAGAAATCGATATATTTATCTTGAGAAAAAAACAAAGACTAGCTTTCAAGCGTCTTTCTATAATTTATTGTTAGATGCCGTTATTTTATTAAGTACTGGTTCGACTGTAGAAGCCCAATTATCAGATCGTGTGATTCAAGAACATCTTCGTATTCAACTCCATGAGATGTTGGTGACCAATCATACTTCTATGACTAAAGCCTTTTTATTTTGGTTATATGGCAATTTATGGGGAGGTTCATCAACATTGGATGAAATACTTTACAATTTCTTATTGTCGCATACATTTGATTATCAAAGAGGAGGAAATCAATGGCTTGCCTCACTTTGGGCTGATGCATTGTCTAAAAATACGTATGAGGAAACAACGACAAATTTAAGTTACCTTATTGATCATGATTTATTTCTTTTTGAAGATGTTTTAAGTGAGTCAAAAGAAGAAGAATGGGAGTTGTTATTACAAAAGATGGAAAACATCGCTGATGACTTTCATTTAATTGATCAAAAAGAAAATAAAGGACCGAGAGAAGGAAGACTTTTATGGGTAGTTTCTGATCACAGATTGTTTGTCCAACCAATGGAGCAGACAAAACTAAAAAATGGCAAATGGTCCAAACCAAAGAAAATTTCTGATGCTCGATTACTCAAAAAAGGAGTAAAAGGAATGCTGGAAATAGACTTTGAAATTTTAGAAAAAGCGATCAAAACATATGGTCGTGGTTATATGGATTTTGATGTTTTAGAAGTTTGGAAACGACTAGAAGGACATCCTAATGTTGTATTAGAATCCGATGATAATGTAGCTGTCATTGTTGAGAAAAGACCATTTGAATTACAAATCAATGAAAAAGGAGGGAGCTATGTACTTTCTTTGGATAAAGAAATCAATATAGATTTTCCACTGAAAAGAGAAACTCCAACTAGGGTTGTCTACTATGATGTGGATCAAAAAATAAAGCAATGGGCTGAGAATTTTCCTCAAGAAGTTATTATTCCTAAAAAGGGTAAAACTCAACTCAAGAATGTGATTACAGCATTAGGTCAAACTTTAAATATTCATTCAAATGTTGAAGATATTCGTGAAGAATTACCTGAAATAAAAGCAGACCAAACACTGCATGCTTTATTAACGCCAAGAGGGAATAATATACTTCTTGAGCTTTATATGAAGCCTTTTACGACCATTCCACCTTATGTAAGTCCAGCTTCAGGAAAAGAAGTTTTAGTAGAGGATCTGGAAAGAGTCAGAACAAGAGCTGTCAGAGATTTACAAGAAGAAAAAGCGATTTTAGAAAAATTCTATTATCAAAGACCAATGCTTGACAATACAAATGATGGACATCATGCATGGGAATTGAAAGATAGGGAAGATACTTTAAATGCATTACAGGAATTGCAATTTGGTGATCTAAAACCTATTATTGAATGGCCTAAGGGAGTACGTTTTAAACTGCTTTCTCAAGTGAGTGGTGAGAGTATCACGATGAATATTGAGTCAAAGAAAAGAGATTGGTTTGCTGTATCAGGTGAAGTAAAGATTAATGAAGAAGTTGTTGTTTCTCTAGAACAGTTATTGAAGTCATTCAAAAATGATCCAAATAGTACTTACGTAGAAATACAGAAAGATCAATTTGTAGCTTTAACTGATCAATTAAGAAAGCAATTAGCAACGCTAACGAGTATCGCTGTTCAAGATAAATTAGAATTTAGAGTGCACCGATTATCATCATATGGAGCTCTAAATGCATTGACCAATGAAGCCTTAGTACGTAGTGATGATTCATGGAAGGATTTGCAGGAAAAAATCAATTCTGCAAATGAAATGACTTTCCCCATACCAACTACTCTACAAGCCACATTGAGAGATTATCAAGTAGAAGGATATCAATGGTTGTCACAATTGTATTCATGGGGTGGAGGAGCTTGTCTTGCAGATGATATGGGACTAGGTAAAACACTACAAGGAATTGCCTTAATGCTCCAAAATGCGAAACAAGGACCGACTCTAGTTGTTGCACCTTCTTCAGTAACATTTAACTGGGTCAATGAGATTCGTAAGTTTGCTCCTACATTGAAACCTCATTTACTTTACCAGGTCAATAACCGAGATATAGCCATCAAAAATGCCGATCAATATGATGTGGTCATCTGTAGTTATGGTTTAATGCAATCGAACTATAAATCTCTGGTTAAAAAAGATTGGAATATTGTTTTGTTGGATGAAGCACAAGCGATCAAAAATAAGACGACAAAACGTTCTCAAATTGCAATGCAGTTGGAAGGGAAGATGCGTATTGTTACCACAGGTACACCCATCGAAAATAATCTTTCAGAATTATGGAACCTCTTCCAGTTCATTAATCCTGGCTTATTAGGTTCTTGGGAAAATTTCAATAAAAATTTCGTTCTAAAAATAGATTCAGGAGATCAACATCATTCTCGTTCAGCAAAGAAAGTATTAAGATCATTAATTTCTCCATTTATTTTAAGAAGAAAGAAAAGTGAAGTGTTGGATGAATTACCTCCAAAAACAGAAGCACAATTGTCTGTCAATTTATCTGAAGATGAAATGACACTTTATGAAGCACACAGAAGGACTGCATTAGAAGAAATTGAGGGTGCTTTAAAGAAAAATGAAAAAGAGAATATTCAACTGCAAGTACTTGCTGAATTAACGAAACTACGTCAAATTTGCTGTCATCCTAGCTTAGTGGATCATGAATGGCAATTGATGGGAAGTAAGGTGAAATTACTTTTAGAAACTTTACATGAATTAAGAGAAGGTGGTCATCGTGCCTTGATTTTTAGTCAGTTTGTTGGTTTCTTAAGTATCATCAGGAAACAACTTGATCAAGAAGGAATTTCTTATCAATATTTAGACGGATCAACTACAGTAAAGAAAAGAGAAAAAAGTATTGATGCTTTCCAATCAGGAGAGGGAGATGTATTTTTGATTTCTTTGAAAGCAGGAGGTACAGGATTAAATCTTACTGCTGCTGATTATGTTATTCATATGGACCCATGGTGGAACCCGGCAGTGGAAGATCAAGCAACAGACAGAGCACACAGAATGGGGCAGAAACGTCCTGTGACCGTTTACCGATTAATTTGTAAAGATACTTTAGAAGAAAGAATGAT
Organism: Flammeovirga sp. AWQ4_249; assembly: GCF_056161045.1. Taxonomy (NCBI): domain Bacteria; kingdom Pseudomonadati; phylum Bacteroidota; class Cytophagia; order Cytophagales; family Flammeovirgaceae; genus Flammeovirga; species Flammeovirga sp. AWQ4_249. Next base: position 18,512 of record NZ_JBSWYJ010000008.1, read on the forward strand.
TCAGCTACATGCTGATAAACGAGAATTAGCGAATGATTTGTTGACAGGAACAAGTAAAGCCACTAAGTTGAATACCACTGAGTTATTGAAATTATTACAGAAAAACGAAAAGATTTTAACGCCTTAATTATTCGTTAATTTCTGTATTTTCATTAAGAATAGGTAATGGATATTTGTCAATATAAATTTCCGTAGCAGACTTTGAGGCTACATTATTTTGATCTACGATATATAATACCACTTCATATTCTCCTACAGTTTTTTCTGGAATATTGAATTGACCATGAAATATATCTCCTTCAAAATCATCATAGATAAATGAAGATCTCCATGCGTTTTCATCATTGGCATTGATAGGATGAACATCAACTTTTAAATAGCCTATATCCACATAATCTAGTTGAGCAGTTACTTCTAAAAACTGAGATGTTTCATCGTATGCTTTTACAGCTGTATTAAGTTCATATACCGTCATTAGATCATGTTGTACATTTTCTTCAGAACCCGTACAAGAAGGCATTGTTGAAACTACTGTAAATAAGCTAAAAATATATAATATAGTGATCTGTAAATTTCTTTTCATCGGCTAATAACTAGGCGTAAAAAATGAGTAAAACAGGAGCATCTTTGGTAGGTATTTAATAAATAGACATACACTTGATGCACCTGATACCTAAGTTCCTGTATACATAGATACTTTAAAGAAAGAAAAGGTTGGAAAGAATTCAAAAATTCTTAACGTTTTGCAAACTTAATTATCAAATTATTAGAATAAATACAGATTCATTTTTGTGATTAGCTAAATTGATGGAAAATTTATGCTCTGAAACTCATGTATATTGCATTTTTTAGTCATTTAATATTAAAATTATTATTTGAAATACATGTTTTGGGTACATTAGTTGCTCAATAAATATCAAAATGATTAACGACTAATAATGTACTCCATTATGAAAAAGTATACTATTTTTTTATTATTTATTCTCTTTAGTTTTGCTGCTAATGCACAAACAGGTAGAAAATATTTTTTACATGACAAAAAACCAACTGGTGTGGTTTTAGGTGCTTCTATAGGTAATGATACTCAACTTAGATTGAGTACTTATGCTTATAATTTTTATGTTGCATACTCGTCTAACTTTACTTCAATCGGACCTGGAGTTCCTACTGGAATTGATAGCTCTTTGGAAAACACAGGTAAGAAATCGGTTTTTAATATGAATATTGGATATATGATCCGATTAAGGAATACCTTTAGTTATGGTCTTTATCTAGTACCTCAATTTGTATATGAAACAACAGCAGATCTATATAAAGTGAGAGGGGCTGAAAATTCACCTTATATAAAAGGAGAATCAGAGATAAACTATGGTTTTGGAGCTGATTTGATGTTTGTTGATGTAAGTGGATTTACTGTTTCAGTAGGTGGATCATCAACTTCAGGTGTTAATTTAGGACTTGGTTTTTCATTCTAAAGAAAAATATTCAAATATTTAAACCTCACATTGTTGAGGTTTTTTTTTGACCTAATCAAAATAACAAAAGACCTTTTTGGTAAAATTCACACTGTAAAATTATCCGTTTGATACAATATACAGAGTCATCAGAATGAATTAGAAAATATCATATCAATATAGTTGTAAGACAGTGGGAGATTTTTAATCTTTCACTGTTTTTTTATTTAATACACAGTAATATGGAATTTTTTGAAATAGAACAAAGAGCTTTAGATCATTTATCGAAAAAGGATAAAAAATTAGGAGAAGTCATTCAAAAAGTAGGGGTTGTAAAAAGAAGGATCAACCAAGATCTGTTTTCTTCCATCATAAAAATTATTATCGGTCAACAAATTTCTACTAAGGCCCAAGAAACGGTATGGAAACGTTTGAATGAAAAAGTGGATAAAGTGAATGCAGCTTATTTATCTGAACTTACAATTGAAGATTTTCAAGGTTTAGGAATATCATTTAGAAAAGCGGGTTACATTAAAAATTTTGTAGATAAAGTATATGATGGGTCTTTTGATTTAGAAGGGTTAAAAAATAAGGAAGATGAAGAAGTCATTGCTGAATTATCCTCCTTAAAAGGAATAGGAGTTTGGACAGCTGAAATGTTGATGATTTTTTCAATGCAACGGACAAACATTTTAAGTTTTGGTGATTTAGCAATTATCCGAGGAATAAGAATGCTTTATAGACATAAAGAAGTCTCAAAAGAAAGGTTCCTTAAATACAAAAAAAGATATTCACCTTATAATTCAGTGGCTGGTTTATACTTATGGGCAATTGCCGGAGGTGCACTAGAAGAATTAACAGACCCTTTGAAACAATAAAACACCTTACTGATAGTATCAATAAGGTGTTCATGAACTTAACTCTCTCATTTTTTTATTACTTATATTCTAAGCATATTCATCTAACTTCTGTTATAGTATACTGTTTATAGATTAAAATAGTTTCATATTAAACAAAATATTTTTATTTAATTTATACATGAATAGATAAAAGAAAAAGGTTTAACGTAAAACATTAAACCTTTTAGTACTTTCTAGCTTAATTTACTTTTACTTAAATACGTGACTAAATTAATTCTCTTAATAATTGACTTCACTTATTATAACATTGTTACATATGTAATTATACGGAAGTGATTTTAATTTGTATGTTAAAAAATAAGAAACTAATTAACAGTTTGTTACCTCTCGAAAAATCAGTGAATTAAAAATCAAAAAGGCCTGCATAAAATTGAAAAGTATTGATATTCAATCTTATACAGGCCTTTTTGATGTGGTTTTTATTATTCTTCCAAATCGAGATAATCTTCATCTTCTTGAGATAATGTATTTCCCATTTCGGTTAATTGATCTTGTAAATGTTGTTGCTCTTCTAATTCAGCCAACCTGGCAATTTCTTCTGCATCGACATAATGTCCTTCTTTGCCTTGAATAGCATCTGTCATTTGTTGATAAATATCCTTATAACTATAGGAAATATCTTCAAGTGTATCTAAATGACGTTTTATTGTCTTGTTATCATGACGAATAGCAGGTCCTGTTTGCCCTTCTTTAGGACTAGGAAGATAAAATGCTTTGTCTACCGTTTCTTGAACCAAATGTTTTAGATCATGAAAATTTAAACCAGAACTTTCTGTAAGTTGAGAGGAGATTTCTAACAGGTGATTCGTAAAATTACAAGCAAATACAGCAGCGATATGCAGCTTCTTTCTTTCTTCACTATTGAGATGAAAAACTTTAGGCGTCAAGATTTCGGCAAGATCAGCTAATTTATCCAAAGCCACTTTAGCTGTAGCATCAATACAAATTGGCACTTCTTTAAAGTTGATTTTTTTCTCAAATGAGAAAGTCTGTAATGGATAGAAAACTCCAGTATATAATGTTCTTCCACCTAAAACTTCCAAAGGTGTCCCTCCTGAAGTATGTACTAAAATTGCTTTTTTATTGGGTAACTTTATTTGATCTGCTATACTTTGAATAGCATTATCGGCCACAGCAATGATAAAAACTTCAGCAATACTTTTACTGAAATCCAATGTTGTAGTTGGTTTAGCATCATAAAATTTCTTCGCAAGCTTTTTTGCATGTTTAATATTTCTACTGAACACTTCTTCTATGACGATACCTTTGTCTTCTAATGCAATGCCAAGGTGAGTAGCTACTCTACCTGATCCAATTAAAGTAACTCTTTTCATTATATAATAAACTCATGCCCCTTAGTTGGGATCATAACATTTTCATAACCTAAATTTTGAATTCTACTTCTGAAAGCTTCCATTGATTCTTCTTCTCCATGATTTAAGAAAATCTGTTTGACTTTCTTTTGATCTTGATGTTTAATGAAGTTTTCTAAATCGTTGACATCACCATGACCACTAAAAGAATCGGTTTGCTCGATTTTACAATTAACTTTCAATTCTTCATTACCCATACGTAAATATCCTTCGTGATCTCTCAGACGAGCACCTAATGTTCCTTCTGCTGAAAAACCAACCATTAACACAGTTGCATAAGGATTTCCCATATTTGCTTGAATGTGTTGTTGGATACGACCACCTTCTAGCATACCTGAAGATGAGATAATGATGCAAGGTTCATTGTAGTTTGAAATGGCCTTACTGTCATTTTGTTTCTGTGCGTACTCTATGTTATCGAAATTGAATAATGAATCATTATCTTCTTTGAAGTCTTTAGCTTCCTTATTTAATAAATAAGTGAAATCCTCATAAATACGATTACTTTGCATGGCTAAAGGTGAATCAGCAAAGACTTTAATTCGAGGTAGTTTTCCTTCTTCAAATAATTTATTCATTTCAAATAGAACAGCTTGCGTCCTACCAATACTAAAGGCAGGGATAATTAGTCTTCCTGGAATTTCTACACAAGAACGCTTAATAACATCACACAATTCTTTAGAAGAATCTTCAATTTTAGTATGTTCTCTATTACCATAGGTTGTTTCACAGATTACATAATCTGCCTGAGGAACTGGCTTTGGATCTTGTAGTAGCGGGTAATCTTTTCTACCAATATCTCCTGAAAACAAAAAGGTTTTTAATTCACCTTCTTGTTCAGCTTCAATATAGACATGTGCAGCTCCTAAGAGATGTCCTGCAGGAAGAAATGTCACCCATAAACCAGGTTTAATATTAAATCTTCTTGCAAACTGAATGGGTACTACTTCTTTCATTGTATCACCTACATCAGAAGGAGTATATAGATTTTCAGGTATAAAATTGAAATGGTCTACACTCAATCCTCTGGATTTTCTTTTACTGTAGGCTTTCAGTTTTCGTTGATTTATGCGGGCTGAATCTTCTAACAAAATCTGAGTTAGAGAAGCGGTTGCAGAAGTACATAAAATTTGACCTTCGTAACCTTCTTTATATAAATTGGGTAATTTACCCGAATGATCTAAATGGGCGTGTGTTAGTAACACCACATTGACTAAAGAAGCATCAAAAGGTAATGCGGAATTTGGATATAAGGGTTGAGTTTCAGCCATATTGGCCATATCAATCCCACAATCTATTAAGATTTGATATCCATCATCTAAGGTCAACAAAGTCATACTACCTGTTACCTGTTCCGCTGCTCCCCAAAATGTAAGTCTCATGTAGGTATTTATTTTTCTAAAAAGTGTTTCAAATGTAATGGGATTCTATTGTAATATTAGTAAAAACAAAAGAATATTTTTCTATCTTTTTAGAAAGAAAAACCTAGTAGCAATCTAAATTATAAGATTAATGCTACTAGGTGAATAAAAATCAATCAATTAACAAACTATATTAAAATTGAATTTGGGTTATATTTTTTATAATCATGATCTATCCAATTGATGAGGATATTTAAAAATTCTTCAGATTGATCTTGATAAGAGAAGTGCCCACAGTTTTCAATGATATTTAGTTGGCTATTTTTCATCCTTTGATGTATTCTTTCAGCATTGTCAACTGGTAGTATTTCATCATTTCTGCCCCAAAATAATTGTGTAGGTAAAGAAATGATATCTAAGAGTGGATCTACACTGGCCAACGATTGAGGATATTTATCAAACCATTCAATTGGATTTTTTAAACGACCTGCATATGATTTTTTATAGTCTGATAATTCAAATGCATTGGGAGTATAATTAGCATAACCTATTTTGTTACCCACTTCAACAAATGCACCTGATCCAACAAAATTTCCAATTAGAAATTGCCAAAAAGAAGAGAATCCTAATTTTTCAATAATTGAACCATTTGTAGATGGATCTATAGCAGGACCATCTCCTATAACAATGCTCTTTACATCATTTTCAAAAGTGCCTACATAATAAAGGACAGATGGCATTCCAATATCTGGTCCAATCAAATGAGGGGATTTTATTTTAAGTATTTCAATAAATTGCTTTAGAAACTCTCCTTGTGCTTTAAAGGTCATGTATTCTAATCCACCTTCACTTCGACCAAAACCTGGTAAATCATAAGCATATACTTCATATTTTTCAGTAAGTGATTTCCAAATTGGAGCATAAGCTATGATACTTTGAGGAAGTGGAGAAAGTAATACTATTTTTTCTTTCCCAGGATTTTCATGAAATGCATAGCGAATATTTACACCATCTATAGAAATATATTGTGTTGCAATATTTATTGGATTATGGATAGTTGCTTGTTTTTTATATCCATTCTTTATTCTTCTATTTTGAATACTTTTATATTCTTTCGTGAATTTCATTAAGAATGAAGCATAAAAGTGATCTAATGTATGTAAGGTTTTTAAGGGCTCATTTATATAAGATAATGTAGCTTTCATTTTTGTAATTTTTTGATGAATAATAATTTAGATACACACAAAGGTATTTTTATTATAATGAAAGCAGTTGAACATTTCTAAGGAAAAGTTGAACATCACACAAAATACTATTTAAATTTTTTTGTTAATGCAAATTAAGTAATATACTGAAATACAGGGTAATAGTCTTTTTTGATTAGTGTTTCATTTTAAGATTTAAGAAACTACCCTAAAGGGTAGTAGAAAAATAGTCTCCGCTATCTATATTTGTTATATCAACGGTTAGATATTAATTGATAACTATAAAATATTTATTCTTTACCCCACTGAAGCAAGTTGCATAAATGAAATGTAATCTGCTTTTTTTGCTTCAAAAAAGAAACGGTGTAACATTTATTTTTAATATGTAAGATTTTTTTACGTTAAATAGAACAAAAATAATTTTTTACTTCAATCTTAGTTTACATTTTTGTAATTTAAAATATAGCAAAAAGATATACTGTTCAAAATGTTTGAAACAACTAAGTACTTATCAATTTCAATTATCTATTTTCTTATACTTTCTTTTTTTTCAGCACAAAAAGTGCAGAGTCAGGATAAAGTCCAAGATATTACTATAGGTATTCTTTATGACGCAGCCGTTTATAAAGATTCAAAATTTATTGAAATACTAAAAAAAGAAGTTCCTGCAGTGATGGGCTCTTCTTATAATGTAAATTTTCCAGAAGAATACCAATTGACTTGTAATTGGGATAATTCTATTGCCGCAGAAAAATTTAAAGTTTTAGAAAATGATGAAAAAGTAGATGTCATAATATGCCTTGGTGTATTAGGGTCTACGATTGCCATTCAACAAAAAGAAGTGACAAAGCCGACATTTCTTTGGGGTGTAATTGATCCTGATGGGCAAGGAGTTCCATTAACAGCTGATGGAACTACAGGCATAAATAATGTAAGTTTTATTATTACTAGCTCATCGCTGAAGACTGACTTAGAAACATTCAAAGAGGCAGTTCATTATAAGAAAATTGCCATTTTATTTGATAATTACATTCATACAGTATATTCTCCTACCAAACCACTAGATGATGCAATGCTTGAAATGGGCGTTGAGTATAAAGATTTTGGTGTTGATACTTCTATTGACGAACTCACTGCAAAAATAGATACTTCATATGATGCAGTTTATGCTTCTTACCTATTTAAACTTCCAGTGGAAAAAAAGAAGCAGTTATTTAAAAATTTAGCAGATAAAGGGATTTATGTTTTTACAGCTGAAGGTGAAGAAGGTGTAAAAAATGGTGCTTTGGTCGGGTTAAAAACAGCAGATAAGTTTGACATTATTGCCAGAAGAATTTCATTAAACATCGAGGCTATATATGTAGAAAAGAAAAATGCAAAAGACTTACCTGTTCATGTTGACTATGAAGAAAAGATAGTTTTAAACGCTGCTGTAGCAAAGAAGTTAAATTACCTTCCAAAATGGAATGTGATTTTTAATGCAGAATGGGTGGATGCTTTACCAGAAGAAAGTGATTTATTGAGCTTAGAAAATGTTTTGGATGAAGCAATAGCCAATAACATGAACTATAAAGCATCTAATTACGCTACACTTAGTGGAGATGAAATGCGTAAAGTTGCCAATTCAGCTTTGATGCCAACGATTAATGCATCGGTTGCAGGTACTTGGATTGACCAACCTACAGCAGATCGATCATTTGGTACAAGAGCAGAAAGACAATTACAAGGTAGCTTGGAAATACAACAAGTGATTTATTCTGAAAGAGTATTTACAAATGCTAGGGTTCAGAAATACTTACAACAAGCTAGAGAATCAGGGAATGAGCAAGTGATGTTAGATGTAGTCTATCAATCTTCTATCGCATATTTCAATTTATTATATGCGAAAACACAAGTAAGAATTACAAGACGTTATCTTGAGTCTACAAAAAGAAACTTAGAAATAGCACAATTAAGAGAGAATGTTGGTTATTCAGGAAACTCAGATGTATACCGTTGGGAATCTAATTTAGCACAATCTGAGCAACAATTGATTGATGCCAATTTACAAGAAAGACAGCAAATGTTGGTACTTAATAATTTGTTGAACAGAACAATGAGTGATGATATTTTTGTCAAGGATGTAGAATTAACAGATGGTATTTATGCCGGCTTAGCATCTGAAGGAATGGCGAGTTTAGTAGATGACCCAATTTCATTATTAATTGTTTCAGATTATGTGGTAGATCGAGCTTTAAGTCAACGTCCAGTTGTAAAACAATATGCTGCTCAAATGTTAGCCTTACAACGTCAACAATCTTCAGATAGTAGAAATAGATTTATTCCTGAAGTTGCATTACAAGGCACTTACAATAGATTTTTATTAAGAGGTGGTCAGGGGTCAGAACCAGTGACAATTCCTGGAGGCGGAACCTCTTTAGATCCATTAGATCAAAACTGGAATTTTGCGGTAGTCGCCTCTATTCCATTATTCTCTGGTTTCAGCAGACAAAGAACCTATCAGAAATCTAAATATGATCGCTTACAATTAGAATCTGAGCAAAATCAGATCAATTTAGATGTTGAAAAAGAAGTGCGTTCAGCCTTATATGATTTGGCAAGTACATCTACAAATATTACGAATTCTCGTGAAGCGATGGAAGCAGCGCAGAAAAACTTTGAAATTGTTCGTGATAACTATTCAAAAGGTAGAGTTTCGATTATTGAATTAATTGATGCACAAAATAATGCATTTGAATCTGAGCAAAATGCGGCTAACGCAGTTTACCAATTCTTACAATCATCAATGAAAATTCAAAGAGCTGTAGGTGAGTTTAGCTTATTGAAAACAGATGAAGAAAGAGATCAAACAGATCAAGACATTAAAGATCTTTTAGAAAGACTTAATAACAACTAGGAAAAATACGAAAACAATGATAAATAAAATTTCAAAATTAATAATCTTATCCCTCGCTGTGCAGATGTTTACAGGCTGTGGAAATAAAGAGGAAAAACAAGAAGAGGTGATAAGGCCAGTAAGATATTCTGAGGTTTATTATTCTGGTGGTGAAGCTTTTCAAACTTTTGCAGGTGTTTCTAAAGCAGGTACTGAATCTCAATTAAGTTTTAGAGTAAGTGGTGTTTTAACGAGTATTCGAGTTGTTGAAGGTGATGTTGTAAAGAAGGGGCAACTGATAGCTACAATTGATGATTCCGATGCTAAAATTGCTTTCCAACAAACTGTAGCACAAACACAGAGTGCAAAAGTGCAATTGGAAACAATGAAAGCGAGCTTAGATAGAACAAAGAAATTATACGAAGCAAATAACGTTTCTTTATCAGAGTATGAACAAGCAAAAAATGCATTTTCATCTGCCCAAGCTGCTTATAAAAATAGCCAACAAACAGAGGACTTAAAAAGACGTGAGTTGAGTTATTATAAGTTATATGTGCCAATGAATGGTATTATTGCAGAGAAAATAGCCTCAAGAAATGAAAATGTAAGAGCAGGTGATCCTGTTGTGAAATTTGCTTCTGGTAATGACCTTGAGATTAAAGTTGGTATTCCAGAGAGATATATTTCTAAAATTAAAGTAGGTGATAAAGTAGATGTTTCTTTTACAGCGGTAAATGGAAAATCCTTTAAAGGTAAAATCACAAAATTATCTTATGTGTCAGATGTATCTTCTACCTTCCCTGTGACTGTCTTATTAGATACTAAATCAAAAAATGTACGTCCAGGTATGTCAGCCAATGTGACATTCCAAGTACAGAAAAAATCTTCAGAACCTTTTATGATCGTACCAGTAGATGCAGTAGGTGAGGCCGTTGATGGTAACCGATTTGTATACACTGTAGAAAAAACAGGTGAAAAAGAAGGAATTGTACACTATAAAACAATTAAGGTAGGCCAACTAAGTGGCAAAGGTTTTATTGTTGAAAGTGGTTTAAAAGAAGGAGACCTTGTAGTTACTAGTGGTGTAACAAAAATTAGCGACGGCTTAAAAGTCAAATTCCTAAAAAGATACGAACAGAAATTCTAGAAGAGAATGAATATTACTGAATTTTCAATTAAATATAACGTACTTACCTTAACATTGGTCGTACTTCTAGGCTTTTTAGGTTTTCAAACCTATGAACAAATGCCTCGTGATAGTATGCCACCCTTTACGGTTAGGTATGTATCAATTGTAACCACTTACCCTGGAGGTTCTCCAGAACGTGTTGAGATGCTGGTAAGTGATAAGATCGAAAAACAACTTCAACAAGTTTCCGAATTAAAATACATCAAATCAGAGTCTAGGAATAATGTGTCCATTATCACTTTGGAAATCAAAGAAATGTACACTGAAATGCAGCCTATCTATGATAAAATTCGACGTAGAGTAGATGAGGTGAGACCTGAATTACCAGACGATTGTTCTATACAAATAAAGGATGAAGATATTGTCGATGTTTTTGGTGTAATTTATTCAATTACAGGTGATGGTTATACCTACAAAGAACTATATGATATCGCAAAAGATGTAAAAGATGGATTGATTAAACTACCTAATGCAGCTCGTGTCGAAATTGTTGGTGAACAAGTAGAAAATGTATTTGTAGAGTTTGATAATGCTGCAATTTCTAAATATGGTCTTACAACAAGTATGATCAAAAATGCAATTGCGAATACCAATATTATTTTCCCTGGCGGTGATGTGAAATTTGGTACTGAAAGAATAATTCTTGAACCTACAGGTAGTTTTGAAGCTGTTGAACAAATAGGAGAGGTTGTCATTCCATTGTCCAATGGTAATTCAGTTCACTTAGGTGATATTGCAAAAATTAGAAGAGGTTATAAAGATCCTGCTGAGAGTATCGTTACCGTATCAGGACAGCCCGCAATTTCTTTAGGTGTAAAACTTAAGGATGGTGGTAACGTCGTTCAGTTGGGTAAAGAAATTGATGAAAAGATTAAATATTACCAAGAACAATATCCATGGGGTATTGAATTTACAAGAACAGCATCTGCTGATTTATATGTAGAATCTTCTGTAAATAGTTTTGTAAGCAACCTTATCCAATCAGTAGCAACAGTATTGGTGGTGATGTTTATCTTCTTAGGTTTCAGAACTGGTCTCGTTGTATCTGCATTAATCCCTTCTACGATTGTCATTACTTTTGTAATCATGGGATTATTGGATGTAGGATTAAACCAAATCTCGTTAGCTGCATTGATCATGGCCTTGGGTATGTTGGTAGATAATGCCATTGTGATGTCTGAGTCCATTATGGTAAAAATGGAAAGGGGAGCAAAAGTATATGATGCAGCTATTGACTCCGCAAAAGAATTAATGGTTCCGTTATTAATTTCTACATTAACAACATCAGCAGCATTCTTAGCTTTCTTCCTTGCAAAATCTACAATGGGTGAAGTAGTAGGTCCAATTTTCGTTGTAATTACAATTGCATTGATGAGTTCATGGGTCATGTCGATTACATTGATTCCATTATTGGCCACTTACCTTATTAAAGTAAAACAAAAAGACACGTCAAATGAAGATGAAAAGTCTAATTTTGATAAGTTGATGGATTACTATAAGCCGTTCTTAATTTGGAACCTAAAACGTCCATTTATTTTCATCGGGATCATTTTATTATGTTTCCTTTCGATGACGAAAATTGCACCTTATGTTCCTTTTATCTTTATGCCTGATTCTGATAGAGCTTTGGTAACAGTCAATCTTGAACTACCAATGACATCAGATATTTCAGTAACAAAAGATGCGGTAGAACAGGTGGATGAATACCTTAAACGTTTCTTGCTCACTTCGTCTGAAGTAGAAGAAGGACAAGAAGGTGTTCTTGATTATACCTCTTATGTTGGTGAAGGTGCACCAAAATATGACTTAGGTTATAGAGCGCCAGAGAAATCATCTTATGCAGCTCACATTTTGGTAAATACCACCTCAAATGAATTCAACCAAGTTGTAATTGATAGTTTGGATTGGTTCTGTTTTAATCATTTCCCTGATTTGCAACCAAGAATCAAACGATTGGGGAGTGCAGGTGGTGCAGATAACCCTATCGAAATTCGTATTTCAGGAAGAGATCCTTTAGTACTTTATGACTTAGTAAATAAAGTAAAAGAAAAATTAGGAAGCGTTGCAGGAGCGAAAGATATAAATGATGATTGGGGATTAAAAACGAAGAAATTTGTGATCAAAATTGATCCGGATAGAGCAGAATTGGCAGGGGTGACCAACCAAGATATCGCACTATCAATGTTGACTTCAATTTCAGGTGTTGAATTAGATCGTTACCGTGAAGATGATGAATCTATTCCAATCATGATGAAAGATGCTCATGAAGGTGAATATACTTTAAGAGAACTAGAGTCAATGAATATTTATGCACAAGGAAGTGGAAATAATGTACCTTTAAAACAAGTAGCAGATATCATTACAGATTGGCAGTTCACTAAAATTAAACGTTATGATTTATTCAAAACGATTACAGTAACAGCCAATGTTGCTAAGAATACAACATCCAACGAAGTAATGAAAGATGTAATTCCATGGTTGGAAGAAGATCAAAAAACTTGGGATACAGGTTACTTCTATGATTTTGGAGGTGATATTGAGAAGACAAAGTCAGGTATTGGATCTGTAGTCGCATTCTTACCTTTATCTTTCTGTATTATTATCTTATTACTAGTTGGACAATTCAATTCGATTAAAAAATCATTGATTATCTTATTTACTATTCCAATGGGTGCAATTGGTGTTTACTACGGTTTATTCTTTGCAAACTCTTATATGGGATTCTTTGGATTCCTTGGTCTAGTTTCCTTAGCAGGTATCGTAATTAATAATGGTATTGTATTAATTGATAGAATTGAGATAGAGTTAACAGAGAATAATCGAGCGCCTGCAGATGCTATTGTAGCCGCAGCAACAGAACGTTTCCGTCCTATCTTATTGACCACTGCAACCACAGTTTGTGGATTGATTCCACTTTGGTTAGGTGGAGGTATAATGTTTGAACCACTTGCCATTAGTTTATTATTTGGACTATTATTCGCAACAGTTTTAACATTAGTACTCGTTCCTGTATTTTATAGTTTATTTTATAAAGTAAAGTACAAAGATTACGATGGTTCGAATTTATAAATAAAAAAATAAGGCTGTTTCAATTTAGAAACAGCCTTATTTTTTTACATAACTTTTTGATATAAATAGCTACGTAATTTTATTATTGGACTATTATTTTTTGAGAAAATTTCCATTGATTATCTGATATAACTACTGTATATGTGCCTTTGTTAAACCCTCTGACATCAATCGTAGCATTATTCTGAACTTGTGATTCAAAAACTTTTTGTCCCCAAATAGAGAATATTTCTAAAGTAAAATCATTTGAATTATCACCTAAATCAACTTGAATAAATTTTGAACTAGGGTTAGGGTAAACTTTAATATCTGTAAGAAAATAATCACTACTTAAAACGGGATCTTTTATAACATTGATTGTAAAAGAGGAAGTAAAATTTCCATCTTCAGTTGTCGCTGTAATTTCAGTTGCACCTAATGTCAGTCCAACAACTTTTCCTTCATCATTTACTGATGCAATGGATGAATTTTTAGAGGACCAAGTCACATTTTTATTCTTAGCATTAAGTGGAAAAATTTGAGCAGTTAGTTGCATGGTCTCATTGATTCCAATTTCAGCTTTATCAGCTTGAACTTCAACAGCAGTTACTGCTATTTCAGAACTCTCTAGATTACTACTAAAGCTATTATCTGCACCAATATTTGAGATCAAATGACGTACATCTACAGGATTACCATATATATCTGTAGCAGTATATAATGAGACATTTTTGAAAATACCCTTACCCGCCATTGGGAAAGAAGGTTCATGGAATTTTGTTCCTAAGTCAATTGCAGGACTCGTTTCTTTTATTTTATATCCTTCAAAGGTACTATCTCCTTCATTTACAAATTCAGGATCTTCATCAACTACTTTATTTTGATCTAAATCGGTGAAATTTGTAGAAATGTCCCCATAGAAAAGGTTGTTACTCACTACCAATTCACTTCCTTCTTCAATATCTATCTCCACACCATCGGCTCCAATTGCCGCTCCATTAGTGACTTTGAAAATGTTATTGTAGATATAAGTGTTTTTGGCATAGATTGAAATGTCTGGCTGACAAATACTCTTATTTAGGTATACTGTGTTATTGTAAATGTAGTTACTATCTGATCTTATGGGTACCTCATCTGTTCCTACATATCCAGAAACCCAGATTGAGTAACCATGAAAATCTCTTTGCCCATCATTTACACTAACATTAAATCTAAAAGTACTATTCACACAATCACCGAGAATTTCAACAAATCCACCTTCAGTATCTTCACTATAATTATATTGGAATATAGCATTCTTACTAAAGAAATCGATATGTCCCGCAGCACCGTATGTATCACCAAAACCACTTGATCTGTATTGTCTATTGAATTGTACAATGATATTTCTAGCATCCCAGATCCAAATTCCTTCACCTCTTCCAAATAATCTATCCTCAGCATTATTTTTTTCTCCTTGACCTAAATCAATGAAATCATTCTTCTCAACCAAGCCATTACATAAAGAGGCGAATACAATACCATCACCACCTAATTTCTCAAAAGTATTATTTCGAATAATGAAATTTTTATTTCTGTCTTCATCATCTATTGGGTTGTTTCGAACATTAGAAAGGTGTCTAACATTAATACCTCTACTGCCAATATTATAGAAATAACAATCTTCTATCAATACATCTTCAATCCCAATTTCTTTAATTGGATCAACAGTTAAATCATTTTTTTCAGAATCGAAAAATATGCCATGAACGTTATAATAATCTAGGGTGAAATTACCTTCCCAATCTAGCATGTCATAGCCTAATATATCTGTTATTTTCAGATTTCTAAAAGTTAAACCTTTAATAACACCTCCCCATTTATTGGCAATTACTTTAATTCCAGTTGCTGAGTTTGTTCCCCATGTTAAGTTTCCAATGTGTTTTCGATCATTTTTGACCCAAATATCATTTACTGTGATATAGCTTGTATTGGTTAATTTAATTGTATCATGAAAATCCCCATTAGGAATATTACCTGAACCACTAAGAATAGGTAACTCTCCCTCTCCATAACTACCAATCACAATGGGGTCTGATTCTGTTCCAGATAACAGGACTACTAATTGTCCTTCAAATAAATCACCTTTTCTAAATAGAAGTTGATCTCCAGGATTAAGTATTCCCCCTTTATTTTTTTGTTTAGAAATTTCTGTGGCTTTTGCTAATGTCTTCCAAGGAGATTCTATTGTACCTGAATTACTATCATCTCCATCATTGCTGAAATAATACTCTTTTGCTGATAAATTACCTGAAAAAAGGATCAATGTGATTGATACTAGCATCAAAAGTCCATTTCTTTTAAGGTATATGTAATTTGTAATATCTTTCATTTTATAAAATCCTTTTCATTTCCTTAGTAATAATTCCTATTACAATGATAGAGATTCATAATTTGAAGACTGATTATAAATTCGTCATTTATTAGTATAAAATGTACACAAAAAATAATGAGACATTTAAGTAAAATATGAGCAGACTTTGAAGTGCAATCATAAATAGGGTATAAATTGATTCATTTTTGACAATTTTGAACATTAATAGTTCATTAATTTATAAAAAAAACTTGTGACTATCATGTAGCCACAAGTTCTCAATTTTTTAACCAATCCATTTCTTAAATTCTTTGACTTTATCTCGACCCACAATTATCTCCTTATGTGTATTGACATTAAGGGCTATAAAAAGTCGACTATTGGAATGTTTTTGTATCTTTTGAATAGCCTCACGATGTACAATAAAGCTTCGACCTGTCCTGAAAAATTCATTGGAATCTAACATTTCTTCAAGCTGTTCCATTTTGAAATCGACGATATATCTTCTACCAGATGTGGTATACAAAAATGTATCTCTACTTTCTGCGCCAAAAGCAGCAATTTCGTGCGTTTGAATACTTTTTATACTATCTCCAACTCTGACCATAAATCGTTTTTTGAATTTTTGATTATAGGTGTCTAAGAGAGCATCTATTTGTCCATTATGAGCCTCAGAAGAAGTATTATTTTGAAGTAATTGAAGTTTATGAATGGCTTTAGTGAGTGCTTCATAATCCACAGGCTTTAATAAATAATCAATACTATTTGCTTTAAAAGCATCTAGTGCATATTCATCATAAGCTGTTGTAAATATTATTGGAGTAGTCACATTGACATTCTCTAAGATATCAAAAGCAATTCCGTCCGTTAGGTGAATATCCATAAATACTAGATCAATATCTTTTTGATGCGTATTGAGCCAAGTACTTGCTTCCTCAACATTATCAATCATTTCAACAATTTCGATTTCGAAGGGTGTTTTGGATATCTGACGTTTTAATTTTGCTTGTGCAGGTTTTTCGTCTTCTATAATTAAAGCTTTCATAAGCATAAATTTTCTATTGGAAGATGGATTGATCTGTAGTATTCATTTCGGTATCTGCGTCCATTTTCCAGTTTTTATTTTCCACTTGGAATGTCGGCAGTTTTATGTGGCAGTCTTTCCCTTTCTTAATTCTTAAAATAGGAGTTTTGGTATAAATCATAAACGTTTCTTCGATAGACTGCATTACTTCCTTCATAGAGTCCGGTTTGTCTAATTTTTCATTACAACTATGTGCAACAACTAGTATAGATTCTTCCTCGATGAAAAACTTAAGATGTAGGGGTTGAATTGGTGTCGCAATATGATCACTTGCGATAGCAACGACTAATCTTGATAAGATTACAGGAGGAATAACCAATGATTCGGAAATATACTCATCAATATTAAATTCATAAGATAAACCACCTGAACGAGCTTCTTCTAATAACCTTACAACATCTTTCGTAGTGTTGATGGCTTCTTTAACAGAAACAAATTCCTCTTTCCGATTATTAATAGTATTTCTATATACCTTAGCAAGTCGCTCAGCATATTCTTCAGCTTGATCGGGATCTTTATAAGCCAGACCAATTAGTGATTCTAACGTCTCGTACAATAGTGGTAAATTGGCATCTTCTGCAAAAAGTCTCATTTCTTTCGAAATAAATTCAGCTCGTTTCACCTCTTCTGCATTGATGACTTTATTTTTTAGTTCAATTAATTTGGCGCCCCACCATGCACATTCAAAAATGATTGTTTGAAAGACAAATAGACCTTGAAAAACATATAATTCTGAAAGGAAATTTTCAATTTTTGAATAACCAATCAACTGGGTAAAGTAAATATAAATTAAGATGCCAATGATGATTCCTGAAGCCAAAATAACACCGCTTACGTGATATATTATTTGTTCAGCAATAGATTCTATAAACTTCACTTTTTCGCCTATAAAAGTTGAAGAATAGATCACGGAGAAGTTCCAAAAATAGGCAATAATAATACAGACAAGCCATTCAGCTCTAAAATAGGTTTCCGTTAATTCACCAATTCTATTAAATACTAAAAGTAATAGAAAATAAGTGATACTTCCAGAAAAGATAGGGAAGAACAATCGGTAATAAATAGATGAACGATTTCCTATAAGATGTAACATATTTTAGGCAGAGAGTAAAGGTAGTGTAACTGAATATTCTTTTTCGGTATGGTTAATTTTGATTTGATCTTGCTGCATTATCTCATACCTTTCTTTGATATTTTCGAGTCCTACTTTGGTAGAAGATCTTTTCCGAGGCGTTTTTGTAACATTATTTGTGACGGTAACGGCTTTCTCATTCTCTTCAAATTTAATTATAATTTGAACAGGTTCTTTATCCGATAATACATTATGTTTTACTGCATTTTCTACCAACATTTGAATAGACAAAGGAGGAATTAATCCAGTATTTAGAGCATTATCAATTATAATTGAAATACTTCGTCCATGTCTTGTTTTTAATTGAAAGGCAAAAGCTTTGACTAATTGTATTTCATCCTCCAAGGCAATCAAAGGTTGATTTGCATATTTCATTACATACTGATAGGTCTTTGCAATACTTCTAATGTATTTTTCAGCTTGTAAAGCATCACTTGTAACAAGGTAGGCAACTGTATTTAGACTATTAAATAAATAATGTGGACTCAGTTGATCCTTGAGTGCTTCAAGTCTTAGTTCAGATGCTTTTCTTTTATTCTGTAGAACATGTATATGTTGAATAGAATACTGTTGATAGGCAATAACTAAATATTCGATCACTAATATAGCAATCAACAAAACTGAAAATAGAATAATTATTTTCGTTGTGATATCAAATACATAAATGGGTTCAACATATTTCTTCATGGTTTCCTTCATCAAATAAATTAGAGGAATTGCACTTAGTGTAGAACCTAATCCTCTGAAGGCTATTTGTGAAAAAATACTTTTATTTCGATTCACGTAATTGGGAATAGCTCCACCTAGAATAAAAATTACAGTTCCCAAGAAAAACCATAAGAAGGTCTCAATATTTTTAACGAATGGTGCAATTTGTACTTCAGGATCATACAAGAAATATCCGTAAAGAGATGTTCCCAGAACAATAAAAACGCTGTTTTGAATTATAGTTTTCATTTTTGAAGCGCCTCCATCGCTTTAGTTCTTTCATAAGTAGATGAGATCTTATTTGCTGTATCTTTATACAATTGGATTAGAGTTTCATCCTTTGATTTCAAAATGTCTTTAGCGATTACCTCTAAAGCATCCGACAATTCATAATTTGAAGTAATATGAGCTGCAGTGATAAGGTACTCCTGATAATGCTCTTTATTGAATTTGTCAGACTTAGCTATCGCTTGTAATACACTAGAAAGGTCATAGTTACTTGAAATATTCTTAGCGGTTGAATAAAAAGAATGAATTGTATTATCCTTTTCAAGCTCATGATTTGTAAATTCATCAAGTAATGACGCAAGTTCCACATTAGATGTAATATGTGATGCGGTTTTAAAAAAGATCATTCTTGTTTCGTTAGACCAATACTTCCAATTGTCCAGTGATCTTTCTAAAGTTTTTCTTAATTCATAAGAAGAAGTAATATTTTGAGCAGCAATCAACAGAGCATTGTTTTGATCTTCGTTCCAAAGTTTATTGTTAGGAGCACTGAAGGCAGCTTCAACTGTTTTGGCACATTCATAAGAAGAACTGATTTCTGAAAGTGTTACTTCTAAGCTTCTGGCAGGCATCTTATTTACCTTGTATTTAAATGCTTTTCTTAGTGTTTTTGAAAGTTCATATGAACTACTAATTGATTGTGCAGCATTTAACCAACCTTCCCATTGCGATTCTGATAATCCATTTCTGATATCATCATTTTCAATAATATCAATCAAACAACTCGCCTTTTCATAAGAAGAAGAAATTTCATCGATACCATTAAAGTAGTATTCAAGACCTTTTTTATTGTTATAAATAATGAAACTATCACTAAAATAAGAGGCAAGATCGTGTGATGAAGTGACATTTCGAGTGACTTCAATTGTAATCTTTTTTAGATCTTTCGAATTAATATCATTTCTACTGATCAATAATTTATAAAAATCCGATTGCACACTTGAACCACCAAGGTCTTCGATATAATCCAATACTCTATCAAGACCTCCAGACTTCATTCTTTTCTCAATTCTACTTTCAGCAGCAATAGTAGAAGTTCGAATTACTTCTGGTAAAATATCTGCCAACCAAATTTTTCCATCAGGATCAAAAGGAGTGACGCTATTTCCTACAAAAAATTTATAGGTAAGTTTACCATCATCATCTGATTTAATCACTACTTTTCTTTTGTTGCCAAAAGTACTTTTCGATAGTGTAAAGTGACCACCTCTCGATATTCCTACAATATTATCTTCATCATCATTCAATTCGATTTTTCCATTATAATCTAATTTAAATGAAGAAATAAATGTATTGACATTATATCTTGTTTCTCTTTCAATTTCTCTGTTGATTCTTTCAATTTCTTCTTGTTGAAGTATCACATATTCTTCTGCCTTTCTAATTTGTTCCTCAATCACATCTTGATCAATTTGAAAATCAAGGCTATCGAGTTCTATTCTGATATCTTTAATATCAACAATATCTTTAAAGATAATTTTCATATCCTCCATTTGTTCTAATTGAACTTCCGCAGCAATTTTTCGAGCTTCTTCAGCAACTCTTTGTGCTTCTTTTTCAATCTCACCTATATTCAAAACAATTGTACTATCAGAATCAGCCAATCGAATGACTTGAATTTGAGCAACGGCATTGGAGATAAAAAGTGATGAAAGGATTACGTAGAAGGTGATATGTTTTAAGATTCTTTTCATAATTAAAAATATTAATTTGACACTAGTAGTTCGTTGTTGATACAATTCTAAAAAGTTGTTTTGTCAAATAAAAAATAGATGTAGTGAAATGTAACTTTAGTGTAGTGAAATGTAAATCTAGTTTAATCACTTAAATTCTAAACTTAATTTAGTCATAAGTGTTTATAGAGGCAAGGTATAAAAAAAGCCACCTTTATTAAATAGGTAGCTTTCATTAATTGGTATGAATAGTATTCTTTATCTTAATTTGATGGAGTGTTCTTGAAATCATTTTCAACGCTTTCGATCCAATTTTCAGGTCCACCCTTTACATAACCCGTTTGAATCATTTTTTTATCTTTGATCATAAAGATAGTAGGATAACCTCTCACTTGAAATTCTTGAGCTAGGTATTGATTTTGTGATCTCAGAAGATCGCTTTGTTTAATTCCTTTAGGAAAGTCAATTTCTAGAAGAATAACTTTATTCTCCTTTACCCAGTCTTTAAACTCTTCAGTATCGAAAATTTCAGCTTTAATTTTTTTGCACCATCCACACCAATCACTTCCTGTAAAATTTAAAATAATTGGTAGATTTTCTTTTTCCATTAATTGAAAGGCTTCATTGGCATCATTTGTCCATCCTTCATTACTGACTTTATCAGTTACTTTAGGAATTTCTTTATTTGCTTGTGCGTAAGTCACACCTAGTAAACCCAAGAAAAGGGTTAAGGTTAATAGTATATTTTTCATAATGAATTAATAATATGATAATCGTTCCAACAAATATAATTAAAATACCTTATCTATTCTGTGAAGAAGCTCACATATTATTACATAACTATAGAATATTATACATTTTAAAGAATTTTTAAGACTTTAATAATATTAATGAATTAATCTTCATTTAGTAAATCATAATGACAAAGAGCAACTAAAAAAAGTGATACAAATCATCGAAATATTAATACGTAAAGCACTGAAAATGAGTCAACTTTAGAATGATTCTAAAAAAGAAAAAAGTGACAAAAAATCTCTAATTTTTAAAATGTTATACACATATTTGTTGATGTAGATATGAAAATGCTACTATAAAAAATATAAATACAAAGAATGTGAATTTTTCTTATGCTAAATAAGTTAATACCTCCCAAGCAGTGGCAACCCGTCGTAATAGCATTATTCGGTGCGATTGTAGGTTTGGGATTGTACATTGCTCACATTTCTCGAGTGGATTCTTATCTCTCAGATGATCCTACTACTTGTGTGAATTGTCACGTGATGACTCCACAATATGAGAGTTGGAAACATAGTTCACACCGAGAAAGAGCAACCTGTAATGATTGTCATGTACCTCATGATAATGTTGCTTCTAAATATTATTTTAAAGCAAAGGACGGTATGTATCATGCATACATATATACCACTCGTCAGGAACCTCAAGCTATAATAATGCATGAGGCAGGGCGAGAAGTTGTGCAACAAAACTGTATCCGTTGTCATGGAGATCAAGTGGTAGATGCTCAAACAGCAGCTTGGGTTCCTTCAAATTTTCATGATAGGACTGATAGAGCATGTTGGGAATGTCACCGTGAAGTTCCTCATGGAAGGGTGAGAAGCTTATCATCCGTTGGACTAGGGATTGAACAACTTCCTGTTCAGAATAAAAAGAAAGATTTTGTACCAAAGTGGCTGAAAGAAGCCTTAAATGATAAAAAATAAATTTTATGAGTTCTAAAGTAAAGAATTGGCTATTATTTTTTGCCACTTGTTTAGTTGTAGTCTTGTTGGCAATGTTAGGGAGTAATATTGCGGAAAGACGTAGCGAGTCACAATTCGCTTACCAACCCAAAGTAAAAGTTACAAAGTTTGAACCTCGTAATGAGCTTTGGGGAAAAAATTACCCACGTCAATATCAGTCATTCCTTAAAACTGACGAGGAAACATTTAAGACCATGAATAATGGTAATATCTTAACGGATGCATTAGAAGAGTCTCCAGAGCTTGTAGTACTTTGGGCAGGATATGGTTTCTCAAAAGATTATAACCAACCTAGAGGTCACCAACATGCTGTTGAAGATATTAGAAATACTTTAAGAACAGGAGGTCCTTCCGAAACAAAGAATAGCCCAATGCCAAGTACATGTTGGACTTGTAAATCTCCAGATGTACCAAGATTAATGAATGAAATTGGGATCGCAGAGTTTTATGCTGGAAATTGGAAAGATAAAGGTGCTCAAATTGTCAATAATATTGGTTGTGCAGATTGTCATAATAATGAGACAATGGAATTGCAAATTTCAAGACCTGCATTAATTGAGGCATTCCAGTCTATGGGTAAAGATATTGATAAAGCATCTCACCAAGAAATGAGATCTTTAGTTTGTGCACAATGTCACGTAGAATACTATTTCAACAAACACGATCCACAAGAAGGTGTTCCTTATTTAACTTTCCCTTGGAAAAACGGTTTAACTGTTGAAGATGCTGAAAAGTATTATGATGATATGAACTTTAGTGATTGGACACACAAATTATCAAAAACACCAATGCTAAAAGCACAACACCCTGGGTATGAAACGACAATGCAAGGTATTCATGCGAAGAGAGGCGTATCATGTGCTGACTGTCATATGCCTTACAAAACAGAGGGTGGACAAAAATTTACAGATCACCATATTCAGTCTCCTTTAGCAAATCCAGCTAATTCATGCCAAGTTTGTCATAGAGAGGAAGAAAAGGAATTGGTGGAAAATGTTTATTCTAACCAAAGAAAAATTAAGGAAGGAGCAAAACGTTTAGAGAAGCTTTTAGTTAGAGCTCACGTTGAAGCGAAGAAAGCTTGGGATTTAGGAGCGACTGAAGCACAAATGAAACCTATCCAAATGGACATTCGTCATGCACAATGGAGATGGGATTATGCTGTAGCATCACATGGTGGTTCATTCCATGCGCCTGTAGAGATTGGTAGAATTATCACAACAGGTACGGATAAAGCGCAAGAGGCTCGAGTAAAATTAGCGAGACTTTTAGCAGAGCTTGGATATGATAAAGAAGTGCCTTATCCAGATATCGAAACAAAAGCTAAAGCACAACAATATGTCGGTTTAGATATGGAAAAATTAGAAGCTGAAAAGAAATCATTTAAGGAAAACTTACTTCCTAAGTGGATCAAAGAAGCTCAAGCTAGAGAGGCAAAATACGGTGTAGAAGAAGTAGAAACTGTTTCTGTGAAGTAGTATTCGCTAATCTATTGAAATGCTGTTGTTTATGGTCGTAACAAACCTAAATAACAGCATTTTTTTTGTACTATAATTAGATATACAACGATTTGTATGTTATTTTTAAACTATGCAAAAATTATTCAAAATTATATTTTCAAACAAGCTTACATTAGTTTGCTTGCTTCTATATGGTTTCTCAATGGCTTATGCTACTTTCGTTGAAAATGACTTTGGGACACCTGCTGCAAGAGAAATGATTTATAATGCTGTCTGGTTCGAAGTACTACAAGCATTACTAGGATTAAACTTCATTGGCAACATATTTAAGTATAAATTACTACGCGTTGAAAAAATTGGAGTTCTAACATTTCACGTTGCTTTCATTGTTATTTTACTAGGTGCTTTTGTGACTCGCTATTTTGGTTATGAAGGAAATATCCGTATTAGAGAAGGTGCAAGTAGTAATCAAATTATCTCATTGGAAAGATATTTTCAAGCACACATTCATGGGAATGGAGTGAATGAAGAATTTAAAAAGAAAAGTATTTTTACTCAGTTACATCAACCCAATTATAATTGGGAAACAACCAATAATGGAGATAAGATTGTTGTAAAACCAAAATCTTTTGTTCCTGATGCAGTTCAATCTGTTGTTGAGGGAGAAATCAACGATGCAGTAATTGAAATTGTAACGACCACTGAACAAGGAAGAACATCAATTTTTCTGGAAAAAGGGAAAAGTATGTTTATTTCAGGTCAAGAAATTACATTTGATCATTTCAAAGAGGGTGCGATTAATATAAAAGAGACATCAAATGATTATTCTGTTTTTGCCCCTGAAAAATTGAACTATTTCATTATGTCTAGTCAACAAGGAGGCGCAACTCCAGCACAGACTGAAGAAAAATTACAACAAAGAGCCCTTTATACAATGGGTGACTTAAAATTTGTAATTAAAGATATTTATGATGGTCAAAAATTAGGGTATTCATCAGCTACTACTAAAAAGATGAAAGCTCAATCAGCAGATTTATTATTTGTAGATGTTTCGGTGAATGACCAAACACAAGAAGTGATATTGGCAAGTTTACAAGGTGTAGTTACGCCATTTAAAGATGTGAATATTGGTGGTTATCATATTGAATTATCCTACGGTGCAGTGGTAACTGAACTACCTTTTTCATTGTTCTTAAATAACTTTGAGATGGAAAAATATCCAGGTTCTGATAATCCTTCTGCTTATTCAAGTGAAGTTATTGTGCAAGATGGAGATTTAACTTTCCCTTATACCATTTTCATGAATAATGTATTGGATTATAAAGGGTATAGATTCTTCCAATCTTCTTTTGATCAAGATGAAAAAGGTACTATTCTTTCTGTCAATCAAGATAGACCAGGTACTTTAATTACATATATAGGATATACTTTAATGACATTAGGAATGCTTTACTCTTTCTTTGAGAAAAAATCTAGGTTCCGTATTGTTAGTGGAAAACTTTCTAAACTTAAAGCTTCTCAAGTAAATGTATTTTTACTTTTTGCTCTTCTTTCATTTGTAGGAATACAAAATGTAAAAGCACAAACAGCTGAAGAAGAAGCAATGATGCTCAAAATCAAAGAAAGGTCGCAATATATTGATCCACATCACGCCGAAAATTTTGGACGTTTGTTGGTTCAAGACATGGATGGAAGGTTAAAACCTATCAATACATTAAGTTCTGAGTTTCTAAGAAAGTTAACCCGTAAGTCTTCTTATAAATTAGAAAGACCTGATGGTTCTGTCGAAAAAATGAATAGTGATCAACTATTCTTAGCCTTACATATTGACCCTACTTATTGGCAAACTGCTCCATTAATCAAAGTAGATGAAGATGCAGGAAAAGCTATTTTTGATAAAATCCAAAAAGAGTCTTCTGACTTAGTTTCTTTTGATGATTTAATTACCACTGAAGGAGACTATATGTTGAGAACTATGGTGGATGAGGCACAAAAGAAAAAGCCATCGGAGAGAGGTGAATTAGATAAAGAAGTAATTAATGTTGATGAACGATTTAATATTCTTTTTCAAGGTTTATCAGGCAATTATCTGAAAGTTTTTCCTGCGCCAAATGATCCAGATAACAATTGGTACAATGCTAATTTTGTAGGTAACCCATTTGCTCAAGAAGATTCTGCCTTTGTACGAAATATACTTAAAGTATATTACATGGAGATTTTGAAAGCAAGAGAATCTAATGATTGGCAAGAAGCTGATACAAACCTTAGCTACGTTCGAACTTTCCAAAAAGTAATGGGTAAAGATATTTACCTTTCAAACAAAGCTATCGATTGGGAATTACGTTATAATAAGCTGAATATCTTCAATAACTTATTCCCTATTTATTGGTTGTTGGGTATTTACTTACTTGTATTTGCCTTATTAAAAGTTTTCTATAAAACGAAAGGAATACGGATTGCTTATACCGCCGGTATTGGATTAGGGTTTAGTGCTTTCCTTGCATTTACTTTTAATTTAGCCTTAAGATGGTATATCGCACAATATCCACCTTGGACGAATGGATATGAAATGTTGATTTTGGTAGCATGGTCATTATTCTTATTTGGATTTATCTTCTATAAGAAAAGTGATTTCATCATGCCACTTGTATCTCTATTTGGTGGGACACTTCTTTTTGTAAGTTTCTTGGATTGGTTAAATCCAGAAATCACAAATTTAGTCCCAGTTTTAAAATCATATTGGTTAAAAATACACGTAGCCATCATTGTAAGTAGTTATGCTCCTCTTGCCTTATCAGGCTTGTTAGGGTTTATCAATTTGATATTTATGGTGGTTCAAAATAAGAAATTTAAAAACCCAATTTTAGAATTAACCTATATCAGCGAATTGTCTATGACGATTGGTTTGTATATGTTGGCAATAGGAACATTCTTAGGTGGTGTTTGGGCCAATGAGTCTTGGGGACGTTATTGGGGTTGGGATCCTAAAGAAACTTGGGCGTTAATTTCAGTAATTGTATATTCTGTAGTTCTTCACTTAAGATTAGTGCCAGCATTAAAAGGAACATACATTTTTAACCTTAGTAGTTTACTTGCTTTTTCATCAATTGTGATGACTTCTTTTGGAGTAAATTACTATTTAACTGGATTACATAGTTATGCAACAGGAGACCCAGTTCCAATCCCAACTTTCGTATACTATGTTGTGGCAATGGTATTAATTTTAGCTATCGCTGCCTATTTTAGAGAAAGTAATACAAAAATAAAACATAAAAAAATTGATTGATTATCAGCTTAGTAGGAGTTATTAATAATTTGTATAATAAAAATATTTTTGATTTTTCACATTATTTCCTAACTTCATATTGGGTAAAGAATCATAGATATTGTAAAAGATATCTAAAAAGTAATACTCCCCTAATTAAATTTTTTAGTTAGGGGTTTTATTTTGCCCAAAAATCGATGAGCTAATTCTTCAAATTATTGATCTATTTCTCCCAATTTCTCCTTTGAATGCGACCTACATTTGTAATAAGAAATCTATTCAAAAACTTAATACTCTTATTACGATGAAAATTAAAAAATAAAATCACAATCAACGCTAGAATTGATAAAGTATGGTCAGTATTTGCAGAAGACTTCCATAATGCTTACTTGTGGATGTCTGCTGTTCCACATTCCTATCAAATTGAATCAGTAGAAAAAGTAAACAATGCTCCAATGGTGGGTAGAATTTGTGAATTATCAAATAAAGGAGCCAGTGGAATACAAGCTGATGAAAGAATTCTTTTGTTTGATCCAGAAAATCATAGACTGACTATTGAAGTTAAACCTTTTAATGGTAATGTTCCTGTGGTAAAAAATACGTTGAGAGTAGCATTTACTATTCGGTCACCATATGAAACAGAAGTTTTTTTAACTCTTCAATTGAATTAAAATTAATTGGGAAATTATTATTTCCGTTAGTGAAACAAGGTTTAAAGAAATCTTTAGATGACATTTTAGAAGAATTAAAATACTTTATTGAACAAGAAGAAGTTCATCCAAGAAAACAGAAAAAACTTTTAAAATCAGCCTCTTAATTATCTTAAATATGTTTTTGTATATTCCTTCGATGTGTTTACTTTGATAGTAAGTTCAAAAGAAATAAATACGGAACATATGTCAACTTTAGAAAAACTAAAAGTATTAAATAGTAATGATCAAGTAGTGAATCATGAATTTTTGTTACATGAAGATCATTATGATTTACTGATGGATTTAGCAGAAGCAGAAACGGATGATGAAGAGGAGGATATATTTAAACAAATGTCTGATATACCTAATTTGGCATATATCGCTTCCATTATAGAAACATGGGAAAATATTGTTGGTTCTGCAGCTATCAAAAATGAAATTGATAAAGGGCATGAAGTAAAGATGGATGAAAAGTCAGAATTAGAAGAAACAATCTGTGAGGAACTTTCTAATGATTTTTCTCGATTTACTGTTGAAATTGATGGAGAGGTTATTCGAGTACAAGTAACTCCGAATAATTAATAACATAGTTTTTATTTTCAAAAGGTCATTTTCATAAAGTTAGAAAATGACCTTTTCTATTATAGCAAACTACTTTTGTAGCATAGGAATTAATTCTTCAAAACTTTTTCCTTTCCAAATATGTGTGGCCGCCTGATTTACCTCTTCATATTTTGAATGTGTGGCAAATGAAATGTCGGAATGATCGAATAGGTCAATATCTGATTTCCCATCGCCAAAAGAAATGACCTTTCCATCAATTGCATACTTTTCGATGACTTCTTTGAGAATGATATCCTTTTTGAATTCTTCAACATGTACAATCACTTTTCCTGTACATACTTCATTTTGAAAGACTATTTCGTTAGATATAACAAAATCCAAACCCACGAGTTGTGCTGTAATGTCATTAAATAAGGAAAGACCTGTAGAAATCCCAATGCATAGATAATTGTTCTTTTTTAGGTAATGGATTAATGCTTGAATACCATCCCTAATTGGGTTGGCCATCAAAGGCTTTATCATTTCCTCCTTAGATTTTCCGGACCATAGTTGTGCATCCTGTTCACACATTTCATGGTAAGATATCGTATTCTCTAACCAGTTTTTATATATACTACTTCCTTCTGCTCCTGTATCAAAATGATTATGAAGCATCATCCATGGGTCTACAATTTCTCTTATTGTACCGTCGATGTCAAAAACGGCAATTGACTTTTTCATGATAAGATTTTAAAGCTGTAGGAAAGCAAACAACTCCATCAATAGTGCAATACCTATGTGTATGATAATTCCACCCCAGAGGTTTTTTGAATAATAAGCAAGTACACCTAAAATATAGCCTCCAAAAATAGAACTTACTGCTTCTCCAATGGGTTTTCCAAAGTGAAATACAGCATAAGTTATTGCCATTGGGATAACAACATCTTTTCCTAAATATTTGGTGAGGGCAAAGATAAGAATTCCTCTAAAAAATAGTTCTACACCAAAAAACTCTAAGGCATAAATGAATTCATAAATACCAATAAATAACCATTGTGGTAGTTCATATAGAACAGCAATTTTATCAGTTTTAGCATATTTGACAAAAGGATAAAATTTCTGAAAACCTTCTGTAAAAGATGCACCAACAATAAATGGAGCAATTAATAATAGAAGTATAAAATAGGGTTTTAGGTTTGTTGCCTTGAAATCTAACCCATAAAAGTTTCGGAGATAATTTTTATCAAAAGTAAAGTATAATAAAGTAGCACCGGTAAATACAATAGAAACTTTTCTAAATTTTGAAAGGACTCTATGGATATAAATACGTTCAACACCTACAAACTGATTGGCAATATACGTATGATAATAAAAGGATCTAGATATTGCTAAGAGTGCAAATATGCAACAAAATTTTATCCAAAACTCCTTTTCTTTTGGTAGTAAATCCATCTTATTAGAATAACGGATAATCACTAATGTAACGAGATATGAAATACTATGATATAAGAAAAATGCAACTGCTTTTAAGGGGGTATATTTAATTTTATCGATGTAAGAATCTTCAAAATCAAAATAGTAATTGAATCCAAGTAATAGAATTGCCCAAACAATAATGGCTGAAAGGGAGGAAAGTTTAAGATATTCCTTTTGAAAATCTCTAAAGTAGTTTAGTAAAAGTTTCATTCCTCGAAAGTATAAAATTTAAGGTAGAAACTAAAGGACAAAAAAATACCCCAATCTATTGATAGGGGCAATTTCTTGAAGTTAGAAAATACACTTGCTTCAAAATTGAAGTAAGTTCATTGTATTTATTTTGTGAATGAAAACTTCCAACGATGTATTATCTTATAGAAGATATTCTTTTTTTCTTTTTTAAAACTAATAATTAAAACGCTGTTTCATCAAGTCAGATTATTGAATTTCGATTATTTCCTATCAAAATTCAGCTTTTAGAAATAGGGTGATTACTTTGTCCCCATTCAGACCATGATCCATCATAAATTGCCATATCATTATCGAGAACTTCTGAGGCAGCAAGATGCAGAATAGCTGCAGTAATACCGGATCCGCATGTGAAAACTAATTTTTTATCCGTATTTAATATGGATCCAAAGATGGACTTTAGTGCTTTAGGGTCCTTTAGTTTACCTTGCTCAAGGACTTCTTTAAACGGTATATTGAACGAATTTGGGATATGACCACTCTGCATTCCAGGCCTTGGTTCTTCAACACTCCCATCAAAACGTTGCTTTCCTCTAGCATCTACCACACATTCTTGATTTGTACTAATATTTTGGACTATATCATCCATATACCTTACCTTTTCAGGGTTTAATTGAGCTTTGAAATTGCCAGGAGAGTAGTTAGGCTCATCCTTTTTGTCTACTACTTCATATCCATCTTCTATCCATGCAGGCAATCCTCCATCTAATACTTTGACATTTTCATGTCCCATAGTTTTGAACATCCACCATGCTCTTGGGCTAGAAAACAACCCAATATTATCATAAACTACGATGGTACTTTCATTATTAATACCCAATTTTTGTGCTTCTCTCTCAAATTGATCCTTTGAAGGAAAAGTATTTGGTAACCCACTGTTCGTATTGCTAAATGTATTTTTGATATCAAAGAAACGAGCACTATCTATCTTTTTATTGGGAAATTTTGTGGCTAAACCAGCAGCTTTACCATCAAGACTTGCATCTAAAAGGATAACATTCTTCTCTTTAAGAAGTAATGAAAGTTCAGATGGTGATATTAAGTTTTTCATTGAAATTGGATGAATTTTTTTCGTAAAAGCTTATTTTTATAGTAATATTATAAAGACTTAATTGTACTATAGCTTAAAAATAGGAAAAGATTAATTTCAATTTTATTTTCCTTGAAATTTTTTTCCATTGGAATCGTTATCAATATTGGAAAGAACACAAAGTCTATAATTTTGAATCGCATTCACTAAAGAAAATTTTTTATGAAAAAGAAAGACCTTCCTTTTATACCTGAATTTTTTGATAGGTATATCAACAGAGTAGATGACTCATTATCAGTAGTAGATGCGCTGTCAGAAACAATTGTGACGATCAACGAAGAGTTTGTTTTAAACTTGAAAAGCTTAGGGTTCTCTGTTTATGCAGCTAACAAGTGGACAACTAATGAATTGCTTCAACATATGATTGATACGGAACGTATTTTGGCTTACCGTGCATTAACTATCGCAAGAGAAGATAAAACTAACCTTCCAGGTTTTGAAGAAAATGATTATGTCGTAAGTAGTATGGCAAATCATAGAGAATTGGATGATCTTATCAATGAGTTTCAGATTTTAAGAGTCAATACCATCTCACTTTTCAAAAGTTTTACTGATGAGATGTTGTTACAAGTAGGGAGTGCAAATGGTGTTGAAATTTCTACTTTAGCCCTTGGGTTTACTATCGCTGGACATCAGCTACATCATATGGCAATTTTAAAAGAAAGATATTTTCCATTACTTGATACTGTAGAATCATGATTAATACATTTTCTGTAAGTGCTTTTGAGAGAGCACCAATAATGGGTGTTTTAAGAGGAGTGACATGGGATACCTTAAAACGTATTTTGCCTTTATATGAAGAGGCAGGGCTGACGACTGTTGAAGTCACCATGAATACACCTAAAGCTGAGGTGCTTATTCATAATGCAGTAAAAAAATTTCCAAACTTGAATATTGGTGCAGGAACCGTTTGTTCTATTCAAGATTTGGATAAAGCATTGCATGCAGGGGCTCAATTTATTGTAACACCTATTCTCAATAAAGACCTTTTCAGTAAATGTAAAACAAGTAGTAGACCAATTTTTCCTGGTGCATTTACGCCTTCCGAGATTTATCAAGCATGGGAGTGGGGTGCTACTGCGGTCAAAGTTTTTCCTTGTTCTCAATTAGGACCACAATATATTAAAGATATAAAAGGACCTTTGGGGCACATTCCATTATTGCCAATGGGAGGAATAAGTCAAGAAAATATGTTCGAGTATTTTAAACTTGGCGTTTATGGTGTAGGTATGGGTGGAACAGCTCTTTTTACACCAAAGTTAATGGAGGAAGGAAACGAAACCGAATTATTGGCACACTTTAAGAATGTTTCTAGTACCTTAGAGAAAATAAAAACCTTATTAAAATAGTATGAATCAACAATTGCCCTATCAAGAAATACCTAAACTTCCAGAACAAACAAACGCAGCTACAGTAATAAGTAGATTAGTAGACGGTTTAGGCTTTAGATATCATTGGGGAACGGAAGGCTTAACAGCATCTGATATCAAATTCAGACCTGTGGAATCAAGTAGAGATATGTTAGAGTTATTAGAGCATATCTATAATTTAGCATTTGCAGCACATAAAGTACTGACAAATGATACCTCTTCAAAAAAAGATATTTCAACGTATGAGGAATATCGAAAAGAAACACTTGAATTGTACTGGAATCTAAGTCAACATTTGAAGACAATGGATCCTACAAAATTAGAAAATTACAATTATAATGGAGCTACTCAATCGTTTCCATTTTGGTATTTAATTAATGGTCAAATAGCTGATGCTTTGACACATGTAGGCCAAATTGTAAGTTGGAGAAGAATAAACGGAAATCCTCAACCTAAGGGAGTAAATGTATTCTTAGGAACAAAGAGTTAATAAAAAATGACCATTATAGTAATGAGTTTTCTAAGAAAATGAAAAATTTTAGAAAATATCAAAAAATACTTAAAAATGGTTATTGCTTAATTGTATTAAAACTACTTAAATTTGAACTACATTTATTAAGTTACAAAAGTAGTTATATCCCTTTATTGGGATTAGAAAAACATCATTCTTTGAGTGATGTTTTTTTCTTTTTCTAAGATGAAGGATGATGTATGTTAATTTTATGATCTTTTTTTTATAAAATTCTACAAATCATCCTATTTGTTTGTTTTCATTAATGATCTAAATTTCAATGTCAATATTTTTTTATTTTAGTTTGTAGTCTAACTAAATAAATATTGAAATGTTACTACGATTCTTTACACTACTTACATTTTTATTAGTATCGATTACCGGTTTTTCCCAAACCATTGAAGGAATTCAATTCGGAGAAGAAGAACAAAAGTCAAATTTTGTGGAACACGATGGTATTATCTTCCAAGTCATACCTGTAGAAGATGAGGCAACAGAAAAAGCATGTGGTGTTATGTATATCCCTGTTAATAAAGAAACAATGATACCTACTACATTGAAAGCAAAACATGTAAGGTCTTTTGAAAAAGCAATGGAAAAAGAATATGAAATTTCATTGGATAGTGTTTTACACTATAATGAAGATGCAACATTAAAATTTGCCATTGAAAAAGAAGAAGGCATTGAATATGAATTCAACAAAGAAATGATGGGTAATGAATATGATACCTTCTTTGTAATTTGGAATAGAAAACTATCTGTAGATATAAAATCAGATAATTATCGTTCGAGATAATAAAATAATATTTTTGTTAAAAACATCATATGTATAAAATATGGTGCTTTTTTTATCCCCAAAAGTGGGTATTTTTTAATTAATCTTTTTGAGTAATATAAGATAATCGTTAGATTGGTTTGTATTATTTATCTATAAACTATCTATTGTAATGCATAAAAAATTACTTATTTTATTTTTTCTTTTACCTATCTCATTGATTTCACTTTCACAAAATAAAATAACGAAAGAAATCTTACCTGAAATCACTGACAAGGGGGCTATTGTTAGAGTGAAATTTACCAATAATACGGATAAAGCTTTGTATGTTCGTTATCACGAAAAATTTAACTTCAAGGTTAAAGATAGAGGAAATGAAAAAACAGCAACTATTGATGTAATAGATTATTTTCTTTTGATGCCTGGAGCCTCAAATAAAATCAAAAATAAAGAAAGAGATTCTAATTCTGAATTTTGGGGGACTTATTATTGGGAAAAGTACATTGACTCAAAAGTAGTAAAATATGAAATTGAAGAAAACTTCGGAGCTGAAGGTTTTACTAATTTATTGGACCAAAAACTTACCCTTTCCTTAGTTGAAGGAGTAGAAGTGACAATACATCAAGGAAAAATTGATGCTGATGGATCTAAATTATATTTTCAATGGAAAAATAATACATCATCTGATATATCCATTTTATTAGTCTATGAAGTTTTTAATATTAATACTAGTAACATAACTTCATATCAACAATTATCGTCTCCAAAATTTATATCTCCACCTAAAATAAAAGCACATACAGAAGGAGGTACCTATGTCAAATGGTCATCAAAACCTATTCTATTTAAACCAAAATATTTTATAACGAAAACAGGATCAAAATCTGTATTGCAAAATAAAGGTAAAACAATTAGTAAATCACCAATTTCTTCTAGCTTTAAGTTTATTTCTATATCACAGGTCGAAGAATTAAAGAATCATGATCTATATTACAAAATGAATGCATTATCTACTAGCACCAAAAACAATATAAAATGTTATTATACTTTAGAAGAACAATCAGGTTTTATTTGTAAATATGAGTTAGATGATACCATTGTTAATGGTTATCTAAAGAAAACAGTTATAAGTAACCCAAACCCACCTATAAAGCCTACAAAAATAGAAGTTTCAGCTACACGAGCTCCAGCACAAATACCTAAGCCACCAACTCCAAATGTAGCACCAAAAGAAAATGATTTGACAAAAAAGTTGAAGAAGTTAAAAACGTTATATGAAAATGAGTTGATCACCGAAGAGGAATACAATAAAAAGAGAAAAGAATTATTAGAAACTCTTTAAAAAATACCTTATTTATATCACGAATAACGCTATTAAGAAATTTTTTTTTTGATAGCGTTATTTTTTATGTTTTAGCTGAGAAAAAACTAATTAAATAGATCATGCCAACTAACCCAAGACAAAATTGAGTATAAATCAAGAAGGAAAATGTTTAAGACAATCCTATTCAGCACACAAAAAAAATTACGTGAAAAATCGTGAGTAAATGCGAAAACAATCGAAAAAATTGATTTTAAACATAATCTTCAAAAAAATGAGAGCATGAAAATGTTCAAAATAAAAAACTCTCCAAAAAATAGTTTGTGTAACTACTTATGGAGAGTTTTTTTTGAAATTTTTTAGTAATTCTAAAAATGGGGCATGAGTACTAGGCCACCTCTTTATTTAGTGATTGCCTGTGGATTGTTTTTAAATTACATTTTGCGTTTAACAGTTCTTTTTGTTGTTGAGTTTTTTTCTTTTCCAATTCCCAACGTTTCTTTTCGAATCTCACTAACTGATCTAAAAGATCGATATCATTTTTATAATGAAATATCTTTTCCATTCCTAATCTGATTCTGTACCGATTTAACCTCCCGATTCTTTTATCGAACAAAAAGAAGTACTTTCTTCTAACCCAAGGAGTATCTGAATGCCAATAAATAAACCTACGATCAGCATAAAGCTCATATTTGTTTTTCCTTTTGTGGGTATTTTTCCTTTTATACTTTCTAAAACTTCCGACAATTTTCTTTCTTGCCAATGCTAATTCATGTGCTTTTTTGCCATCGTATTTACCATCTATACTATTTCTTTTGATTTCTCTATAGATGGTAGAAATATGTACACCAAGTGCTAAAGCAATTTTCTTTTTGGAAACTTTTGCTTCAATCAATTTTTCAAGTTCTATACGTTGTGCTTTAAAAAGTTGCATTTTGATATTGAAAGATTTTTTAAGGAGACTATTGGTTTGTTAGCTTTAGTTAGAAATCGTTATAGCCTTCGAAATTTATTTGTTGCAATGTTAGATAACACTTGATGTATAAGTCAAATTGATTAATGATAAATACAATGAAATCTTATAATAATTATGTTTATTTTAATTATTGCATTTAAATATTGATAATAGTGTATTTAATTATAGTATTTTGTGTAATAATTATATTTTGTTTTCTAGGTTAAAACATTGGAGAGATTAAACAGCTAAAATAATAGATCAGTACATGTAGGGGCGTATTGTATACGCCCTCTCTCAAAAAGAATAATTCAAAAAAATTCAATATGAATTCATAAAATAGGGTGTTTTATCTTTGGTATAATAAATTGAGTTTCAAGATAAATTGTTTTGTTAGCATTGATCTAATAGAGGGCGTATGCAATACGCCCGTACGAATAGCACACCCCATCCAAATACCGTCAATAGGAATTTAGAATTTCAAATTTTAATAACTAGATTTTCGTTCAGATTAAACAACTAAAATAATGGATACTATAAGAATTGGCTTGACTTTACAAGGATATTTAATTTTAGGTTTTATTTTTCTTGTTATTCTTTTTTTAAATTCAGAAAAAGAATTTGGAAAAAGAAATGAATCCCCCTAATGGTGAAGCACTAACGTCATTACTAAGTATTATTTTATTTAAGTTTCCAAACTTAAAACAACAAAATAAGCCAATCTATCTCTACCTAGATTAATTTTTTCCTATTAATGAAAGAAAAAGAATTGTTAGAAACGCTCTAAAATATCGGTTATTTAAATCATGACTAACGCAATTAAGAAATTGGAATTTTTTGATAGCATTATTTTTTATACTTTAACTGTTCTAAGTATTAAGTCGTAGGCGTTACTTAGAACTATTTCATTGTATAAGGTACTGTCTTAAAAGTCAAGAAAATTCATATAATTTTTCTAAGATTATCTAAAACGTTTCGCTACCGCGGGTTCCTCAAATTTTCATTGCAAAAATTGCAACACTAAAGTGCTAGCAATTTCACCATGAGAAATTTCGAGGTTTATATATTGTTTTTTTTCTGTTATATTTAAAAATATTGAGAAGTTTAGCAATAAACTATCTCGTGTAGCCATTCATGCATAATGTTTGGCTACCTTTTTTTCAGACCCACTGTTCTCCCAATTATAATTTTCTTGGTAATATTCTTCTTTCTTCCAAAGCGTATACATTAGCTTTAGCAGCTTTACTTTTATAGCTACATATCCCTTCATTTTAATATTACTCTTGTCATAAATTCTATTGTAAAGATTTTCGTAAGGAGTAACTTTAAACCTTACCATATTTAATGCAGGCATATGCATTGTTCTTCTAATATGAGCATTCCCCTTTTTGGTAATCCTTGTTTTTCCTTGCCATTTTCCTGATTGATTTTCTTTGATGTCGTACCCTGCATAACTTGCTAGTTGCTTTTGATTTCTTATCAATGCAAAGCCATTTGTTTCTGCTATTACAGCCACAGCAGTTTTAACACCTACTCCTTTGATAGAGGTCATATATCCAATTTTCTTGCTTAAAACCTCATCTTCAAGGGCACATTTCTCTATTTTTTTCTTACATGAATCAATCTGTTTATGAACAGTCTTCAGCGTCATCTCTATACTTTTAATAACTTCTTTGACAGAATGCATTGCATGAGTTAAGGCACTTTTTTGGCATCTTAGAGTAGTTTCCATTTTGTATAAATCCTCTAAATGACGCGTTAATGCTCTTAATTGGTATATTTTTTTAGAAATAGGTTGCCATAATTCAAGCTGTAGTGATAGTCCCATACTTGCTAGTCCTTTTGCATCAATCGGATCATTTTTAGACTTATGACCGATGGAATTCATAAATGCTCTGGCTCTATTTGCTAGCACAATACAAACCTTTTCATCTTTATTGAATAAATACCATGCTAATGCTTCGTGATATACTCCTGTGGCTTCCATCACAATATTGTACTCATATTCTGAATTTATCTTCTTGTTATACCAATCTGATAATTTAGAAAATCCTGAAGATGTATTTTCAAAGGTTTTACTCCCTTTTATTACAAATCTACCTTCATCATTTCTAAATAAAAGGCATACTTTGAAGTCTTGTTTTGCAATGTCAATTCCTAGAGTATAACGTAAATTCATAGTTATATTTTTACGATTAAAAGATACATTTAATATTGATATTCTTATTTAACCTTAACTCATAAATACAGGATAATAACGATTAGAGATTTCCCTCGGTACTGTTCTGGATTACTAAGAATAGTAGAGAAGCCGATCCCTTTTTTACAGTATTACTCTTGGTATACTTAGTTTGTTAACCGTGCTTTCCCTACTTCAATATTTAATACTATATAAGTTATGATTTTTTTGTACTTCTAAGTTTTTACTCTAAGATATGAGTTTGTAACTTATCACAACAAAAAGACTAATCTACCCACAAATAAAGATTTGATGTGTATAAAGCAAAAATTGACATTATTCATAAAATTTTTAAAGGTACAATATGATAATTATTAATAATATTTTTATGCTCTATTATTTAACGTCTATTAATTTGACAATAAATAATATTGTAATAGGAAATGATAAAATTGATTTTGTTTTAACAGTAGAAAATAAATCAGATCAAGAACTGATATTTTATAAACCAACAAAGGATAATATGAAATACGGTGTTTTTAATGTTAAGTTATCAGATTCAAAGTCTGAGAAAATTTTAACAAACTTTTACAAAGGTAATTTAATTTATGATATTGATGAATTATTATTGAATTATACTAATTCAATTTTTCTGAAGCCAAATGAAAAGTATAGCAAGGAATTTTCTTTTGAATGTAAACTTGAAAAAAAAGAATATATTCTAATTGTCGAGTTATTATATAATGAAGTGACTTTTAATTTAATGAACTTAGACCCTTTTGGTAAGGTTTTTAATGAAAATATACTCACACAAACAAAAATTAGTAATTAGGAAACTAAGAATATATTTTAAGTTGATTAGTTGCTACCCACTGTTCGGAGTGTTAAACGCAGTGTCACTCCGAACTTACCAATTGATTAAGTATTTGACATTTAGGATAGTACCTTAAAACAAAAAGCAAACATCAAAAAATGAGATACACTCTCTTCTTTCTATTATTTTTCACAATAAAGGTTTTTCAGGCACAAACCTACTTTGCTAATGCAAGTTTAATTTTAACCGTGCTATATAGAAAACAAAAATATAATACATACGGAATTGGTATAACTCCTGGATATAATTTTGGGGTTCAAAAGAATACAACAAAAAGTAATTGAAGGTTACAATGATTTAATAAAAAATGAAAAATAAGATAGCAATTCTCTGGTTTATTTTCGGTTTCCCATTATTTATTGTATTTAATATTTATCATAATTATGATTTAAAAAATGAGGATAGGAAATATAGTTTAATCAATTATTTCAGCACCTTTAAATATAAAGTAAAAGAATGTTATCAATATAGAGGTTCTTATAATATTATAACAACTACTAATGATAGTATTTACTTCATATTTCAGGAAGATAATGATTTTTTAAAAATCAATAATAATGATAGTTTAATAAAGAAATCAAATAGTAATAATATAACAATACTTTCTCATGGAAAGGAATACATAAGGGAACTTACATATTACCCTAGAAATTCATACTTGCATGAATTAAAAAATGAGGAAGAATACTTAAATAAGTATGGAGAAGTTGAAGAAAAAAGGTAGTTGTTGATTGTAAATCCTTACTTCTACTGTTTGGAATGTTTAAAGCAATATCACTCAGAACATTTCCATTTAAACAAACTAAAATAGCAAAGAAAACTAATGAAAAAATATATCATCTTCAATCTATTACTATTGACAACCTTTATATCCAATATACATGGTCAAACTATTAATGGAATTACACCACAAGCCCCACTAGTAAGGGCAATACAAAGGTATGATGAAGTACCCATAGGAACGTATACAGGCATCCCTGCTATTTCTTATCCTTTATTAGGGTTGAAGAGTGGAGATTTAAACTATCCATTATCTCTTTCCTATCACGCAGGGGGAATAAGAGTATCAGACCAAGCTACCAATGTAGGTTCTAACTGTTTTAAGTATTAAGCCGTAGGCGTTACTTAGAACTATAACATAAACAAATTCGTAGTGACACTATCGTTTCTACGAATAGAGGAGGGTCTTCAGAGAATGATACAAAGAGGGTTTAAGAAAGTTGGAGGCAAGTTTGACCCTGCGATGTATAGAGATATTCTAAGGATTAAAACAGGGATACTCGGAGCTGGTTTTAATTCTCATCATACTTTGCCAAAAAGTAAGGAATTTAACAAGTTCTTCGAACAAGCAGGCTTAGATGTGAATGATCCTACAAATTTGATTTGGAGAGAGCAGAAAAGTCATAGAGGTACAAACTCGACAGGTCATTTAAAGCTTTGGAGAGATTTTATTAAAAGGAATCCAAAGGCAACTAAAGATCAAATATTGAAACAAAGAGATGTAATTGAGAAAAAAGTTTGGGGTAATACGAAAGGTGATAACCCAGAATTTTAAACATATAGGTAATGGAGCAAAAGTTTTATGTTATTGAAGGTGCTTACAAAAGAGGAGCAATTGAAATACAGCCCAAAGCGGATTACGATACTTTAAAGGTATTAATAAAGATACACCTTTGATTGTTCAGAATGACTTTTTGATCGATAAGGGCAAGAAGAACTTCGATTTATTACCGTTTGCAGACAGTACTTTTTTTGCAATATCTCAACCTTTTAAAGATTTATTAGAGGCTATAGGTATTACTGGATATGAGAGTTTTCCTATAAATATAGAGGGGAATGAATCTAAATATTATGGGATTTTTATTAAGTCATTTGCAGGGCCTATTTTGAACTTGGAAGCATTAAATAATTATGAGACAGAAGAAACGGAATTTGATGTGTCTACTTGGGATGGTTCCGATATTTTTAGTTTGGAAGATACTCTTTTAATTGTTTGTACGACCAGAGTTAAAGATTTGATAGAAAGTAATAAATTATCAAATATAGAATTAAGGCCTTTGTAGTAGAAAGAATTTAATGGTTAAAAGCTTCAGCGTAATGCAGGGGCTTTTCATTTATAATAAGCCAATCTATTTTTTTTTACGGAAGTCAGTAAGTTGTCAATGGTGTAGACAATATGCGATTTATCAGCTTCCCCACTGTTCCAAGACTACTTGTTAATAGCATCCTATGTATGGTGTTTTTTTATTTCTAAAGATGATATTTTTACTGGTTTATTGACCTTTTGAGCTCTTTTTAATTAATTTTGAGATTGAAAAATATTTTACTTAAATAAACTATCAAGCAGATGCTACGTCAATTTTTATTGATATCGATTCTATTTTTTTTCTGGTCCTGTCAACCAAAATATATTGATGAAACTGTCATAAGTAAATTAGAGGTTTTAGAAAATGAGAGACATTTCAAGGAAGTCTTAAATGAGACAAATAAACTTCTTGATGAATATCCTAAAGATCCTGTTTTATATTTTCATAGAGCAAAAGCACTTTTTCAATTAAAAAGAAATAAAGATGCCTTTTTTAGTATCAACAAAGCCATTGAACTAGATGAAAATTACAAAGGTGCGTATAATTTTAGAGCAGTATTAATGCTTTATTATGATTTAGGATCAAAAGATTTAATAATTCATGATTATAGAAAAGCTATTATATTAACCCAAGATAAAGGTTCAAAGATTAGACTTTTAAAGTCGAAAGCCAATGCCTGTATACTTTTAGAAGATGTGAAAGAGGGGCATTCCACTATTATGGAAATAAAGGAATTAGTTCCTAATGATGTTGACGCTGATATTTTATTAGGAAGGTTATTAAAGGTTGAACATAGATTTTCGGAATCTTTACAAATTTTTGATTCGCTTATTGCTATTTACCCTTCGAATGACCTATTGTATGATACTAGAGCCTTTACATTCATCGAAGCAAAGGAATATGATAAAGCATTAAAAGATTTCGAGAAAGTGTTAGATTTAATGAGTGCTCAAAAGCAAAATCATATTTTTGAATCTTTTGCTCATAACAACATTGGGTATTGTTATTACCTCAAAAAGGATTACAAGAAAGCATTAGAAAAAATTCAATATTCAATTTCAATGAATGCTACTAACGCATACGCTTTCAAAAATAGAGCATTAGTTTATATTGCTTTGGGGAAAGAAGAGGAAGCCTGCCAAGATCTTACTAAAGCTAATAACATTGAATACATTAAAGAAGTGAAAACTTTAATGCAGACAAATTGTAGGGAAGAAGTGTATTAAATTTCTTAACTAACTAAATATTCTTTTACATTTGTAGCAAAATAAAAATACGAATTATGGGTGCAATTATGAATTTTGCGATCTTCCCAATAGATAAGGGAGATCATATCGGTGAATATGTAAGTAAAGTGGTAAAGCATATCAAAGATTCTGGTCTTACATATCAATTTTCGCCTATGGGAACTGTAATTGAAGCAGAAACTGTAACAGAATTATTAAAAGTTGTAGATGATGCTTATAAGATTATGGACCCTATTTCTGACCGTATTTATTGCGTAATGAACATGGATTATAACAAGAATAAATCGAATATGATTAAGGCTAAAACAGATTCTATTGAAAAAAGAATAGGAAAAGTTGACTAAATAAATCTTAATTTTATGAACCAAAAAAGCAGTGGATTTTCTAAAATTTCACTGCTTTTTTGCTTTTAAATCACCCTGTAATTCAGTGTTTTATAATTTTAGATTATTGAAAACCATTTTTTGATCATAAACA
Source organism: Flammeovirga sp. AWQ4_249 (assembly GCF_056161045.1). Taxonomy (NCBI): domain Bacteria; kingdom Pseudomonadati; phylum Bacteroidota; class Cytophagia; order Cytophagales; family Flammeovirgaceae; genus Flammeovirga; species Flammeovirga sp. AWQ4_249. Next base: position 61,506 of record NZ_JBSWYJ010000008.1, read on the forward strand.
ATTGTATTATATAAAAATTCCAAAAAGTAATGCCGTTTCACACATATATATAATCGACCAAAATAGGTAAAAAAGTAAAAATGAATTTAAACAATCGTTTACTGACAATCATTGGCTTGATAGGTGTGCTAACTGCCTTAAATGCTTTCAGAGAAATTAAAATTTCTACTGATCAAGTCTCTGATAATGCTGATCTATTCAAAGAAGTATATACTTACGGATACCCAATCGTTCTAATGTATCATACCAAAAAATCAATGTTGAGTAAAAAAGGGATCAATGTAAACACATTTGATCACATGACAACATTTCCAGATTGGAGATATGAAGACAAAGTAAAACCAAATGTAGATACTTTCTATTCCTCTATGTGGATGGACCTTTCAAGAGGCCCAATTGTAGTTCATATTCCAGCTACAGACAGATATCATATTTTTCCTGCTTATGATGCGTATACTAATGTATTTAGTTCTGTAGGAAGCAGAAATACATTCACGCACAAGGAACATACTTATGTATACACTCCTCCATTTTGGACAGGTGAAGTTCCAAAAGGAATGGAAGAAATCAAATGCCCAACGAATATGGTTTGGATCATGGGTAGAATTGAGGGGGTAAATACGCCAGAGGATATTCGTGAAGTACGTAAATTGCAAGATGAAATTTATGCTAAACCATTAGCAGAATGGGATAATCCAAATTATAAATACAATCACAAGCCAGCACAATATTATTCAGACTTGGCACCAAGAGAATATGTGAAATCGTTATCGATAGAAGATTTCTTGACAGATTTATCGTATTTAATGGGGAAAAATCCTCCTACTTATGAAGATTCTGAAATCTTGGATAAAATGAAGATCATTGGTATGCGTATCGGAAAACCTTACACAATGAAGCATATTTCTCCTGTTGAGAAAGAATATTATAAATATGTTCCTGAGGAAGTGCACAATTCATGGGAAAGAAAATTGGCGCAAAACAATAAATTACCATGGAAATTCTATAAAAGAGATATTGGTAAATACGGAACAAATTATGAACAGAGAGCATTCATTGCAGCTATTGGTTTTGGTGCCAATCTTCCTGCAGATGCTTTGTATCCAATGACAAATGTTGATGATCAATTAAGAGAATTAAGAGGAAATAAAGAATATATTCTTCATTTTGAAAAAGATCAAATACCATCTGTAAAAGGATTTTGGTCGCTCACAGCTTATTGTGGTGAAGGCTATTTATCAAAAAATGCGAATAACAAATATTCAGTTGGAGATAGAACAGATCTTGTGTATAATGAAGATGGTACCTTGGATATTTATCTTCAAAATACAAAACCAGATGGAGTACCTGAAAGTAATTGGTTACCGACGCCAAAACACAGTGAATTCTCATTAATGTTGAGAATGTATTGGCCACAGGAAAAGGTTTTCTTAGTAAGCTATGAGCTACCATCAGTCACTGAAGTTAGACCAAGTTTATAAAAAATATATAGATTCCCAAAAACGAGATAGCAATGTCTCGTTTTTTTTTATGTCTAATTTTATATGTTCTTCTTTAGTTAATTACTATAGACTTGTAATGATAATTTTAATTTGTAAGACATTTAAAAGACAAATTCAAAATTAGTAAGATGTTATAATCCTGTTGTATTCTGTAAAATTCCTATTATTTATTTAAGAAAAATGAGTTGAGTACAATTAACATAAGAGCTATTGACTATTTAAAGTCTGAAAAGTTTATTTTTAATAATACATCAAATTTGGTTTTTAAAATAGAAGAATGGAAAGGTGAGAATTTGATAAAATGTTTGACTTTTGGAGTATAGCCTTTAATAGTAAAAAAGAAGGCGATACTATTAAAACTAAAAAAAGATGGGAAATGAAGAGATTAGAGGTTTTAGATGTTCTGAAAACTTAGAAATCTTTAAATTTTCATTTCAACTTCATGAACCATTATTTATAAAAAGAGATGAATTTAAAGAACCTATGCTTTTTCAACCTATCTTTTTTGGAGAACCTGTTGCAAATAATATTATCAAAGAGTTTTCGGATCAAAAAGACGAAACTTCACAACAAGATTATGGATTTCATTCCTTAGGTGTATTTTGTACCAATACGCTAAAATCAATTAGTTGGCAATATCCTTCAAAGAAAGAAATGAAATTCATCAGTGTAAGAATTCGAAGAAATCATTTTGATTCTTTTATATCTCGATCAGAAAAATTAGCAAAGACTTTCGATCCATCAGAAACTTACTTTATTTTCGAGGAGTTTGATCATATAATGCGTTTGATGTATCTAAGAATATTTGAGATGGATCAAGATGATATATTCTATGAAGAGCAAATGCATTTGTATGCAAGTAATCTATTTTTAACCTTTTTAAAAAACATAAATAAAAGAGAAGTAACAGTAGAAAGTAATAAATACCCATTTAATATTGAACCTGTTTTTAAAACCCGAAAAGTATTATTAAGTATTTTAAATAAACCAGTTAGTATTGATTATCTCGCAGAAGAATGTGGACTGAGTGAAAGCCGATTACGCTTCTTGTTCAAGAAAGTATTTGGTACAACAATACATCAATACCATCAGGATATAAGATTAAATAAATCAAGAGAATTTTTACAAAAAGGAAAGTTGACAATGTCTATGATCGCAATGGAAATGGGATTTTCTAGTTCAAGTCATTTTTCGATCGCCTACAAAAAGAAGTTTAATGTAACACCCAAAGAATATAAAAACGATAAAAACTTATGGAACCAATAACCCTAAAACCTTTTAATAACTCAGTTTAATAGATCTAAAATTTAATAACCAATATTTATCCATTTGTAGTTGGATTTTGGGTATCTAAGTTTTCAATTTTGAGTTTAATGTGAATGTAAGATATGTAAAAAGCTCATTTTCAGCTTAGATATAGATGATGCGATTGGTGGAGTTAACTTCATCAAAAAGTAATTATCACCTATTCTCAACGATTAGTGGTAAACATTAAATTGAAAATTTATTAATACACTAAAACATCAAAAAAATGAAAATGAGATTAACTTTTTTAGTATTGATTGTTTTGTTTGCTACACAAGTAACAAACGCTTTTGATTTAGACTTGTCTAAATTAAAAAACAATAAAGGAGATATCGATAAAACGTATTTGTTCCAAAATCCACAAGGAACGATCGATGTTAACAGTGGAAAAAAAGGAAAATTTGAATTAGGTCTTCGTTTCTTAACCGAAGTAGGTATAGATGCGACAATTAACCTAAGTAAAAATAGAATTCATATCACAGGTACATTTGTTAACAACTTTAGGTTAGCATTCTACTATGATTGGATTTTTGCCATAAATTCAGCTCCAGGTCTTGCTGTATATGCAGGTCTAGGTTTTGCAGTACAGTTTGAAGATTATAGGCCTTTTGGTATTGGTGGTAACTTTGGTATACAATACGCCTTTACAGGAGCCCCAATTGCAATTGGATTTGACTGGAGACCTACTGGATGGTTTGGAGATGGATCGGCATTTAAAGCGGATGATGTGGCCTTTATGGTGCGATTCCAATTCTAGAAAATCAACTTTATAACTAAATTAACTAAAGAGTTTTGAAAAAGATTATAGCTTCAATTCTTCTTTTAACTTCAGTAGTTTATGCTTGTCACGAATATGATGACAATGCTTTAGGACCAGACTCGAGAATCATGGTAGATATTCAGTCTACTGGATTTGAAAGTAAAGATCTTAACGGTAATGTTAGACAAGCATTTCTTGATTTTGATTCCATTTACTTGAAAATAGAATCTTTTACAATAAATGTGGAAGATGAACCTAAAGTATTTAACTTTTCTTCTGATGAAGGAATTATTGACTTGTTAAGCTTTGTATCAAGAGATACAGTACTATGGGAGTATTCAGAAATTGGAGAAGGCGTTTTGAGTCCAATCGGAGTTATTAAGATAGATCCCACATCAGGATATATTATTGACACTGATGGAGAAAAATATCCTATTGTGATCAAGCATCCTTCGCTTAATTTTCAATTGATCTCAGATGATGAAATTGAAAGAGGCCATAGTTACGGGATCAAACTTGACTTCATGAATAGTCTTCAAATTGTAGAAGGTTATGAAGGAGAATATTTTCTTCAGCAAGGTAAACAAGAAGATAGAAATGTAGGAATGATGTTCCTATATCCAATTCAAACGAACTAAAAATCCAAATCATTTCTCTTCAGGGTTTGGTAGTTATAATAAATTAGGTAGATGTAATAAGTGCCCAAGCTTTGTTTAAGTTTGGGTGCTTTCTTCCACCCACTAACAGACAATTAATGAAGAAGTTAATCTATTTATTCTTTTGCTTAGTATTAATTTTTAAGGCTAGTATTTCGCTTCATGCACAAAATATCTTAGCCACAGAAATCAAAGAACCTAAGAAAGAATCAACAGATACTCAGCAATTCACAAGTGATCCAAACGACAATGTATTCTATAAGTTTAGAACTATAGATAGTGTAGAATACTCTTTGAGTACACCTTATCACACATTGCAAACGTTATTGAGTAACTTAGAACCTGAACATTACAATCCCAAAGTAGCCAGTCAAGTTTTTTCAAGTGGATTAAATGATCTTGAACAAAGAATAGACCTTGCTATTAAGCTTAAACTAATATTATCTCAAAAAGGAATTTACATGAGTGGAGAGGATATCTCCATGCAGAAAGATTACTTAGATCCAAAAACGGAAACGCACCGTTATGTAATAAGTAATAAAGTAAAAGGAATATATCTAGAAAAACATCCTAATGGAAATTGGCTCTTTTCAAGATATTCAACAACGCTAGTTCCTAAACTTTTCCAAAAAACATTTCCATCCTATACAGGGAAACTTGTTTTATATACCTTGACATTTCAAGAGATTAAAACAAAATACTTTGGATTAAAAGCATGGCAATGGATTGGTATTGGTATTCTGACATTAGTCAGTTATATCATTTACTTAGTAGGAAAATGGGTGATAAAAATATCTTTAACACAGTTTTTTTCTCATCTTAATGAAATACAGTTACAAGAACTGGTGTTTCCAAAACTAAGAAAACCTTTAGTCTATATATTGATCACGGTAATGTGGTATTTTATGTTATCGTTTTTGCTGTTTCCAGCGAACGTGACCTATACTATCCACATTATATTAAAATTAGTATTTAGCTTTTTTACAATAAACTTCCTATTTCATTTAGCTGATTTATTGGTGATCCGATTAGGACTTTATTCAAGCAAATCTAAGAAAGTTGACCTTAATTTATTGCCTGTTTTAAAGGTAGTATTCAAAATTACTTTTGTTGTAATAGGAATATTATTTGGCTTGTCAATTTTTGGCTATGATATCACAAATCTTTTAGCAGGGATTTCGTTTGGTGGTATTGCTTTAGCATTTGCAGCCCAAGATACAATCAAGAACTTTTTTGGTTCTATCATGATTTTTGCTGATAAACCATTTATTGTTGGAGATTGGGTTTATATCGATGGCAAAGAAGGTGTTGTGGAAGAAATTGGTTTTAGAACAACAAGAATTAGAACCTTTTCAAATTCGTTGCTAAATATACCCAATGGTAATCTAGTGACAACAGATATAGATAATTACGGTAAAAGACAATATAGAAGATTCAATACCTATTTATCTGTTCCTTATTCAACAGCACCAGAAAAGATAACCTTGTTTATTGATGAGATAAATAAAGTTTTGAAAACGAAAAAAGACATACGTCAAGACTTCCATGAAGTAAGGTTAAATAAAATGTCTAGTTCATCTTTTGATATTTTACTTTACGTATTCTTCCTTTCAAGTACATGGAGTGATGAACTAAAAGCGAGAGAAGATTTATTGTTGGAAATCATAGGCATTTCAAAAAGAATAGGAGTTGAATTTGCTTACCCAGCACAAAAGATATATACAGAACATGGAGATCAGGATAAAATGTTCAATGTTCTAGAAGGAAATAAATAGTATAACCATAATTGTTTTTTGTATTTAAAGTAATGGTAATTTTTACCATTACTTTTTTATATATATAAGAGAGGAGTTTCAAGTTTATTAAGTAATGAGGTAAAGTACATGATTTTATTAAAAAAATACCGTTTATAAGACTAATCCAAAGACTATATGTATTCGTTTCATCCAAAACGGTATCTTTAAAATTTTACATATAGGTCATACTATAGATTAGCCTTTGGTAGATGTTTGTATCAGAGTATTATTGATAGTAAATCGTTAAGCGTTAATTATTAAAGTACACGTAAAATTTCTTGAATGAAAAATATTAGTCTTTTTTCAATATTAATTTTAGAGGATTCAATACTTTTTACTTTATTGAAAACCAGTTGATTTAATATTTCATTTTTATAATGATGCAAATATGATGAATAAAAATATATCATGTCTATACATATGTTGATAGAAAAGTCGAAAAAAAGTGTATGTAAATAAAAAACCCATACGATATTCTGTATGGGTTATTTTTTAATGAGATTTTCTGTTAGCTTCTTTAACTAGTCAATGATCTTGTCAATCGAGATGGTAAAGGCTACATCATTAGAGACTAGATCATTATCTTGAACTGGAGTCTCTACTGATTTAAAAGAATACAATAGAATTGTACCCAAAGCAATAAAAAGATGTTTTGTCATCGTAAATTAATTTTATATATATACACTTAACAACGTATACGTGGGTACTAATTAAATTTGGACAAAAACCAACTATAGACTGTCAATAATTGACTTAGAAGTAGAGGTTAATTTTTAAATTAGTCGAATTGTAAAATTTAGTGATTAGATTAAGAAACACTGTAATCGATTTTTGTTATCAAATAACCGTATTCTATATATAAATGAATTCAGATTCACCGTTTATATAAACATCAAACAGAAAAAACTTATAATAATGAATAAATATTTACCCCTATTTCTTCTAGTTCTATTATCTTTTAATGCTTCATATGCTCAACAAAGATATTTAACTGACAATACATTAGATGATACAGAAAGAATTGCTGAAGAAATCGTAGCTAACATTTATAAGCAAGAGCCAGAGGCTTACCTTGAAAGTATTTCATTGATTAATTTCGAAGAAGTTGAGGAAATGTATTTCTTAGCTTACAAAGAAGCTCCTAATTACTTATTAGATGAGGATTCATATGAAGTTACTTTATTAATCGACGAAACAGTTGAGAAAAGATATTTTAATTCAATGGGTACGCAATATTTAAAAATTGTGGACTTAGAGGAAAAAGAATTTCCTAGAGAGATCTTAGAAGAGATCGTTGCTATTACTCCAGCTTGGGATATCGTGAAATTGAATGTTATTCATAACACTTCTAGCCATCCAGGTGAAGTTTATTCAGTCGCGTTAGCTCAAGATGCAAAAACTAAAAACATCTTCTATAGAAAATCTGGAGATGATTTTATTGAGATTAGATTCAAGGATGTATCTATGATACAAAAATAATCTCTAAAGTGTGAAGTTTCAAAAGGCAAAAAAGCACATTCTATTTAAGGTGAGTTGTTAAGTGTGTTTTGTGTTAATTGTATAGATTTTACCTTCTATAGGATTGCTTTTTTTTCCTTTTAATGTTGAATCAAGAAAGAGAAAGGAGTCATGTTGAATTCTGGTCTAGAAGACGTTTTAAATAATTGTACTAAGGCTTTTGAAAGTAAAGTAAGCGAAAATACAATTCAATTTAGTAACGATCTAGAATCAGGAAATATTGACTTTTTTAGATTTCAAGATAGTATCGAAGTTTTACGTTTTGATCTTCAAGCACAGGAAGGTATTGAAGTGAAAAGACAAAAAATGGAAAATGGGATGAAATTCATTCCAATAACATTTGGAGAACTAACACAAAACTCAAACATTACTCAAAATTCAAATATTAATAGGACCTTAGAAAAGCATAAGAGTATTTATAATACAATGGGTGCTTTTTGTACAAATGAAACGGATAAGGTTGCTTGGCGTTATACGAAAGATACAAATACAAAATTTTTAGTAATACGTATAAAAGAAGATTTATTTCTAGAAATGATAAACCGATCCTCGAATCTTGGTACTATCTTTTCAAAGGAGAAAACTTTTTATTTATATGAAGAGTTTGATCCGAAGATGAGAGATCTTTATACAAAAATTATGAATATCCAAGATGAGGATATGTTTAAAAAAGAACTCATCGAAGTATATGCTAAAAATTTATTGATTCAGTTTCTAAATAACGTAGACAAAAGACAAGAAACAGCAGAATCCAATAAATACAATTTCAATGTTGAACCTGTTTTTAAAGCAAAAGAGATTCTTAATGCTATTCTTGATCGACCAGTTACAGTTGATTATTTGACTTTTGAATGTGGTATTAGTGAAAGTAGACTACGCTTTTTATTTAAGCAAGTCTTTGGTACTACAATCCACCAATATCATCAAGAACTTAGACTTAATAAATCTTGTACCTATCTCAAAGAGAGTAGAAAAACAATGTCCATGATTGCAATGGATTTGGGCTTTTCAAGTGCAAGTCATTTCTCAATGGCTTTCAAAAAGCAATTCAAGATTTCCCCAAAAGAATTCAGAAATGAAAATGCAGCTATGTACGCATAGCTAAATCACCAAAAAAATGATTACTGAACACCTCAATGTTACTGAACTATTATACAAAGGTGATCATTTCCTAGACTATGGTAAAAAATGTAGAAAACTAGGAAAATTAACTAAAGGTATAATGAGAGGTTATATCTTGGATAGTGAAGGTAATGAAACAACGACTCACTTTTTCCAAGAAGGAGATATGATTATTGGTAGTTATATTCCTAATGCCTCATCCACTATGACAGTAGAAGCTCTAGAAGATTGTGAAGTACAGATCGTTGATTATTTAACTGTTCTCACATTAATGAATCAAGATCAAGAAGTAACCAATTCTATTCTTACTTCATTTCAAGAGATAAATACTAAAATTCAATCAAGATTGGTTTCTCTTCTTCAAATGGATTCAATTCAACGTTATGAAGCGTTTTTAAATGAATATCCAACTTTGATTGATAGAGTTCCTCATTACCAAATCGCCAATTTTCTTGGAATTTCCCCAACTCAATTAAGTAGAGCTAGAAAACAAGTTCAGGAAAATGAACCTGAATTGTTCTAAAAACGATACATATTATGATAAAATATTTATTCTTTTTTGTTCTAGCAATGGTATTTGTTGGCTGTAAGTATAATCAGACAATTCAAAAAGAACATTTTGTTGCAGAAAGGTTATCTCAATCTAATTCATTTACTATTAATGATAATGTAAATGAAGTATTTCCCTTATTTACAGTAAATAAGATAAGTAGTTGGAACCCAGAATGGAAGTACGAAATGGTCTCTGAGTCAAATTCAAAAGGTGATATTGGGACTACATTCAAGACTGATCTTGTGAATAGTGATGAATCACCGATCTGGAAAGTAGAAAGGTTCGATGATGAAAAACATATTATAGAATATGTTATCACTACAAAATATAGAAATTGGTCTGTTTTTATACAATGCAGAAAATTACATGACGATCACACTAAAACTAAAGTGGTGGTTACACATACTTTTCTTGGATTAACTCCTCACGGAGAAGATCTAAATGCCAATGAAATGGAAAAGTTGTACATCAGTAATTTAAGGGATTGGAGACAATCAATAAATCACTATTTAATCAACAACCAAAACGTCTAATAATAATCTAATTATGCTTCAATTTTTCTTTACAAAATTCATAGCATTCTTCACAGTAATCGACCCAATAGGGACGATTCCTGTGTTTATAGCAGTCACAGCTAAAATGGAGGATGACCAAAAAGCAAGAGTCGCTAAGAAAGCTGTTTTTGCTGCAAGTGGTGTACTTTTATTCTTCATCTTGGTAGGTGAAACAATTTTAGAAACGATCAATATTCCTTTATCTAATTTCCAGATTGCAGGAGGTATTGTTCTTTTCCTATTTGCCTTAACCATGATATTTGGCCCAAGTAAACCTGAAGAAGAGATTTCACATATTAATACTAATGATGATGTCGCGATTTTCCCTTTAGCGATGCCATCACTAGCAAGTCCAGGAGCAATATTAGCTGTTATGTTATTAACCCAAAACAACAAATATACTGTTGAAGAACAAGTGTATACATCTGGAATGATGATAGTTGTTATGGGTGTTGCATGGTTATTAATGCATTTCTCTGGTAAAATTTTTAAATTCATTGGAGATAGTGGTGCAGCACTTATTAGTCGAGTAATGGGTTTGATTTTATCAGCTGTTGCCGTTAATAATATATTAAAAGGTCTTGAAACGTATTTTGTAATCTAACATTAATTTATGCATCATTATAAATTTCAGATAATACTCTCTATTATCACTTTTGTAATTTCAGCACTCATTTTAGTTCTTACAAGAAGATATATAACACATTTTTCGAATAGTAAAGGGTTTTCTGATCACCGTAAAGTATATGTAAATAACTTCTTTTCGGCTATTCTAATTATCATTATTTTATTCTTATATCTTTCTATTTGGGATATATCAGTTGATGGTATTTCAATTTTTATCTCTTCCTTCTTTACTTTATTGGGTGTAGCTTTTGTTGCTCAATGGTCTTTGTTGAGTAACATAACTGGATCACTTCTTTTATTTTTTATGTATCCTTTTAAAATAGGAGATCAGATCAGAATTCAAGATGGAGGTGAAAATTCTGTTGAAGGAAAAATTTTAAATATCACACTTTTCAATATTAGAATTCTTACAGAAGAAGGTATAGAAGTGGCTTATCCAAATAATTTAGCTATTCAAAAACCAATTAAGTTGATTAAGGCGCAAAGTAAAAGAAAATCAACAAAATCATCTTAAAGTAGAATAATCAGAAGAAAAGTAAAGGAGAAGTTTTAATAACTCTTAGCTGAATTTTATACAGCTATATTTTGTTGTATTTTTAGTGGTCAAAAAAAACCGTTAAAAATGAATCTAAAAGAGTATATCAGAGATGTTCAAGATTTTCCAAAACCAGGAATTGGATTTAAAGACATCACTCCATTATTATTAAACCCTGCAGCTTTAAAAGAGGGAGTAGCTCAGTTTGTAAAGTTAACTGAAGGAAAGAAAATAGATAAAGTTGTTTCTATGGAATCAAGAGGTTTTTTCTTTGGGCCTTTAATTGCCAATGAGATTGGAGCAGGCTTTGTACCTGTAAGAAAACCAAACAAATTACCGTACGAAACAATTTCTCAAGAATATGCCTTAGAATATGGTACTGATATTTTGGAAATGCATGTAGATGCCATTCAGAAAGGAGATAAAGTACTTATTCATGATGATGTTTTAGCAACTGGAGGTACTGCTGAAGCGGTAGTGAAAATGGTTGAAAAAGCTGGAGGTGAAGTCGTTCAGTTGGATTTTCTGATTGACCTTACATTCTTGAATGGAAAGAAAAAATTAGAAGGGTATACCATTCATTCACTCATTGAATATTAAAAATGCCTTTATGAAAAATGCCAAGCAGATATCATCTACTTGGCATTTTTTTATATTCTATCGATTGATTTATTTACCTTTTTGGGAAGAACAGCATCAACTGCTTCTCCAATTTTAGGACATTCATGGGTAAATGAAGTCGCTTGAGGTTTATCTCCTGTTGTGAAGATTTTAAGGGGTTGTACTTTACCTCTAAACTGATGTGTTCCCACTTCTTTAAAATTAGTATCTAAAAGATTGACAACATCTTCAGAGATTAAGACTTGAAAACCCAACTCTTTACACTTTTCTTGTAATCTTGAGGTAGCATTCACTGTGTCACCATGGTAGGCAACTTCTCTTTTAATGACACCTACTTGAGAAGTAGCGACAACGCCAGCATGTATCCCTGCTTTAAATTCAGGAGCTACACCGTATTTATCCATAAAATAACTTCTTCTACTTTTGAGCGTAGCTTCTATATCGTAGAAAAGTTGAATACAACGGTTATTTTTTATACCTCTTTCTAATGGCCATGTCAATACAATCTCATCTCCTACATACTGATACACAGAAGCTTTTGAGTGGCTGATTGGGTCAGTCATTGTTCGGTAACAATCTTGAACCAACTGACTGTATTTCATATGACCCAAACATTCGGCAATAGAAGTGGAGTTGTAAAGATCTAAAAACATAAAAACTCTATGTTCTTCTTTTGGTGTATAATACTCTCCTCTGAGTACCGTTCTGAATAGTTCTGGCCCTAATATATCTTTTAATTGAAATAAAGAATTTATAAGAGCTCCAGCCATTAAAACATACACAGCATAGATAAAGAAACTTTGTTGAGAAAGTTCATTAAAATAGGGGAGTCCATTTGGATAAATATTTTTACCCATATATTCACCAATACTTAGTAAAATACTTGTTTCAACTCCTACAATTGCAATCACCAAAAGTGCTCTTTTCCAAGATTGGAACTTTGATCTTTTATCTAAAAAGAAATAAAAATTCCATGAAAACCACCCTAGAAATAAGGCGAGTACACCATTCGCCACCAAGGCAAATTGGATTTCACTATGGATAATAAAGAACTCTTCATTGTCAATAAAACGATTGTAAAACATCAAAGCATCATATCTAATTAAAAGATAGAGTGCATTGATAATATACCAAGCAGCACAAGAAATGATGTACCCTTTGATATATTTCTCAAATTGATAATGATTTTTTAAATATTGCATAGGTTAGTAAACAGAGAAAGTAATAATAAATGAGATTACGGATAATGTAATACCAATCATAAAGAAATTAAAAGCAGCTCTAACTTTCTTGTATTTTAGATCAAGCACTTTACCCAAATAATAAGAATCCTTGCTCATTTTATCATATACATCCTCAGGGTAAATCGTGGTTTCTCTCAGTAATTGTTGATATTCATCTAATTCTAAATCTACAAAATCGCCAAAGAAAAGTAAATTCAGATCTTTCTTATTCTTTTTAAAGTGTTTATTTACATTCGGTCTAGTCGCTAAAACAGCTAGAATTACGGATACTAAACCAGTTAATGCAAGAATTAAACTTGGCCATAAAAGCTGAGGTAATTCTTCAATTTTTCTGAATAAATAACCAATAGCAAATGAAGTAATAATGGAGTTGATAGAAAGTAAGATACTCGCTTTCCTATCTGCAATTGCACTCAGACCTAGTTGATTACGGGCTAAAGTAGAGTACATTGCTTCTATATCACGACGGGGTTTTACCAATTTTGGAACACCGTTGATTACTTCCACTTTTTCTTCAACTTCACCTTTTTTCTTTTTCTTCTTTTTAGGTTTTAGAACATCAGCCTCTACCATTAATGCTTCAGCCTCTTTTTGGATTTCATTTAAATATTCTTTTTTCCTAGGACCATAATGGTCACGAGCATAATTCGTAAAGTATCGATGATCAGACAAGAAACGAATATTCATGATTAGCCATTGAGCTTTAGAAATTCGTCCTGTTTCCAACATGTCAGATTTTTCTTGACGTAATGCTTCAGAAAAAGTATTGAAATCTTCTTTACCTAAATGTGCTAAGTCTGCATCACAAATGATCTGCTCTTTCAAGTTTCGAGGTGTTTGTGGCAATTGAGTGGCCATAATACAATCCTTGATGACTTGAATATCTTCTAATGTTAATTTATCCTCTAAAAAGTTTTCACAGATTTGAGCACTATTTTCTTCATGATTTTGACAGGTTTTTTCTGTATAACCTGTATCATGAAACCAAGCAGCAATTTCAAGTAAATTAATCTCTCTATCAGATAATCCTTCATTTGATCCTATCTCACGTACTGCCTTGACAACATGTTCTGTATGTGTGACATTGTGATAAGGTAAATTTTTTATGTTTCCTTTAGCAAATTCACTTACTGTAGAGATCAATTGATCAAAATTTGTGTCTATCATTTCCATTGAATTAAAAACTAAAGCCTATGTTAAAATATACGTTTACGCGTTCGTCAGATGCACCCGCAATAGCGGATAAAGCAATTTTATCAACTGGAGCCATATAAATGCCGCCTCCATAAGATTGATGCCAAAGGTCAGAAGTTTCATTTTCTAACCAAACTCTACCGATATCATAAAAACCGATGACCCCAAATGTAAATGGGATAATACTATTTTGAAATTTAAAAAGATCTAAGTGAGCATCCAAACTATTGTACAAAGAAGCATCTCCATAAAAACGATCTCGACGGAAACCTCTCATATTTTTAGATCCACCAATAGTGTTTGACATTAAATAATGATAATCACCAAAGTTAATGGCTCCACCTACTTGATACGCTAATGTGAGATCTGTTGGAAGTTTAAAAGTATAATGGTAAGAGTATTGACCATTAAAATTAAAATAGTTGAGATCTTCCGTAGAAACATTTTTTAAAGCTAAAGCAGATGTTTCTAGATGTCCTCCTTTTTTAGGTAAGAGACTGCTATTTCTGCGGTCAATTTCAAAACCTATTTCACCGCCTATATAGTTTTGTGCATCATAAGCACCTTCTAAAACTTGAGCATCTCCAGATTCTTCAAAATAGCGATCATCTAAGTATCGTCCTTGATTAACATCCGTATGAATGTAAGAAGCTCCCAATTTAAGATTTATACTTTTATTAAAATCAAAAAGTAGATAGGGTCTGATTTCATGTTTTGTGTATAAGAAACGATAGTAATCGACCCCTTTATCTTTGTCAAAAACAGATTCATTTCCTAATCCATAGTAATTGGAGTTCCTTGGAGATTGTAGACGAACGTCTAATACAAAATCAGCCAGACCTAAGACATCAGTAAATTGACCTTTATAACGAAGTTTAAATGCAGCAGCATTTGCGGTTGCCAAAGCACCGTATAATGTATGTTTGGAAGCAAAAGGAATTTTTCTAAAACTATGGTTGGTGAATATAAATCCACCACCTACTAGTATACCGTCGTCAGGAATGTATCCTCCATAAAGCAATGGAAGTAAAGAATTGAATTTGAATTCTGCACGATTGTAATTGTTGATATCTGATTTATCAGAGAGTTTTTGATGAATACCCCCATTGGCATTTACAATTTGTGTGCTGTCTTTGGTATCATATAATACAATCTTATGTGCCCCTTTTTTATTAGCTTCATCAGTAATAGTATCTTCTCCAGGACCACCGATTACTCGTACTTTAATTTTTCCTTTTTCTTCTCCCTTAAAGACAAATTGATCTTCACCATCAAAACCATAAACCCTAATTTCCTTTGTTTCATTAGGATCAAAAATTCGATGATACATTATTTGCTTTAAATTACCTTTCTTAGAGATCTTTTGAACAGTAATTTCTGTAAAACCATCCTTCTTTCTTTCGATGGTAATTAGTTCTTTTTTATCAGACCCTAAAACGGATACATTTTTAGATAAATGCAAATAATATTCTTCAGCAATTGCTGGAAGTTGAGCTTTTCTTGCCTTGAGAATACGAATCGTTTCATCATAATGCATGCTTCTTACTTCTGGAGGTAAGTGTTGTAATGCTTCTTGAATGACTTCATCTGTAATATGTTTTTGAATAAAATAGGCTTGCTCTAACCAATCTTGTTTGTTTGCTTGTGCAAGGAAATAACGATCAAAATATCTAGCATTAAAATTGAATCCAGGAGCCCAGTTCATCTCATCATCAAAACCTTCAAACTTTGGCATCACCCAACGAAGAGAAGCTATATTAGGAATAATTCCTTCATTCAAGAAAAACACTTGATCACGATCTCTAGGAATAGGGCGAAACATTTTGCGGTCTCCTTTCTGTTTAAAAGCAGCCCATCTCCATTGATCATCATGACGGTCCCAATCTCCAATCAACATATCAAATAAACGAGATTTTAATGTGAATTTATAGTCCACATAATTATCATTGTCTTCTCTTAATTTTTTGACGGTTTTTATTGTGCTGTATATCTTTTTTGCATTACCAAAACTTTCAATATCTCCTGTGTTTTTAGAGGGTCTTTCTTCAAGCATATATACCTTATTAGCAGCAATTTCTTGATATATACCAAATTGAGGATCGTCTTCTACATAAACCACTTGCGGGTTTGCGTGATAAATTCCTATCGCGTCAGCCATTGTAGGGACAGTCAAAGGTGAGTAAGGGTGAGCAGCGGAAATTTGATCTTGAACAACCGCTTTGGCAATTGTTTCTTTCAATTCATCTGGAATGGCTTTCACAGGATTTTTATCAATAGAACGTAAGGTATACTGATTGCCTTCTTTGTCTTCTAAACGAAAAGAAAGTGTGGCCATACCACCACCACGTTGAACGATCTTGACACCACCTCTAAATTTAGTCATATCAAACACGGGCATTTTTACTGGTGTTTCCCATTCTTTACGATAGTTTTGCCCCATCCACCTTTGTTGGGACTTGCTTGTTGCATATTGTGTACTTGCTGCCACAATTACACTATCTGGAAAAGCAATGTCTTCTCTTTTTTCTTTAATTTCTACTTTCTTAGGGGCGAAGTTTGTTTTAAATAGCTCTTTTTTGTCATTATAAAATTGAACTGAAGTGGTTCCATCTTCTTTATAAACCACTTTGGCAAAACCTTTTTGTTCAGCAACAAATTTGGCAAACTTCCCTTGCTTCACATGAGAAGTTTTTGATCCAGACCCTGAGACAATATAATGTACATTGTCCATGATACTATATTGTAAGGTATGTTCATGACCACTTGCATATATAATATTGGGGTGTGTCTTAAAAATATTCGCAAAAGAGGTCGTCATTTTTTTATTGACTTTATTGCCGATATCTTGACGATTGATTCCATATTTTCTTCCCAAAGGATAAACAGACCCAACTACTGGAAGTGGAATGTAAGCCCAAGATGAGAAGGCAGTAAGTGGAAATAAATGATCTTTTGCAGTATAATAACCACCATGTTCACCATAGGTTACGACTGGATGATGACCAGCGATGATTAACTTTTTATCTTTATTTCTTGACACAATATCTTGTAAAGCAATCAAAACTTCACCTGTATTCTGATATTCACAGCCATTGAATTGAGAGGTTTCTTGATAATCAAAAATCAACCATTCTGTATCCAATATGAGCAAAGTAACCTCATTATTTAATGGGATTTCGACAGGGTCAGGGCAACCATTATAAGGAACAAAAGTAGAGTCTCCTAAAATAGAATTAACAAAAATCTCCTCATTACTCAAACGTAAAAGTCCATCCTTTTTTCCTCTATTATAATCGTGATTTCCAGGAATCATAAATGTTTTCCCTTTGAAATCTTTTAAAGGTGAAAGTTGAGCAGAGAGAATTTCCTCACCTCTTTTTCTATGCTTAGAAGAAGGGTCTTCTAGTCCATGAGGGTATAAATTATCTCCCAAGAAAATAACTGTGCTATTGGTGTCATCAAGATCAATTTGTGAAAAAAAGTGCCGTAATACACTATCCTCTTTGGAAGCAAGTCCAGCATCACCCAATAAATAAACGGTTTGTTCTTGACCAAAACTTTGAGTGAAAAGTGGAAGTAGTAAGATTAAAAAATAGATTGATTTCTTCATGTTAGAATTCTAGTATATTTCCTTTTAGGTTTTCTCCTTTTTCGTTTGAAATAAATATTCTTCCTTCAGGTGACATACAGATACCCTCTGGCTGTTCAAATATTTTTTTAGAAAGCTTAATTTGTTTGGTGATTTCTCCAGAAGTATGATCGATATATATCAACTCTTTTGAGCGATGAGAAAGAACCATTACTTTACCGGAGTTTTTATCAAAATAAATCCCTGAAGGGCTAACCTTGTTTTTGTCTTTGATAGAATAGGTTAATTCAACTTGACTAGGATCTTCGATATTTACTTTATAAACTCCCTTAAAGTCTGTTTTTTTTCCCTCCAATCCTCCGTCACCTTTCAAAGCTACTAATAAATGACTTGGAGGATATATACATAAACCTTCAATATCATTATCTGCATTAAATGGCAATTTATAGGTGTCTATTTGTTCATTTTCTTCATTGTAGATAAACAATTTCCCTTTGCTATTTACGATATAAAAGAAGGGTTTTTGATAAGCGATACCTTCATAATCATCTTTTCCACCAAAGTCAATTGTTTCAAATATTTCCTCTTTCTCTAAATCATATAAATAGATATTTCCCTTCTCATCATTTACTGACGCTAAAATGTTAGGAGCATACCAAGACAATCCAGATATCTCTTCTAGTTTATGAGGTAAAAACCATTTATTTTTAAAATTTTCAAAAGGATTAACTTCCTTTTGAGGAGTAGATTGTGAATTCTCTTTTTGACCACAAGAAATCAGTGAGAAAAATAGAATAAAAAGTAGTAAGATATATTTCAAGTTGATAATTATTATAGTTCAGATGAATGATAAAAATAAGGAATACAAATCTTGAAAAAAACTAAAGTTGTATTTCTAGGTCAAAGATAAAAAATTTCAAAAATTTGTTTGAACAATATTCGTAAATTCTAAATAAAATATTTTCTCACATATACTCTTTTGAAAGATTTTGATTTGTTTTTAAAATATTAAAATTGGTAAAAATTTAAACATTTGTAAACTTTGAATAGTTCTTTTATAAAAATTTTAATAGATTCAATATCTTAACTTTTTTCAATCTGATCAACAACTTATGTCAAGGGTTTTTTCAATTCTCATTTTACTATTTATCTCTCACATCTCATTTGGACAAAAAGCAGATTCTTTAAAATGGTATAAATCCCATTCAAAGGTATATTATGCACCTCCGATTACTACCGCAAGTATTTCTGCGGCCGGGTTACTTGGTAATTATTTAGGTATTAAAATGCTTAATAATCGTCCTTCTCTTGACTTAGGAGAAATCTACCAATTGGATATGCAAGATGTAAATGCTTTTGATCGCCATGTTTTTGATCAAGATGTCAGAGATAGAGAGGCTTTTCACAACCTTACAGATTGGGGATTGTATATTTCTGCAGCACTTCCTTTCACATTATTTATTGACAAAAGAATTAGAAAAGATTGGGTTGAAATATCATTAATGTACTTAGAAACACAAATGATAGCGGTGAATATCTATGATTACTTAGGGCCAGGTATTTTTAGAAGATATCGTCCAATAACTTATATGCATGGTCATGAGGATGTTCCAGATTCAGAATTGACAGATAATAATAATGAACGATCTTTCTTTAGTGGACATACTTCTAATACTGCAGTGGGTACGTTCTTTACAGCAAAGGTCCTAACAGATTATCACCCTGAATGGTCAACAGGAGCAAAAATTGGCGTTTATGTAGCAGCATTTATTCCTCCTGCAGTCGTTGGTTATTATAGAACAAGAGCTTATAAACACTTTTATACTGATGTGATGACAGGATGTGCAGTGGGTGCTTTAACAGGTGTTTTGGTACCTCAACTTCACAAGAGTTTACATAAAAAGAAAAAGCCGGGAGAGGGGTTGTCTTATTTTATGCCAATAATGCAACCACAGTTAATGGGCGTATATGTAAAAAGAACTTTCTAATAATTATTATTTATAAATCTTCTTTTTTTTGATTAAATTTTCGGTTTATTTTCATTCTTTGTATAACTTTTAGTTATAGAATATATCTTTTAGGTTGAATCATAGTAATTCAATTGGGCGTTTATATAATTGAATCAAAGCTCAATATACTATGAAAAATAATATTAGAAACTTCCCGGTTGGACTTACAGGTGTTGCTCTTGGTACTGCTACTTTAGGTGCAGCTTGGGGGAATGTAAATGTTACTTGGATATCAACTATTACCCTAACAATTGCCCTTACCTACTTCTTCGCTATCATTTTAAGAAATGTATTACACTATGATGTATTTAAAGATGAATTAAAACATCATGTGTTAGGAAGTTATGTTCCCACTATGGCCATGTCTATGATGGTTTTTGCGGGAGTAATTGTAAAATCACACCATACATTAGGTCAAGCTATTTGGTTATTAGCGATAGGAATTCATTTAATCTGTCTTGCTGTTTTTGCATACCATAGATTAATTAATTTCAAAATGGTGCATATTGTTCCTAGCTGGTTTGTTCCTCCAATAGGGATTATAGTAGCCTGTGTAAATTCTAGTCATATGGGTTTCCCAGGTTTAGCCACAACTATTTGGTGGATTGCTACACCGTTATACTTTATCATGTTAGCATTTATGATCTATCGTCTAGCTTTTTATACATTTGATAAAATAGAAACCTTTGGTATCATGGCTGCACCTGCAAGTTTAAGTTTCGCAGGATATTTAACAATCGAACAACATCCAAATGCATTTATATGTCATATTTTATTGACAATTGCGATCTTGATGACAGTTGTTTTATACATTGCTTTCTTCCATTTATTACAAAATAAATTTAATCCAGGGTTTGCTGCTTTTACCTTCCCATTAGCAATTGGAACAGTCGCTTTACAGAAATACAGTACTGTTTTAGCCAATACAGGTGAAATGATGACAAGTAAAGTAATCTTATGGATCTCTTATTTTGAATTAGGAGTAGCTACCATAGTGATATCATATGTTGTTTATAAATTCTTCCATTATTGTAAAAATGAAGTTTTAGGAATAGAGTTAATTAAATTGTTAGATAATTTTAAAATATGGACTGAAGAACACATGTAATATTTTGTTAATCCAAAAATATTCAATCCCAAAGCTATTTATATAATTCGAAAATATAAATTTAATCTACTACTTTTGTGTCACTATAGTAAATTATAAACCTAGCAGACGTTCTTATCTATGTCAAAATTAAAGAGCAGTTTAATACTACTTCCATTCATCCTTTTATCCTTTTTCTTAAACGCTCAAGAACAAGTCAACTATGTTGATTATGTCAATCCATTTATTGGTACAAAGAGCATGGGGCACACTTTTCCGGGAGCAGCAGCACCCTTTGGAATGGTACAATTAAGCCCAGAAACAAACCAGGTTCCTATGTTTGATGAAGAGGAACAATACATCAAAAAAACATATGAATATTGTGCAGGCTATCAGTATGGTGATAGTACAATTTTTGGATTTTCACATACACATTTTAGCGGTACAGGTCATGCTGATTTAGGAGATTTTTTAATCATGCCAACGACAGGACAACTTTCTTTGGAGCCAGGAACAGCAGATCATGCTGTAGAAGGGTATCACTCTGCTTATCGTCATGCAACAGAGAAAGCTGAACCAGGATTTTATGAAGTTGAATTGGATGACTATAAAATTAAGGCACAATTAACTGCCACGGAAAGAGTAGGATACCACAGATACACTTTTGACAAGGAAGAAGAAGCTCATATTATTTTAGACTTAATGGCCAATATTTATAATCATGAAGATAAAAATGTTTGGTCATTCGTAAGAGTTGAAAATGATTCCACTGTTGTAGGTTATCGTCAAACGAATGGTTGGGCTAGAACTCGTTATGTTTATTTTGCAATGCAATTTTCAAAACCATTTAAAAGTTATGGACACAAAAAATACAATACTCCTCGTTATAATGGATTTTATAGAAAATTTGATGAAGAACATAATTTCCCTGAAATGGCAGGAAAGGAATTAAGAGCCTATTTTAATTTTGATGTTGAAGAGGGTGAATCTATAGATATAAAATTTGCATTGTCACCTGTTAGCACAAACGGAGCAATGAAAAACTTAGAGGCTGAAGCTATTGGATGGGACTTTGATGCTATAAAGAAAAAAACACAAGCAAAATGGAATAAGGAATTATCCAAAATTGAAGTAACTACAATTAATACAGCTGATAAAGAGACATTTTACACAGCAATGTATCATACCATGTTGAGTCCTGTTATTTATGAAGACGTTGACGGTAAGTACAGAGGCTTAGACCAAAATATATATACTTCTGATGGCTTTACTAACTATACGATCTTTTCATTATGGGATACTTATAGAGCACTGCATCCTTTATTCAACTTAATTCAAGTAGACCGTAATAATGATATGATTAAATCCATGTTGGTACATCAGCAACAGAGTGTTCATGGTATGTTACCTATTTGGAGTCATTATGCCAATGAAAATTGGTGTATGGTAGGGTATCATGCTGTAACAGTATTAGCCGATGCCACTGTGAAAAATACAACAGATGCAGATTTGCGTCAAATGTTAGAAGCAGCAAGGTCAACATCAAATGTAGCTTATTTTGATGGTATAGGTGACTATATTGAACTAGGCTATGTTCCTGAAGATAAAAGTGGTGCATCCGTTTCAAAAACTTTAGAATATGCTTACAATGATTGGTGTATTGCTCAAATAGCAAAGGAATTGGATGATACAGCTACGGCTGCAAAATATATAAAAAGGTCTCAAAATTATAAGAATGTATTTGATCAAAAGACAAATTACATGAGACCAAAATTGGCGAATGGACAATGGAGGGAAAACTTCGATCCATTAGATACACATGGCCAAGGTTTTATTGAGGGCAATGCTTGGAATTATGGTTTATATGTACCTCATGAAGTGGAGACAATGATTGAAATAATGGGAGGAAAAGAGGAGTTTTCAGCACATTTGGATAAAATATTTACTACCGAGATTCAGGACAAATATATTGAGCATCATGAAGATATTACTAAAGATGGTATTATTGGAAATTATGTGCATGGCAATGAACCTGGACATCATATCCCATACTTATATAATTGGACAAATAATCCTTGGAAAACGCAAGAAAGAGTACGAATGATTATGGATACAATGTATTCTAATGATATCAATGGACTTTGTGGAAATGATGATGCGGGTCAAATGAGTGCATGGTATATTTTCAGTAGTTTAGGGTTCTATCCTGTTTTACCCGGTTCCCCTGAATATGCTATAGGATCTCCTAAAGTTGTGTCTGCAACTATTCATTTATCTGATGGTAAAACATTAAGAATTGAAACAAAAAATCAATCACCAAAGAATGTTTATGTCAAGAAAGTAACATTTAATGGGAAAGAAATTAAGGGATATACCTTAAATCATAATGAATTAATGAAAGGGGGAACTTTACGTTACGAAATGGGTAAAAAACCTTTAAAGTAAGCAAAAAGAGACACTAATAATTATCTTATTGAGTGTCTCTTTTCTTTATTATCAATAAATCTATCTTAACTGATAAATTGAAAAACTTTCAAGAATTCTATTTGTTATTCCTTCTTTTAGACTAGCATTTTGAGCTGTATTAAAATCTAGAGTCCCGTCTTTTTCATAATATGCATTTCCAAAATCTACTCCATCAAAAACGTAGGCAAGATCAATAATAATAGAAATTTCATTCATTTCTGTAGCCGAAATTGAGATACCATTGAAAATTTCCATTAAGACTTTTTCGTCTATATTTTCAGAATAAAAAAATGGATGTTTCATTGCCCCGTTTGGATGATAATTTCCATTTAATACAATGGAAGGAACTTCTTCAGAATTATCTAGTAAATCAACTTGCATCTCATAGTAAGTACCTGCTGAAATATTGCCATAAGGTAGGGTAGGATAAGTTGTGTTATTAACTAAATCACAAACAAAAGGACCAGTATATTCATTCAATAGTTCTTGGTCATTATCATCTAGGATATGAATATTTCCTAGAGTTAGATGAGCCTCAGTGAAGATATAATCTTGTTGGCTTCTAGCAGATGGTTTTCTGTAACTTGATATAATATTCAACTTAAGATTTCCATCAACTTCTGGAAGATCATCTTCAAAGATGTAATCTTTCTGACATGAAGTAAAAAGGGAGATAAAGAAAATTAGAAGTGTAAAAAGGCTTTTCTTGTGCATAGTATGATAAGTATTTGATATCAGCACAAAGTTAAGTTTTCCTTTTCTTTAAATTTGTGAAGAAAATTAGAGAGAATATTAATAATCACAAATGACTACTACTTAACATTTTATAGCCTTTTTGTTGACCAATCACCAAACTTTTTTGAAATTTTTCCCAGTTGCCATCAAAAACATTCATATCTACTTTATTGGGAATTCCATCTATATTAGCTTGTTGTGTATGTTGCCACATAGTCCATCTTGTTTTCGGTGCTTCGGTTTCTTCACTGTAATTAGCAATCCAAACTCTATATTTTCGGAAATGTCCAGCAAAGTAATTTTTGTAAAATGAATCGCCTGTATAAATCATTGGTTTTACTCCGTAATGATTTTCTATAGTAGTCACAAATTCTTCCAAACGGTCTCTCATCAAAGAAGGTTCAACACCATCCAATACTTCGATATCTACCACAGGAACTAAATCACTGGGATGAAGGTCTCCAACTATTTTAATAAAATATTGAGCCTGTTCTTTCCCTGAAGTTTTGGGTCTGAAAAAATGATAGGCGCCAAAAAGTAGATTATTTTCTTTTATTTCCTCACGATTTCTTTTGAAGTGACGGTCTTTGTGATCTTTACCTTCAGTAGCTTTTGCATAGACAAATTTGATAGAAGTATTCTGATCAATCACTTCAGATACCCTTGTGAAATCAATGAGTCTTTGATGATGGGAAATATCTATACCATGTACTGTGAAATCATCAGGAATATCCACACCAAAATTACTGAACTGATCATAAAATGGGGCTTCAAAATAATCTTTTATCGTTAATGCAGTGTTAAGTCCTTTTTTTAGGTAGGGAGAAAATAGCTCTCTCGCATGATCATTCACTTTGATATAGTAACCAAAGCCCATTAAGAATAATAGAACGAAAGATGAAAAAGGGAATATGTTTACTTTTTTCTGCATTAAAATAGATAGAAATAAAAAAATGGATATTGCAATTTATACATTACAATAACCATTTACTAATTATTAAACTTTAGAAGTTTTGATTGAGCAACCAACTGCTTTCGTGTTAGTCTCAGCTACTTCTTTATTATCCAATAATGCATTTAATGCATCTTCTAAATAATGTACTTTTGCTTCTTCAGCACTTTTATAATTATCATCAATTGCACCGATATATCTTACAAAATACTTATCACTTTCTTTCTCTAATAGGAAAACGTGTGGCGTTTTTGTAGCACCGTATGCGGGATAGATCTTTTGACCATCATCAAATAAATAAGGGAAAGTAAATCCTTTATCTTTTGCTCTTACAATCATTTCATCAAATGAATCTGCAGGCTGTTCTTTTGGATCATTAGGGTTAATCGCAATCACAGGGTAACCAAGGTCCTTGTATTTTTTATCGATTGCGATAATTCTATCTTCGTAAGCCACAGCATAAGGACAGTGATTACATGTGAAAATCACGATAGCACCTTTGTTGTCTGATAATCCATCTAAGGATACCATCGAACCGTCAATGTTTTTCAAGTTGAAAGCTACAGCTTCATCACCTACTGCTAAACTAGTTTTTACAGGCATTTGGGCAGGAGTAGCTGGTTTTGATTCTTCTTGAGCTGTTTCATTTTTCTTTGGAGCTGAACATCCGATGACTGATCCAGCGATAAGAGTTAATAGGAAAAGTTTGAAGTTTTTCATTGAATTAATTAAGATTTAATTTAGTAATGTTGGTTTCTGATGGACCAACTGATTTATTAGTAAAAATAATTATTTTTCTGAAATGAAGGCCTTTAATTCTTCAAAAGAACTGAAATCACTATTGTGAAATACATTTTTATTGGGACCAATCAAAAGTGTAACTGGAATTGCACCATCCCAATTTTGATTTACTTTACTAATCCAAGCATTTGCATTAGGATCATCAAGCCACAAACTTTGCGTTGTTAGATTTTTCTTTTTGATATAATTAGAAAGGTTTTTTTCGTTCATATCTAAACTTACCAAAATGACTTTAGCTTTTTGTCCAGAGGCTTTAAATTCTTTTTCTAATTCGACAAAATGAGGTAATTCTTCAACGCATGGTTTACACCAAGTGGCCCAAAAATTAATAACTCTTAGTGTATCATCTTGATGTGAAAACAGTGGAGCCATACCGTCAAAGGAATTAAACCTTAAAACATCTTGTTGGTCTAATTTAATGACTTGATCAGGTGTTAGGTTTATTTTTTTTTCTCTTGAACATGAAAAGATAGTGAAACAAGCCACTACTATAAGTAACTGTTTCGTGAAGTTTGTGATCATATTTGAAGGAAGTCTATAAAATGTATAATGGATAAATTTAGTATATAGGTTAAAAAGTACATAACTATGATTTGGATATTTTTATGAATACTATCAAAAAACCTTGAAATGAATCTTGTTTCTGTTGCATTGGTTATTTTAAACAATTGCTTTTCCATGTATTCCTCAAATTTTGACGAAGTGAATAAAGAAACCTTACATGATTCTTTTAAAATATATACAACAAATTGTATATCAGTCAGGTATATTGCTATTCTACTAACTATTATAAGATTATGAAAGAACTTACATTAAATGATAAGAGAAAAATTTTTGTTATTGGTATTATAACATTGTTTACATTAGCAGTAGTTATTGTCTTAGACCAAAAAATTAAAAATAAAAAACGAATAGAGAAAACTGTAGCTGTTGAGGGTATACTTACTCAAAATGATTTAAAATGGCATTACATACATTAATTGTATTTATTAAAGTATTGATTGCAATTATTGATTTTAAATTTTAATAGTATTTGGTGTTGATTTATATTGAAAGTGAATCAACCCAAGTACTTTTTATGATTAAAGCCTTATTTATCACTTGTTGCATTGCATTATTGATCGTTACATCAATATTTGTGGCAGGGGGTTTAGATCATCGAAAAAGTGAAAATGTAGTAAAGGAAAAGACCACATTTGAGAATAAAATCTCTGTTCCTATGCATTTTTCAAAGATGACTGGTTTTGAAAAACCAAATACAAAACCTTTTCACGACTATATAAGTGAAAAGTAATTAAGCCTAATAATAAAGGAAGCTTTTTAACTTAATTAGTTAGAGAGCTTTCAAAATTATACTTGTGGCAACTAAATATTACCCATTTTCGTATTATATTTATCTAATGATAAAAATTATGCTAAAACAAAATTACGAAACATTTAAAGCAAAGTTATTTTCATCACCTAAATCTTTCCTTTACTTAGCATTAATAACACTACTTTTAACCGTAGTTTATGCTATAGTAGGATATACAATTCATGGGTTTACATATGCCTTTTTATTTGAATTGATATTATTATTAATAGGTGTAACCTTATTCTTTGTATTAAGCAAACAAGAAATTTACATTGACTAAAAAAAGCCTTTCAGAGTTAAAACTTTGAAAGGCTTTTGTTTTTTAGAATTAATGAGGTAGATGCGACCTGAATTTTCCATATAGAAAAGTTCCTACTAAAGCAAAAAATAGGATAATAGCCATACTAAATTGACCATATCCAATGAGAATAAACATTGGAGCTGTACAACCGCCAACTAATGCCCATCCCATACCAAATGAAGTTCCTCCTAATAAGTATCTCCAAATACCTTTTTGTTTATCTTGAATTATAATGTCTTGACCATCAATATCTTTAATGTGTAATCTTTTTATAATTTGAACACATATTGCACCCGTTATAACTGCTGATCCAATGAGACCATACATATGGAAAGATTCAAAACGAAACATCTCTTGAATTCTAAACCATGATATCGCTTCTGATTTTGATAAGACAATTCCGAATAAGATACCCAATACTAAATATATAATTGCTCTACTAGCTTTCATTTTATTACAGTTGAAGAATGAATGGTAAGATGAAGAAGGTCATTAACAGGCCACCAATGAAATATCCGATGACAGCAATTAATGAAGGAAGTTGGAGGTTTGATAAACCAGAAATAGCATGACCAGAAGTACATCCACCTGCATATCTTGAACCAAAACCAATTAATAATCCACCAAAAGCGAGCATCAACATACCTTTGATACTAAAGATGGCTTCAGCATCAAATAATTCAGTTGGTAAAACATGGTGAGGATTACTATGAATGCCTAAGTTGGCTAAATGTTCTGTAGTGGCTTGTGATATACCTGCTAAATAGTCACCACCAAGATATTCATTAGAGATAAACCCTCCAATTATACATCCAAGTACAAAGATTAGATTCCAGCTTTCATTTTTCCAATTGAAGTTGAAAAAATCTGCATTTTTTCCTGCTCCACAAGCAGTACAGATAGTTCTGAAATTAGAAGAAAGACCTAAACTTTTTCCTAATAGAAGAAGTAGCCCCATTGTTATCCCTATTAAAGGCCCACCAACATACCAAGGCCAAGGATTTAAAAGATTGTCTATAGTAAACATATTGAAATTAGGGTGAGTTTGTTGTTAGCCCTTCCAGAGTTATATCATCTAGAAGGGCAATTTGTTTAGTTATTTATTTTATTCCAGGCAGTAAATCCACCTGCTATATTATGAATATTTTCAAAACCATGATGTGCTAATATTAAAGAAGCCATATAACCTCTTAATCCTTTAGCACAAGTGATAAATATCGGTTTATCTGTAGGAATCAATTTCAAATTGTCACGTAAAACATCAAGTGGAATATTGATGGCTTTTTCATCAATAATACCTGCTTTTTCAAGTTCTTGAGGATTACGAACGTCTAGTATAGTTACATTATCATTGGCAAAAGCTTCTTTCGCAACGACAACATTCACTTCTTTAAATAATCCCTTTTGTGCATTTTGTGCAACATATCCAGCAACTATTACAGGATCTTTTGCAGGTGAAAATGGAGGAGCATAAGCTAAATCAAGATTTGGAAGATCTTCAATAGTTAACTTAGCATAAACCGCAGTCGATAATACATCAATTCTTTTATCCACTCCTTTCTCTCCGAAAATTTCTGCACCTAGTATACGATGGGTATCAGGTGTATAATAGACCTCAACATACATATCTTTTCCACCTGGATAGAAACCTGGATGAGAATTCGCAATAATGAATGTCGATTCATAAGCAATGCCTTCTTTGTCCAATGTTTTAGGACCTGCACCAGTTCTTGCTATTGTATGAGAAAACATTTCTATGATAGCTGTTCCATAACCACCAGGAAAAGTTTCATTAGCACCAACGGCATTTGCACCTGCTACACGACCACCTTTATTGGAATGCGTCCCCATCGGGAACCAACCCTCACTTCCTGTTACGATATTTGGAATCGAAGCACAATCACCTGCTGCATAAATATCGGGAAGAGTAGTTTCCATTTTATCATTGACAATCAATGCTCCATTAGGAAGGGCTTTCGCTCCTTTAGAAGTTAACATCTCTGTTATTGGTTTAACACCTATGGACATGATCATAAAATCAGAAGGTAATACTGTTCCATCATTTAATTCCAATGAATTGTCAGCATTTACTTTCACGACTTTTTTTCCTAACTCAAGTCGAACACCATTTTCTTCTAATACTTTTTCACCCATATGAGCGAACTTGTCATCCCAAGGGCCAAGAATATGTTTTCCAAGTTCAACAACAGTTACTTTTTTACCAATTTGTACTAAGTTTTCAGCAGTTTCTAAACCAATTAAACCTGCACCTACAATGGTAATATTTTCAGCTTTATCTAAAACTTCAGATTTGACTATTCTATCAAAATCTTCAATTGTTTTAGCATTTGCCCAATTTTCATTATCGATCAAACCTTCTACTGGAGGAATGATAGCTGTACCACCTGTAGCATATACTAATTTATCGTATGTATATTCTCCTTTTGGTGTTATTACTTTATGATTTTCGGGGTCAATATTGATCACAGGTTCTTCTAAGTGCACATCAATATTAAATCGTTTTCTTAATAAATCAGGTTTTACGACGAGTAGTTTGTTTCTATCTTTTATTTTTCCTGAGAATGCATAAGGAATACCACAAGTTGCATAACTAATATTGGCTGTTTTTTCAAATAAGATAATTTCAGCATTTTCATCAGTTCTTCTTGCCTTTGCAGCAGCTGAAGGACCTGCTGATAAACCGCCAATAATAATAATTCTTTTGTTACTTTCCATTTTCTATACTATTTATTCTATTAAGATAATACAAAACTATCTAAACCGAAAATGCATTTTTGTAACAATTATCACATAACTAAAAAGTACACAAGGTGTAGTAAAATTATTATTAGTAGAATATTTGATTCTTAAGAATAAATATAATGAGATTTTTAATTTTTACAGAATAATGTATTTAAAAAATGGTCATATTAAATTTAAAATTTTATGTGTTAATAAATTTTACAACCTGCAATTATATTTTAATGATATAGTCTTTCAATAATTTCATATAGTATCTGTTGAATTAGGGAATACTAATTCTAATTACTTTGGATTTAGGGATGAATTTTTATAATTTTAAGACCATCAGACTCATTTTTTTAGATTATACTATTGATTAACATTACTCTTTATACATCTATATTAAGAAAGTTCTATTTTCTTACCCTTACGAGTATCCTTACTGTTTTCGTAATTGGTAATGTATATGCTTTAGAAAATGAAAACCCTGAAATAACAATCTTAAAAGACCTTTCATTTCAGCATTTAAAAAACTTATCTGATTCAACACTTTATTATACTGAAAAGCTAAGAGATATAGCGATAAAAGAAAAAGATAAAGAGGCCGAGAGTTTTTCTTATCAAATAAGTGGTAGTTTCCTAATTAAAAAAGGAAAAATAACCGAGGGATTTGATCATACAATAACAGCTTTAAATATTTCAGAAGAAATAAAGGATTGGCCAGATGTTTCTACAATCAGTAATAATATTGGTGTCTTTTATTTTAGAAAAAAAGAATATAAAAAGGCATTAAAATTCTATCTCAGAGGATTGGAATCTATACGCAATGGGATGTATGAAGCCACATCAATTTCAGATGAACAAAGAAAACATGAAGTGGGTTTACTCTTAAATATAGGTGAGGTTTATCTTAAATGGGGACATAATAAGTTAGCTTTGAAGTATGAAGATGAAGCGTACATCAATGCATTAAAATATTCTTTTGAAGAAGAAGAGGCCTATATTTTGGCAATAAAATCTCAGATCTATGCCAATATGGGGGAAATGGAAGAAGCAACTTTTTATATCAATGAAGCTGTTAAGTATTTTGAAATTTTTGATGATCAATATGCTTTATGTGAATACAAATTGATATCTGCTCAATATTATTTAAAATCGGGAAATATTAAGGAAGCACGCTACCAAGCTTTAGAGGTATATACCTTGTCAAAATCCTTAGAAGCAATGTTTTTTATTAAGGATGTATGTGAACTACTTTCCAAAATTGAACAAAGAGAAAATCACTGGGAACTGGCTTTAAATTACTTAGAGGAATATAATGTTGTCAAAGAAAAAATTGACAATATAGAGGTTAAAACAAGGGTTGAACGTATTAAATCTTCATATGAATCTGAAAAACAGATGTCTGAGATTTCAGCATTAAAAATGGAAAAAGAGTTTAGTAAGAGGGTCATGCAAGATCAAGAAAGATTCATTTATGTAATGGTCTTTATCTTTATTGTCAGTGGTATTTTTATCTATTTCTTATTTCGTTTTTATACAGATCTTAAAGGTGCATATCAAAAGATTACAGATAAAAACTACAAGATTGAATTACAGGCTGAAGAAATTGCCGTTCAGAGAGATCATTTGCAAGAATATGTGAATCTAATTGATTTAAAAAATAAAAGAATTTCTGCAGGAGTGAGTTATGCGACTAGAATTCAAAATGCTTCTCTTCCAAGTAGAAAAAGTATCGAAGATTTACTTTCCGAGTTAGTTTTATTTTACAAGCCTAGAGATTTAGTTTCAGGAGATTTCTATTATAGTTCTGGAATTATTGAGAGGGGTGAAGAAAAGGTAGCTGTGATGGCATGTAGTGATTGTACAGGTCATGGTGTTCCAGGTGCTTTTATGTCCTTGATTGGTAGTGGTCTATTAAATGAAATTATTAAAGTAAAGGGAATTTTATCACCCAAAGAGATACTTGAAGATCTAGATACTCAACTTCAATTAACATTACAACAACATGAACGTTTTGGAGTTTTTGATGGGATGGATATCACGATTTCTTTGATTAATTTCACAAAACGAGAAGTTACAGTAAGTAGTGCAAAAAACTCTTGGGTATATTTTCAAGGAGGGAAACAGCATGTATTCAAAGGAGACCGACGAAGTATAGGAGGGATGGAATTGAATAAGTCTTCTTTCGTGAATCATACCATAGATATAAGTAAAGAACCCACTACTATTTATATGTACTCTGATGGATACCAAGATCAATTAGGAGGACCAGATAATCGAAAATTCTTGGTAAAAAGATTTAGAGCATTGCTTAATGAAATTCACGATTTACCTACAAAAGAACAGGAAGAAATTTTAAAAGAGCGACATGAATATTGGTGTAAACAACAAAATGA
This sequence comes from Flammeovirga sp. AWQ4_249, assembly GCF_056161045.1. Taxonomy (NCBI): domain Bacteria; kingdom Pseudomonadati; phylum Bacteroidota; class Cytophagia; order Cytophagales; family Flammeovirgaceae; genus Flammeovirga; species Flammeovirga sp. AWQ4_249. The sequence goes on from NZ_JBSWYJ010000008.1 coordinate 93,928, forward strand.
AGCACAAACAGATGATATTTTAGTCTTTGGTATTAAGCTATAAACAAATTTTTTCACCTCATCTCATATTGAAATATTGGAATAAAATAATAGTATTCTTATATTCATTATTAGCTCCATATTTGATAAACTCATAACCGGCATTCATTAGTATTATGTTTGATGATTTAATTAAAAACAAAAAAGCTTCTATCCAAAGTAATCAGGAAAGTGCAAAATTTATTACAAAAGACTTTCTGATCTTAGATACTGAAACAACTGGATTGGATGCAGGTGTGGATGAAGCCTTACAAATAAGTATAATTAATGATCGAAAAGAGATCCTTCTTTCGACATATATCAAACCAAAATATCGTAAAACATGGCCAGAAGCGATGGCTGTGAATGGTATTTCTCCTGAAATGGTCGATGATGCACCTGTATATGATTTTGGGATGCAAGATATGATTAATGATATTGTGGAAGACCAAAATGTCATTATTTATAATGCACCATTTGATATGAATTACATTGATCTGACGAATGCAAAAGGTATTTATTGTGCTATGAATGTTTTTTCAACAGGTGTAGTCAAAGAGTGGAATGAAAAATACAATAGCTATAAATGGCAAAGGCTATCTACAGCATTTAATCATTTTAAAGATCAATTGACTTTAGAGGATAAGATTTTATTAGACAATGCACATGATGCATTATCGGATAGTTTTATGACTTTGTTTGTATGGCAACAACTTATGGAATCAGGGTATGAAAAAGGGAAAAATTACCTTCCTTAGTTAATTTCATTTTTATTTAACCACTCTTTCCAATTTTTATAAAACTCAATTTCTTGAGGTGCGATTCTTCCATCTGCTTTGATTGTCAACGTTATAAGATGATCTACAACAAACCAAGTTTTAGGATTCATTTGCCCTACAAATGACATAGCAGTATTAAAATTTAAGAAGATCATATTTTTGATTGCGTCAATTTTATCATAAAATCGACAAGGTAATTCACTTTTTGATACAAAATCAATGAAATCCTTGATTTCTCTTTTTTCTTCCTCAGCGATTCTTCCATCACAGCGAGCAACAGCCATTCCTACTGCAAATAATCCAATAACATAGGGTTCATAATCTTTAGTATTATGTACTTCCAATGTAGTTTCAAGAATTATATTTTGCATATATTCATCGGCAGCATAATTATCATTTCTTAATAAAAAGAGATCTTCCTCTGTTATTTGAATTGTATTGTTTACGATTATTTTTTGGGGAGTAAAATCATCGAGTACAGCATTTTCAAGAGCTTTCCAAATTGACATTTTTATTTAGTTTAAAGTTTCTTGTGATACACATTAAAAAATAGTAGTTGTACAAAAATAGTAAATTCATAAAAAAAGCAAAATCTTATTTTAATTTTCTTTTATTTAAATGTAATTCATAAAACTTTACATAAACTTTCAAGACATCTTAAATAAAAAAGCTATGCACTACAAAATGTAGGCATAGCTTTGTGCGTATAATTGAATTTGTAATCAGATAAAAAAATCAGGAAATTTTAAAAAAGTCCGGTAATTTTAAACATTGTCGTCTGCATATAAGTACGATAGTGCTTATTTGCATCCATATCCACAATGCCAAAATTATGTTGAGCACTTAATTTTAGATTTCTTAGTCGAATGCTTGCACCGACAATGGCATAAGCATCATGTTTCTTTAAACCAGGGTTTGGCTCTTCATTTTCTTTTTTTACAAGACGAAGATCTTCTTGTGTCAAAACACCATTAGTGTTTGTAAGGGTTGAACCTTTATAGCGGTTTTCATAACCAATACCTATATCAGCAGCGATTGAAAAATACCTTCCAAACTTTATTTGAGGATGAAATATTAAAGGAATATCCCATGAATAGATTTCTGTATCTGAGGTTGTTTCTATACCTTGTAAATCAAAAGTTGAACTAGTAAATCGTTTTTTGGATAGACCAGCACCAATTTCCCAAGAGAAAAATTTACCTTCATTACTTTGAAAACCAAGGCCAAATCGCCATCCTTCTTGAGCTTCAAAATCAAAGATCACATCATCACCATTTTGTAATGTAGGGTAGATGAGACCTGCTTCCATGTAGAAGTGTGTATAATAGTCATCCCAATAGTCATGAGCAAAGAGAGAAGAACTAATAAGGAAAAAGAGTAAGCAAAGAATACGTAGTTTTGAGATCATTATTTAATAGACTAGTTTTTACAGTAATATTTATTTGAGTTCATATTAATGACAACTATCTATTAAATAATGACAAAATAAATTTTTACAAAGCGTCTAAATAAGGCTTGATTTCTAAGTTCTTATCGACGTCGTTTACATTTTTTTGTAGGAAAGTTAGTACTTGGGATGCTATTTCTACTGTAAACATATCATCAGAATATTTCCCAGATTTGATTAAGATAAATTCTGTATCTGGAAGGTCTTTTTGATATAATTTTGCTCCTTTAAAATTGACATCGACTTCATCATCTCCCCAGATTACTAATGTTTTTGGTTGTAAATCCCTTAGCATTTTCTGCCATTTAGGATACTTTGTAAGGATGTTATTATAGTCTTCAAATAACTGAAGCATTGCCTTTCTCTTTTTCTTAGAATTTAAGAATTTAAATTCATCCTTTTTAGCAATTTGATGAAAATAAGAGGTATCTAAATCTAAAAGATGCTGATCACATTCTATTTTGCCTTCTCCTGTTAAAGACCATAAAAAATCTTGATAGGCAGCATTATAATCCGATCCAGCTCGTTCAAAAAGATCTTTTCTTTTTGGAGATAATCCTTCAACATACAAGTCTACATTTTGAAGAATTAATGCATTCACTTTATTTGGATTTCTATACATTAAATCAAAACCAACGTACATTGCAGAGTTTTGAATATACAATGTATAAGTATCGATATGTAGTTCATCAAGAAACACTTCTAAATGTTCTGTCATCTTTGAAAAAGAGAACTTTGTTTTAGAGGGATCTATAGTTTCCGTCCAATCTGTTTCTGTATGATCTGGAGCAATCACATAGTAATGTGATGCCAGCATAGGTATTAGTTCATCAAAGGTTTTCTTGTTCGTTGGGAAACCATGCATCAATACTAAAGTTGGATTTAAAGGATTACCCGCTTTACGGTAGTAATAACGCATTCCTTTAATTTTTTTATAGCACAGCTCCGCCATCGGCGCTTTTTCATAGAATCGATTATTAAGGTGTGATGACTCCTTTTTACTAAAATCACATGAAGTAAAAATAAGTATCAGTAGGGCAACAATAAAATGATAATAAAGTTTGATATTTGTCATTATAATCTGCTCGAAAGCAAGGTGATTAGGTTTATGGTTTTAAAGATAAATAGGAGAAAAAATATATCCTAAATTAATAAATTTGATATCAAACTTCTTATAGAATAAATTTCATTACTTAAGTTTATAACTATCAGATATATAGTTACTTATGTAATATCTTAATAATTGCGTTTAAATCTAAATAACTATTTGGTTAACTAAAATTCATGAAATTATTCGTTTTGTAATTTGTTAATAATCAACCATAAAAAAGAGAGAAACGTTATCAACATTTCTCTCAGTCATTATTGTTTTTATTATTCGTGCTAACTTATTTACTTTTTATTTTACTTTATTCCACCAATTATCATTTGATAAAGTAGGGAATATTCTGTCTTTCATTTGTGCATTCCACTCTTTCCACTCTTGCATCATTTCTTTTGCCTCTTTTTCATGGTCTGCTTTGATATTTTTCTGTTCAAATGGATCAACTTCAATGTTGTACATTTCAACAGGATTGTCTTTCATGTTTCTATTGGCTAAGAGTTTGAGTGCTCCTTGACGAATGGCCATTGCATTTTGTTCCCATTTTCTCCAGAAAAGATAATCATGTGGGACTCCATCATTTTTACCTGTTAAATAGGGTAGAAGGTCTACACCATCTAAAGGTCTTTCTTTTGCAATCTCAATATTATTTTGAGCTACGATTGTTGCCATAATGTCTAAAGAAGAAATAGGGTTATTATAGGTTTGATTGGCAGGGATTGTACCTTTCCAACGCATTGCAAAAGGAACTCTAATTCTACCTTCAAATACATCTGTTTTCCAACCTCTTAAATCTCCATTTTGAGAAGCATTTTTCTTAGAGGCACCATTGTCTGACAGGAAGACAATCATAGTATTTTCATCAATTCCTTTATCTTCTAATGCTTTCAATACTCTCCCCACTCCATCATCAACAGCACTTACCATGGCAGCATATGTTTTACGTCTTTTATTTTCAATAGTAGGAAAACGAGAAAGGTATTTTTCTGTAGCCTCTAAAGGTGCATGTGGAGCATTATATGCTAAATACACCATAAAATGTTGCTCATCATCTGCTTGTTTTTTAATATATCTAACAGCAGCATCTGTTAATTCATCCGTTAAATAGTCATCCACTTCAACAGCATCATAATTTTCACGAATCTTTGTTGAGTACCATTCCCATTTTTTTGTTACTTCTGATAAATCTTTTAGCGTAAGAAACTCAGGTAAATAATGATGTCCTCCTGCTAAAAATCCATAAAAGTAATCAAATCCTCTTTTCAATGGATGAAATTTAGGATGTGTTCCCATATGCCATTTCCCAATTATGGCACTTTTATAATCGGCTTTTTGTAATACTTGAGCCATTGTTTCTTCTTCAACAGGTAGTCCTGCTTTATCGTTTTCAGGATTAATACTTGGGTTCGTCGTAAAACCAAAACGATCTTGATATCTACCTGTTAAAAATACTGCTCTACTAGGTCCACAAACGGGAAAACTTACATAGCCTTCGGTAAACTTTACGCCTTCATTTGCAATTCTATCAATATTAGGAGTAGGAATATCTTTGCAACCATTAAAACTCACATCTTCATATCCCATATCATCCACCATTACGACAATGAGATTAGGTTGCTTGTTTTTTTTTCTTCTTTTTAGGTAATTCCATTGCGGCAATGCCTACAATTAAAACTCCTATCAGCAAAGAAAGTGTTGTAATTTTTTTCATGATAATAATGAATTAAAAAAAGGTAGCTACTCTTGATGAGCAACTACCTTCAGGATATAAAAACTATTTAATTAATACTTTCTGAGCAGTAACTTGATTGTCACTAGCGATTTTTACAATGACAACACCATGAATATTTGATGGTAATGTAACTTTTGCAAACTTAGAAATTGTTGTTGTATATACTTCTTGACCTGCAAGAGTATGTACTGACAATTGAGCATCTTGAGCATTTGTCAACTGAACGGAGAATTGACCTTGGCTTGGGTTAGGATAAACACTCAGTTCCATTAAGTCATCTCTTACGGATGTAGGTTCCTCTGCAACAATTGTAAGTGTACCTTCACCAGAACCCATATAATTAGGATCTTCAATAGTCGCGACCACTTCGTATGTGCCAGCTTCAATTGGAGCTTCAGTTGCATCATTATATGTTACTATTACATTAGCTACTTCCATAGCTGTTGTTACTTCAACTTCTTTAGCTTCACCGTCATAATCAACTGAAAGATCAGTAACTGTTACAGCAACTTCAGCCTTTTCAATCACCAATATACCTTCAGCGTTACCCATATAGTTATCTTCTGTGATCATCACTTTAACTGCGTTTTCACCTGCATTGATAGGTAATGTTTCTGCATCATTGTAAGTTACAGTATACGATAACCCTTCCATTCCTAATGTAACTGTAGCTTCTTTTTCAACTTGATCATAAGTATGAGATAACCCAGATAATACGACATCAACATTTGCTTTTGCAATAGCATAATCAATTACTTGTGTTCCTTTGTAATTATCTTCAGCAATTGTTACGGTAATTTGATGATCACCTGCGTCCATACCATTACCACTTGTTTGCTCTACCGTTGTATTAAGATCTTCTACAGATAATGTAAATGCTGGTTGTTGTACTTCACTATTGTATACAAAATCAGTATCAACTTCAGTAATCGTAACCATTTGTTGTTCAATTGTATACTCTGCAGTTGCTTCACCTACATACATATTGTCGGTAATTTTAATCATTACCGTATACGTTCCTGCATTCATTGGAACAGTTTCTAACTCATTATAAGTAATCATGACTTGATCAACTTCTATTGCTGTTCCTTCAGCATTAGTAATTGTATAAGCTACATCTTGAGCTTCACCATTGTATACATTATTTTCTTCACTGATCATGATGATAGCTTCCATTTTGTCTGTGATTACAAAATCAGCTGTAGCTTCACCTTTGTAATTTTGGTCATTTACAGTTGCAGTGACTACATAATTTCCGGTTGCTGTTGGCATTTCCACAACTCCCTCATTTAATGTATACACAACGTCAACCATTACTTCTAGTGGATTCCCTTCCGCATCTTTTACTGTATACGTAGCAGCTTTTGCTTGACCATCATTGGTATGTTCTAAATTACCAAATGTAATGATTGCAGTTGCTTTTACAATTGAGTAATCTACATCAGCTGAACCTTCATAGTTGTCATCTGATACAGTTGCTACAACATTATATTCTCCAACAATAATTCCTTCGTTGTTTTCTACACCTGTAATTACTGTTTCGTAAGCTACTTCTGGAGAAACAGATAACTCTGGCATTTGAACTTGACCATTATATTCTAAGGCTAAATTCTCACCAACTGTAAATTCTGCAGTTGCTTTCGAAATAGTAAAAATACTTTCTAATGCAGCATCAGCTTTATAATTCATATCATTTACAGTGACTACCACAGCATAATCATTTGCATTTGTTGGAGCTCCTGTTTCACCATTATATGTAATATCTACAGCAACCATCTCACTTACATCGTTATCATCTATATCTTTAACCACAAAACCATAATCTTGTGCTTGAGTGTTATAAACCTTTGAGGCCATTGTTTCTTCAAGTGTTACTGTAGCTTTCTCAATTGTTAATGTTTGTGTGTCTTGACCTTCGTAGTTTGTATCATTTATAGACGCTGTAACCGTATATGTACCCGCATACATTGGAGCCACATCTGTAGGTTCTTCACCTTCTTTTTGATAAGAAACCTGGTATGTATAATCTGAAGTAGCATTTACTACTTTGACTTCACCATCGTAAGTAGTCATTAAGTCTTCTGAATTAAGAGTAATTTCGCCTTCAGCTTTATGAATAGTCAATGTAGTTTCCAATATGGCATTGTAACCTGAAGCAGCAACATCCAATGAAGCAATAATTGTATACTCACCTGCATTCATTGGCTTTTCAACTGAGCCATTGTAAGTTACTGTAAGAGCTACCATGTCAGTGATATCATTTCCATCTTCATCTTGAATAGTAAACGTAGGTGTTACTTCGGTACCGTCATAAGTATATTCAGCTTCTGAATTCATGGAAATAGTCGCAGGTGCACCTGTAAATTCAAACTGACCAATATCTTTTGCAGTGCCAACAATCGGAGAGCCTACAATATCCAACATATCGTTATCTGCTCCTCCATCGATAGCATAGCTACCCTTTGTAATCGGTAAATAGTAAACACCTTCTGTGTTTTGAGCGATTTCACCAAAGGCTAATTGATCACCAACAGTTACATTTGTTTTACTACCGTCTTCATTTTCAATTTCAAATTTCGTCAATTGTTGATTTCCATTGTCGTCTTTAATGACTAAACTAGGAGCATTCATAGTTGAGAAAATATTGTTTTTGAAATTTTCATTATAGATATCATCAGTAGTAAATTTTAAGTCATGCTGTGTACTTTGACTATGAGGCCAAATGTAGTTGAATGAAATATTATTACTGAAATCTAATATATTAATATGAGTAGCGTTGTTCTTTTTAAATAATACACCTGAAGCACCACCAGTTTCTAAATTCGAGTAATTGGCTACGATGCTATTATTTGTCATCGTTACATTTGTATAATTATTTTTGTTAGAATAGATGGCAATTGCAGCACCTTGATCCCAGCCACCGCCATTTGTTGAATTCATATATACTAATGAATTCTTCATCACAAAATCTTTGAAAGAGATAAAAATAGCACCACCTCTTGTTTCAGCATAATTCTCTCCGAAGTAAGAGTTATTGACAGTTAGTGTACCTGCTGAGAAAATTGCACCACCACTAGTTACCTTCGAAGCGTTATATTTAGCTTGATTATTAATAAAATTACACGATTCAATATCTAAAGAAGCACTCCATTGTAAATAAACAGCACCTCCATTGTCTTCTAGTCCATAATCTTTAATCGTTAGATGATCAAAAGAAGCAGAAGAATGTTCAATTCTCATAAATTGACCATTACCATCTCCTTGGAAAATAGCGTCTTCATTCCATTTTTTAATGCTGAAATCATAACGATTGTCATTTGTTCCAATAACACTTAAACTCTTATCTGTGAAAGTACCTTGAACATATAAGTCATGATGTGTACCTGATGTGATTTGAGAAAGAGCGAATGACAATGTCTTCCATGGAGACCCATCTGATCCATCATTTTCATCACTACCATTTGTAGCGTCTATGTAATAGGCAATGTCTTCATTCAGCGTAGTCGCATATGTAGTCTGAATGATATTAAAGAGAAAAGCGAGTGATAAAAAGTTTAGTAATATCTTCTTCATTTCAATAAAATATGATTAAAAAAAAATTGTTTTTGGTTGCATTTGAGAATGCAGTTTTCGTAGTCGTAGTTCTACGTTTTTGTTCTTAACAAATCTATTTTAGATCATTGAAAAAAAATGACAGACATATTTTTATAACTAACACTTTATTTGATGGAATAGCATTTTTTGTGTAAAAATGTGTCTAAAAATGACAATTTTCCACAGTGATAGTTAAATTTTAACTTTTTATAACCCGATTATCAATGAATTAACGAACAATTAATTTTGTTGTATATACTTCTTTTCCTTGCTCTGATATTTCTATAAAATACATTCCTTTCGGTAATTTTTGAAGATTAATTTCTTTTGTTTTATGCATTGTATTCACATAATACTGTTGACCTATAAAACTATAAAGTCGAATGGATTTTAAGCTTGATGAATTCGTTTGAATTTTAAGGAAACTAGTAGCTGGATTTGGAAAAACTTTAATTGAAGATATAGATTGATCATCTATTAAAGTCACCTCATCTTTCTTAATACTGACTTGAGTTGTTGCAGTAATGTCCAATTTTTCCGAGTAAGCTGTAATTGTCACATTGCCTTCGCTAATTGCTGTTACCACTCCATTTGGATTGATAGAAGCGATTTGCTCATTTGAAGAAGTAAAAGTTAAATCACTAATAACGGTATTTTCAGGATTGATAATGATTTCTAAAGTTAGGTTTTTACCTACAAATATTTCACTTAGATGTTCTTTAAAAGCGATAGAAACTTCAGGTTCTTGAATGGAGTTAAAACCATTGTCTGCACCAATATTTGGTAAGATCGTTTCAATAGACATAGCATTTCCATAAATATCGACATTAGGATTTAATGGAATATTCTTGAAAATACCTTTTCCAATATTAGGAAAACTTGGTTCTGGAAAAGATAATCCTTGACCAATGACAGGACTCGCTTCTGTAATCTGATATCCTTCTTTAGTACTTGCCCCTTTATTTTGGAAAAGTGGGTCTTTGAAATAACCATTAATATCTAAGTCTGAAAACTCATTATTATGATTACCATAAAATAAATTATTACTTACGATAAAATCACCTTCCATTTCCATCTCAACTTTTTCACCAATAATTCCATCGCCTTCATGTACGAAAATATTGTTGTATACATATGTATTCTTTGAGAATAATGAAATATCGGGATTATACGCTTTGTTTAAGTAGACAGTATTATTATAAATATAAACACCATCTGATTTGACAGGCGTATTAGGTACTTTTACTCCATTCACAACAGTATTTCCAACATATCCTGAGGTCCATAAAACACTTCCATGAAAATCTCTAAAACCATCATTTACACTTACATTAAAACGATAAGCAACATTATGGTTATCACCTAAAACTTCTACAAAACCACCTTCACAATCTTCAGTATAATTGTATTGATAAATAATGTTTTTGTTGCCAAAGTCAATATGTAAACCATAAGAATCATTTGGTCCTCTAACACTTAATGCTTCATTGTATTGAGCGATAATATTTCTTGCTGAAAATACCCACATACCGCTTCCACGACCTGCTAACCTTGGTTCTTCTTCAGAACTATACCCCGTATGGTCAAAAGTATTATTTTCTACTAATGCATTATATACTTTTGATAAAATCACTCCAGAACCACCAGTTTTATAAAAGGTATTGTTACGGATGACAAAATTGATCGAACGATTGACACTGTCTTCTTCGCTATTTTTTCCTTTATGAATTGACCAAACACCAGCTTTGCCAATATTTGAGAAATAACAATCCTCCACCAATATATCTCGAATTGTCACTTCTTTATCCACATTATTACTATCTGATTCAAAACGAAGACCAGTGACACTAAGTGAGTTAAATTCCTCTGGAATCCCTGCTCCAAATACATCAGTAAACTTCATTCCTTTGAACGTCAAGTTAGAAGAAGGACTATTCCCCCATTGATTGGCAGTAACTAAAATACCAAAACTTTTATCCTTTCCCCAATTGTATCTTTCCAGGTTTTGGCGATCATTTTGAATCCATAAATCTCTAAAATTGACATAAGAAATATTCACTGTTTTAACCGCTTCAAAGTAATCTCCACCTTCAATATTTCCAGAACCAGAGATAATTGGCAATTCACCTTCACCATAACTTCCAATCTCAATAGGCAATTCTTCTGTTCCACTACATTTGATTTCAAAATGTCCTTCAAAGCGATCACCTCTTCTGAAAAGAATTTTATCACCTTCTTTCACCAAACCACCTTCATTGATATTTTTTGCAATTTCAGTGGCTTTCGCTAAACTTTTAAAAGGAGCATTTTCGGAACCATTGTTGAGGTCATTGCCTTCAGCACTAAAATAAAATGTTCTTGGAGCAGTTTGATCATACGGTTCATAGTATCTAAAACGATCTAACAAGATTGTATTTCCTGCCAATGCTTTCAAAATTATGGTGTTTGTACCTGTTGTAAGTTCAACTTCCAAATTGGTAGTTAAAGCAGGCTCTTGGTAGGCCCAATTGGATGGATTAAGTTTCTTTTCAACAAATTCATCTTCATTTATTTTCAAATGGAACGTTTGTTCAACCCCTCCATTAAAATGAAAAATCTGTAGTTGGTAAGTCCCTGCATTTTCAATTCCAGGAATTTCTAAAGTGACTGTTTCATCTTTTTGTATTTTAAGGAATTGCCCACCTGAGGCATTTTCATTTTCCTGAACAATCACGCCATCTGAGTAATCACAATTTTCTGCTTCCTTATAGTGGTCTACATTTCCATAGCTGATAAAAGGAAGGAAAAAAATAAGTATTAGTAAATACTGCTTCATTTCATTTGAATGTTTTAAGTAAAAAGGCCTCACTTTTCAGAGAGGCCATACAATATTATTTGTTAGTGGAGAGTTTGAATGATTTTATCACTTCAACTCAGTCGTCACACATACCTTAAAAAATAGATTGAAGAGAAAGCTTCTCTTGTACTTTGTCTATTACAAATGTAGGTTGGTTTTACATTTTTGAGTTTCAATATTTAACCAATAACTAACAATCTTGTCTCAGAATTAGCAGAAATAAATAATGAAGTAGCACAAATCTGTATTGTGTAAAGGTGATGTCAATTTTCAAGCATAAAGCATTAAAATTTGAGGTGTTTTTAAAAAATGGTATGATATTGTAACTATTCTCTATAGATCTCGTTACTCATATTAATTAACATTCATTTAAAAAGTAATGGAGAACCATTTACTTTTTTACAGCCTTAAATACGCCTTCAATTTCCGAAAATATCTATTGGTTACTTTTTAAGTTTAACATTAAAAATAACTGATGAAAAAGATATTTACTTTTTTACTAATTGTCTCTTTTACCACTTTTGGTAATGCTCAAAATGTAGCCATTCCAGACACTGTTTTTTTACATGAAGTCATTGCTCAAGGTTTTGATACTAATAATGATAGTATTATTCAAGAGTCAGAAGCACTTGCTGTCAAACGTTTAAATTTATACCAGAAAGGAGTTAAAGATTTTACAGGATTAAGCAGTTTTATACATCTTGAATGGCTGAATTGTAGCTATAACTTTCGTTTTATGGAAAAAGGTGTGCCTATTGATTTTTCCATGATGAAAAATCTGAAATACCTTGATGCTTCAGTCAATAAATTCAGTTCAATTAATGTAACCAATTTGACCAAATTAGATACTTTGGATATTGAACAATTGAATCTTGATACCTTAGATATGACAGGTTTAGGAAATTTGAAATATTTGAATTTGCGTTTTAATAATTTCAAAGAAATAGATCTTTCAAACCTAGTTTCTCTTGAATATTTAGCCATTCATTATAACAAATTAGATGGTTTAGATGCTTCTCCATGTACTAAGATGAGGAAGTTAATAGTGAGTAGAAATCCTTTAAAGTCTTTAAATGTCCAAGGTTTAGTAGAATTAGAATCCTTATATGTACAAAAAGTAGATATTACAGCATTAGATCTATCATCCCAGAATAAGTTAGCATTCCTGAGCATGTCTTACACGAAATTACCTTCTGATTATTCTTTTACAGATGTCCCTAACTTAAAGTATTTATCTATTTCTCATAATAATACACAAAAGCTAGATGTAAGTCATATGACTCACTTGGAGGAGTTGAGTTGTGGGTATAATGCCATCGATAGTTTGAATGTTTCTGGTTTAAAAAATCTATCAAAATTAAGTTGCCATCATAATGAAATGGATACTTTGATAGTAGAAGGTTGTAATCGTTTACTCAATTTAAGAGCTTGGGAAAATAATTTGTCTGCTCTTGATGTCTCGTCTCTAATAGCATTAAAGTTTTTATATATCAGTGAAAACAATTTTACAGATATAAATCTGCATGAACTTGATAGTTTGGAATTATTTCATGCGAGGGAAAATCAACTTTCAACCATTGATTTATCAAGTAATAAAAAATTAAAACGCCTTACACTAGAAAATAATAAGCTTACAGAGATAGATGTTTCTTTTCTAGAACAACTTGAAATATTGGAAGTCAATAAAAATCCTGATCTTACCTGTTTATCACATCTACCAGATTCTATTTACGATTTAGATATCTCCGAAACGAGTATTGAATGTATATCAAATTATCCTCAGAAAATGGTAGCGTTTTTTGAGCAATTTGGTTTTTGGTTTAATTTATTAGATCAATACACTTTATGTACACCCGGGAATAATCCAGATGCTTGTCCGACATTTCCTGTGGTATATGGTAATGTTTTTTATGATTTAAATAAAAATGGAGTTAAAGAAACAGATGAAGCAAGTTTTGAAGGGTTAGCTATACAGCTCAATCCTGGTAATCAAAAATTTAAGACCAATAAGGATGGAGATTATTTTGCCATTTTGAAAGATACAGGGAATTATACCGCAACACTTGAAACTGTCAATTATTTCGACTCAAATCCTTCATCTTTTTCAATTTCAGCTACTGAATTTACGGATGAAATCAAGCAAAATATAGCATTACAATCCAATCAAGATGTTAACGATTTACAGGTGCGAATTCCATTTTTTACAAGAGCTCGTCCTGGATTTAACATGATATATGTGGTAGAAGTAATGAATTATGGAACTGAGAAAGTAAAGGATATTACCTTAAGTTTAGAAGCTCCAACATTTGAACTTGTAGATTCTTTAAATCAGTTTGAAAAAAATGGAAACGAAATTTTATATTCTATTGATACACTCAATGTAGGAGAGATACATAAGGTTTATTTTTATGGAAAAACGAATCTTGATTCTTTTGGAGATGAAGTAGAAACAATTGCTGCGATTTCAGCTGATGACTTTGAAGATGACATTGAAGATAATAATGCTGCTCACGTATTTTTTGAAGTAACAGGTTCATTTGATCCGAATGACAAGCAAGCAAGAGATTCCATAACCGTGCAGGAAGTGGAAGCACAAACACCTATTGATTATCTCATACGTTTTCAAAATACAGGAACTGATACCGCTTTTAATGTATTTATTGTAGATACTATTTCAGCAAATCTGCAAATTGAATCTTTTGAAATACTAAGTTTATCACATGACTATAGCATTAATTGGTATGATAGTAATGTGCTAGTCTTTACTTTTGAAAATATATTACTACCAGATAGTATTGTAGATGAGCCCAATAGTCATGGTTATATTTATTATCAAATGACACCAAAAACTGATTTAGCGGAAGGTGATAGTATATTGAATACTGCAGATATTTACTTTGATTTTAATAAACCAATCACCACAAACACCGTAAAAACAGTTGTCTATATTCCTCCTGTGATTGAGGATGAAGTGACAAGTATTGAAAAAAATAATTTCCCTACAATACGCTGTTTTCCAAATCCTGTGAAAGGTACAAATCAATTGCATCTTTCTTCAAGAGAAGAAATGAATTTAGAAATAATTAATTCTTCAGGTCAAAAAATGCAGGCTTTCCAAAAAGTGGAAGGAACCATAAATATTGAAAGCTATCTTCCTGGATTATATTATGTGAAAGGGATTACAAGGAGTGGACAAAAAGTAGAATCGAAATTTATTATTCAATAAAAATGAAAAGGTTGATCAATGTAGGATAAGTGCATTGATCAACCTTTTATTTTATTAGAAATAAGAGAATTTACCAAGGATGAATTGTTCCATCAAAATTGAAAAATTTTCCAGAATCAGCAATTTCAATTTTAGAAATTACATTATCATATACATTCTCAACAGATTGTTCTGGCGTGAAATCGGCTTCACTTCCCCCCATATCCGTTTTTACCCAGCCGGGATTGATGTTTACGGTAATGATCCCTTGATCAACAATTTCCATTGCTAAACTTTTATTCAAAACATTCAACAGGTTTTTACTAGATACATATCCATAATGCCCACCAAATTTCATATTTGTAACGCTAGAAAGCCAGCTAGAAACATTGATAACTTTCGGCTTTTCAGCTTTTAATAATAAAGGTTTGAAATGTTTTACCATCATCAATGGAGCAAGGCTATTGACACGATAAACTTGCAACATTTCATCAAAATCGAGATGATCAATATTAAAGGCTTTAGCCATTCTTTCTTTATCTTGATAATCTTTAGGGTTGACACCTGCATTATTGATTAACAGATCCAATTGACCAAATTTATCAGCAACCCATTTTGCAGCGTTAGCGATACTTTCTTCAGAAGAAACATCCAATACTAAAGGATATGCATCAATATTTTCTGTTTTAAGAAGCTCACATGCATTTTCAGCGTCTGTTTCTTTTCTTGATGAAACGATGATAGAGTAACCTTTTTGACCAAGGACTTTACACCATCCGAGACCTAGTCCTTTGTGACCTCCAGTGATTAATGCAATTTTCATTATCTTTTTATAATTTTAAAGGCCATGTTTCTTCCTTCACCTTGCATGAAGGCAATATTAATCCATGATAAAGCAAATTGTTCTAATAATCCAGCTTTGTCATCTCCACCAAAATTATAGCATTTTTCAAATCCAGCATCTAGTGCAAGCTGTGTTGCTATTTCTTTTCCTTTTTCAGAACTACCAGCCACAAACATGTCAATCCCTTTCCCGTCATAAATTGGGTCTTTCATATTTTCAAAACCTGTTGTGTTGAAACATTTAACAACCTCAGCACCTTTGGCTAAAGCTTTAAAAGCCTCAAATGAATTATTATATCCTTCAGGTCTCGTTGAAATAGAGTTCATGGCATCAATAATGACTTTCCCATTGGTGTCTCCCATTGCTTTAACGATAGATGCTGTAAATTGAGGGCCAGCAGCAACAATAACTACTTCAGCTTTAGCAACTGCATCAGGAATACTGTGAGCTGTGGTGTTTTGATTGTCTAATAATTGTTTGCCTTTAAAATTGTTAGTGTCTCTAACCCCTAATAAAATAGAGTGACCTTTTGAAGAGAAATTAGTAGCTAAAGCGCCACCAACATTACCTGTACCGATAATAGCAATATTCATAATTGTTTTTTATGTTAATAAATGGGCAATTTATTCTATATAAATTATGCATATGTTTTCGTTTTACCAAGGTTTAAAAATTAAATTTGCAGGCAATGTTACTCATCTATAAGTATGCAACTAACTTTTTGGAAAAAGGGGTAATTTTGATAAAATTGGTTATACTAGATTTTGTATATAACGGAAAGGCCTATCACAATCTAGTAGAATTTAAAATAAAATACTTCCAATCTTTCAATGAGAACTAAACTACGTATTTTTTTATTCTTACTTTTAATGTTGTTTTTAAGCATGAATGTGGTGTCTTATTTTCATGCTTATCAGTTTACTCATTTTTCAAAAAATAATACCTATAAAACAGGATCAGCATCACGTTTAACTTTTGGAGAAAAATTAATCACGGTTCTTGCAGGTGTCAATACACCTAAACCTAAGAATACAATACAACCTCACCAACCCTATGAAGTTGTCAAAATTAATAGTAACAAACGATTGGAATGTTGGTATGTCAAAAAAGCAAATGCTTTAGACACCATCCTTCTTTTCCATGGATATGGCAGTAATAAATCTGCTTTAGTAGATCAAGCAGAAGAATTTTATCTTATGGGCTATTCTACATTGATGGTAGATTTTATGGGTTCTGGAGGTTCTGAAGGTTATCGAACAACTATCGGATACTTTGAAGCAGAAGAAGTGAGGTCTTGTGTAAATTATATTAGAAATAAAGGGGAAGAAAATATAATTCTCTTTGGTAGTTCTATGGGTGCTGTTTCTATTTTGAGAGCTGTAGGAGAGCTAAATGTTTCACCCAATGCAATCATTATTGAATGTCCTTTTGGTAACATGTATACCACTGTGAAAACAAGATTTGAAATCATGAAAATCCCCAACTTCCCTCTTGCTGGAATGCTCACTTTTTGGGGAGGAGTACAAAATAATTTTTGGGCCTTTGATCATAATCCCATTGACTATGCAAAAGGAGTTTCTTGCCCCACATTATTAATGTATGGAGAAAAAGATCCTAAGGTGAGTAGAGAAGAAATAGATGCAATTTTTCTGAATATAAATGGAGAGAAACTGTTGAAAACTTTTGCTTTGGCAGGGCATGAAAATTATCTCCATCATTCTAAACAAGAATGGATAGATGAGGTCACTACATTTCTTTATTCATTGCAAAATAATCCCAAGGCGGAAACTAAATTGGTACATTAATTTGTCATTTATAGAAAAAATAAACAAATCGTTAGCTTAAAAATAGATCCTTTAGTACTTTGGTAATACCAATTACACTCATTTTTTAATTAAGTTATATAATGACTGAACAATATACTACAGACGAGCAAACTATTGCAATTGATTCCTCTGACTTTATCAATCTTAGAGAATCAAGAAAATACAAGGAATTTTTAACAGGTTTGGTTCGCCTTACCTCAGGTGAAGTGGTTATTACAGATCCATTACGTCTTTTTACATTAAAAGCATTAGAAAGAAAATTAGCACCACGTCCTTATCCAGTTTACCTTTACTTTCATGAAACGCAACACGGTTTTAAGCCTTGTTATGCTATGTTGGAAGTAAAAAAAGGTACTCCTGTGAAATGGGAAGTCGCTAACTTTGCCACTAGTACAGGGCATAAGGCAAATTTTAAAATTAATGGTAAATTTCCTGTAGAAAGTAACCTTTTAAGTTTATCTGATCTTCTAACAATTAAACAATACCAAGCTGAAAGGGACGCATTTTTTAATGAACACGAAGGCGGTAATTTTTATGATGATTATTTAGAAGCACTATTTAATAAAAATGGCAATAATCCTCGTAGATCAAGTTCAGAAGGAGATTGGTTGGACTACTTTGTGAAAGGCGGAAATACCAATGTTATAATGTTTTCTTCTGGAATTGCGAATGGATTATTTCCCGCCTATTGGGGATTAGATGCTCATGGTGAAGTCAATCAGTTAGTGATCGATTTTGAAGTTGGAAAACATACTTCAGAAGCATAGCTCTATTTTTCATAAAACAAACCTTGTCAGTTTAGTGTACTACAATATACAATACAAATAACTTCATATATTATGGGACTTTTTGATTTCCTCAAGAGAAAGAAAAAAACAGAAGCTGAAAATACTGTCACAAAGAATACTTCTAGTGCTCCTGAATCAGAGAATAAATCTGTATTAGGAATGGTTTTATTGAATGATCCAAATTCATTAGATATCAACCAAGTAATAGTAGAGTTAAAAGAACATTGGAGTTTAACTTTAGGTGAAACGAAAACGAATAACGAAACTTCTTTTTTAACTGTAGATGGCTACGGTGTGGTGATCGCCACAATGCCTATGCCGATTCCTGGAGATGAAGTGAAATCAGCAGCCTCTTTCAACTATTTTTGGCAGAATGCAGAACAAGAAGCAACCGCTCATAAAGGTCATGTAATTATTTCAATTATTGGTGGAGGAGATCAACCTGTCAAAGAAAATATTTTATTTTCAAAGGTGGCATCAGCCATAATGAATAATAGTGATTCCATAGGATTATATATGGGAAGCCGTACTCTGGTATTGGAAAAGAATTTCTATGAAGCCAATGTACATATGATGAATGAAGAAAATTTACCACTATATATATGGGTCTACTTTGGTTTACATAAAGCTAATGGTAAAAACTCATGTTACACGTTTGGTTTGAAAGCTTTCGGTAAACAAGAGATGGAAATTGTAGATTCTGATAAAAGTCTTGAGGACTTAAACCAAATGATGTACGGAATGGCAAGTTATGTTGTTAGTTATGATATAAACCTTAAACCAGGAGAAACAATCGGTATTTCAGCAGAACAAAAATTAAAGATAACAGAGTCGAAAGGTAGGCTACTAGAAGGCAATACTTTAAAGATTGAATATTAATTGATTGTATAATAGAGTGGTTCAAAGTAATTAAATTTTGGACCATTTTTTTACCTATATACTAAGTATAACAACTTGTATTATTTTATTCTAAAGAAAAAAAATGCAAATTTGCAGAGCAAAGCAAACTAAAAAATAATATTATTTAAACTAAACATAACTTTTTTATTAAAATGAAAACAGTTTTACAAACTATTGTATTATCACTTTTTTGTGTGACTAATATTTTTGCCAATGAGGTAGAACTTGATAGTGTTCAACTAATGATTAATCAAATTGAAGCATCTTTAGATTACAAACAAGGTGTGATAGAATTTGAAGAAGCTAATGCTCAAATCAATGTTCCTGAAGGATTTAGTTTCCTTGACAAAGAACAATCTCAATATGTACTTTCTGACCTTTGGGGTAATCCAAAAGATGAAGACATCTTAGGTATGTTAGTGCCAACAGGAAAAGGTGTTTTAGGTGATTCTAGCTGGGCATATACGATTACATTCGACGAAATGGGTTATGTTTCAGATGAAGATGCTCAAGACATTGATTATGATGAACTTTTGGCTGAACAACAAGCCGAAACACGTGAAGGTAATGCATACAGAGTACAGGAAGGATATGAAGAAATTGAATTAATTGGTTGGGCTTCAGCGCCATATTATGATGCTGATCGTAAAGTATTACACTGGGCAAGAGAATTAGAATTTGGAGGAGACCCGAACCACACATTAAATTATAACCTTAGAGTTTTAGGTCGTAAAGGTGTCTTTATGATCAATGCTATTGCTTCAATGCCTGAATTAGGTGAAGTAAACAAGAGTATTGATGGTGTACTTAGTAGTGTTACTTTTGATCAAGGATTCCAATATGCAGACTTCTCACCTGAAGTTGATAATGTTGCAGCTTGGACTGTTGGTGGATTAGTAGCTGGTAAAGTACTTGCGAAAACAGGTATTTTTGCTGTATTAGCAAAATTTGCAAAATTCATCTTTATTGGTATTGCAGCAGTTGGTAGTTTCATTGTGAAATTATTCAAGAAAAGTGACGATTAATCTTTAGGTTAGTCAACTACTAATACTATAAAAAGGTATACGCTGAATTTAATTCTCGTATACCTTTTTTATTTCTTTCGTATTGCCTTAATTATCCTATTTTCAGTATTTTATGATATTTGCGGTCGATTTTTGCGGGCCATTTTTTACTTGCATTTATCCATTGAAAAATTTGTTTTTTAAGAGATTTTATAATAATCTTGTTAGTAACAATTCAACTTTAATTTAACCATAACAGTAACTATTGTTAGAAGCGACTCATCTGCTAGTATATTACTTTACAGAACTTCAAAATACTTAACTTCTACAACTATCTACTGTTAATGTTACCAACGCGATGAAAAAGCAGTTATTACTTATTGTACTATTAATTTTATGCTCTATTACTTCTTTTGCCCTCTCGGTTAGTAATCTATTTTCAAATAATATGGTTCTTCAACAAGAATCAGAAATATCAATTTGGGGGTGGGGTAAACCTGGTCAAAAAATAGAGATCACTCCATCATGGGGTAATTCGGTTACTACCATAATTGGTGATAATAAAAACTGGAAAGTTACTTTGGTTACACCCGAAGGTAGCTTTAATAAATATGTTATATCCATAGAATCAGGAGAAGAAGTCCTTATTTTGGATAACATTATGATTGGTGAAGTTTGGCTGGCCGTTGGCCAAACCAATATCACAGATACTTTCTCTGAGTATATTAATCCTCCAAAGGAAGTTTATGGAAGACATACTTTTCCTGATATCAGAGTAATGACCGTGAAAAATAACAATAAAGGTTTTGTGCATGAAGATATAAATGGAAAATGGTTGGAAGTAAATCAGGCAACACTTGGTCGTATTAGCGAACTGAGTTACTATTTTGCATTTAATCTTAATGAAAAATTAAATGTTCCTGTTGGTGTAGTAGTACAAGATTGGGGAGAAGAACCAATTGATAGCTGGTACAAAGAATCTGTATTAGAAGCTGAAAAGAAATTTATTTCTCATGTGGATGAAGGTGTAGACAATAAACCTTTTACAACACACCACAGTGCTATTGCACATCATGCATTAATGTATCAATATAGAGACTACAAATTTGCAGGTATACTATGGTCTCATGGAAAAGAACAGCCTAACAAGAAAGGAGATTACAAAAAGCAAATGACCAAATTGATTCATCATATGAGAGATCAATTTGGTCAAGTACCTTTTTATTATGTTCAAATTGCACCTTATAAGTACAAAAAAATGACGCACGGTGCAAAAATTAGAGATCAACAGCGACAACTATTACATATCAAAAAAACGGCAATGGTTGTAACAAGTGATATTAGTGATGTTTATGATTTATATGCTGAAATAAAAGATATCATTGGTATTCGTCTTTCTAAATTAGCTTTAAAGAAACACTATAAAGTGATCGAAAATGAAACAGTAGAATCTCCTAAATTAGATCGTATCATCAAAGATGGTAAGAAAGTATATGTTTACTTTAAACATAATGAAGGTCTAAATTTTGCAGACGGCGATCAAGGTGATTTTGAAATATGTGGAGAGGATCTCGAATTCCAGACAGTTACCGCTAAAGTAGAAAAAGGTATAGTTATTCTAGATTTAGATAAGATCAAAAAACCTAAATATGTTCGATTTGGATGGAATAGTAGGGCAGTACCTCTATTGGTCAATGAATCGGGATTGCCTGCATCTTGTTTCTCGAAACAAAAAATAATCGATAAAAAAGCGAAAGCATTATAATAAATAAAACACAATAGACAATACGCTATTGTGTTTTTTTTCTTTTATAAGTGGATATTGAAATATTCTAAGATTCATTACTTAACTTACAGACTGAAAAGTAAACTAAAAAGGAATGGATATTATTTCACATACACTTACAGGTACTGCCGTTGGAACAGTCGCTGCAAGTGTTTCCAAAGGTGATTGGAAAACAAAAACGCTTATCATTTTGATAGGAAGTATTGGAGGTGCACTTCCTGATTTAGATGCAATTTCTTATTGGTCTAAGTTTGATACAACTTTTGGAGTGTTGTTCAATCTACAAAATAGTGGTAGAGTAATTTATTCTTCAAAATTCTGGTATTCTCATCATGCTGCACTACATTCTATACTATCACCTCTGTTGATTCTTACTCTATTTAGTATTGGGTGGATGATAAAAAATAAATCAGTTTATCTTTTCAAAAAACAATCTTCTTTTCCTTTATTTTATCTTGCTTTTTTCTTTGGCTATCTAGGGCATTTATTAGAAGATATGCCGACTCCTGCTAGTGCTTGGGGTGGCGTAAATCTATTTTTTCCAAGTACTCAATACATTGGTGGTTTTGGAAATATATGGTGGTGGAATAATTATGATTTGGTATTGATCATTCTATCTGTCATAATCATCAACATACTACTTAATCTATTACCAAAAAAATGGATGCCTCATAAATTTAGGTGGACTAGTTTGGTGTTTAGCTTAGGTGTTATGCTATTTATTTACCAAATAATGACTAGGCCTGTAAATTTTGCCTACACAAAGTCCAATGCAACTAATTATGCTAAGTTTGAGCAACAATCAAAAGAGGTGCAACGCTCAATCTTAGGAAATAAAATCTATAGTTTCATGGAAAGTATGGATAATGCAATCCCTTTAATGTTTTAAAGTTGACTCCTAACAAATCTATTCTTTTTTGATTCGCAACATAGAAAAAGCTAACATTGTGAAAAAAAAGAAAATGATACAAGAAATAGATAAAAACTTCTCATTACACGCTGCTCATCTTCCAAGTTTCTGTAACATTATGCAGGTATTAGAAGAAGAAGGCCTTTCCTACATAGATAGTGGTCTTAAAGCAGACACATTTAATGTGATTCATATTGATGATCCCAAAAAGTTAACCAAAGAGGGCTTAGATAAAGCACTGAAATTTTATGACAATAGACTTCGAGAATCATGTATTTGGATTGCAGAAAATAATCTGACAGATGAGGTTAAGTCCATTTTCAATACATTAGAAGTGCTTGAGGCAGGAGTTAATAAAGGTTTTACCGCTAAAATCGATCAATTGACTTCAGGTGCTTATGATGAAATTACGTTAGTCAAAAATAGACAAGATATTATTGATAATGCATTTGTCATTGCTAATAATTGGGATCCTTTTGATGTGAATGTACTTCACTATTATAATAATGTTCACCAAACTATTTTAGAGAGAAAAGATACAATTCTATTGAATTATCATGAAGATGGAGTAGTAGTGGGTGTGATTGAGTTATTTGTGGATTTCTCATCAAAAACTGCAGGTATCTACAACTTATCCGTCATGATAGAAAATAGAAATCAAGGTATCGGTCAAAAATTGATTGAACAAGCAATTACTTTTGCAAAGATGTTGGAAGTGGAAACAGTTGTAACACAAGCCTCAGAAGATTCTGAAAACTTATTTAGAAAAGTAGGTTTCACTGAGGACGGTAAAATCTATGAGTTTACAAAAAAATAAAAGCATCCCGAAGATCGAGATGCTTTTAGTCGGAAATAATTCCAACTAGTTTTTTTATATAGGTGACTAACCTATGATTCTTTACCCATGTGCAATATAATACCTTTTTTTTATTAGTTCATAGAAAAAAGTAAAAAAAACGCCTTAATATTACATTATTAATGAAAGTAAATTAACATTCTTAGAAAAATGATAGAATATCTTGTTTTGTCAATATTAAATATCAAAGGATTTGGACCAAAATTCCTTTTTCGTTCTGCAGAAATCATCCAAAAAGAAAGTTTGGAGAGTACAACTGTACGAGAGGCGATAACAAATATATTTGAACAGACGAAACGAATTAATAAAGTGACGTTGGAGGATATTGAAAAAGGAATTGCTTCAGCAGAAACAATTATAGAAAATTGTAAGAAGTATGAGATACAGCCGATTTCTTTTTTAAATGAAAATTATCCTGCAGCAATAAAGGAAGTTAGTGAGTTATGGCCTATTTTATATGTTATTGGCAATGTGACTTTACTAAATGAATATACTGTTGGGATTATTGGTTCAAAAACTCCAGATAAACATGGTCAGATTATCAGTCAAAAACTAGCTGAATTTACTGACGAAGAAGAAATTGTATCTGCTGTCATGCATCAGCAAGGGGTAGGTAATATATTTAAGGAAGTAAAAGATAGCTTTTTAATTGAGGTCGTTTCTTCAGGCATAGATCAGGTATACTTGCCTTCTAATGACATCTATCATTCTAATTTAGAATGTGTTATTTCTCCTTTTCCACCTGAAACTATTTTTGATGAATATAAATACATCGAAGCCTCAAAAGTATTGGCAAGTTTATCCAATAGAGTGATTTTAGTTCAGGATAAACCTTCTGATGATTCTCGTTTTGTAATTAGTTATTTTGCCAGATCAAAAAGAGTTCTAGGAATAATAAAACCTATCGATTCAGCTTTGAAATATCCAATTAATGCAGGAAATGTACTCTTAATCAATTCAGGAAAAGAAGGAATAATAGAATATTGCAGAGCGAAAGATGTTAATGAGAAAAGTGTGGTCTGTGATATTAATATAATTACATCAAAAAGTGATTATCCTCAATTTTTTAAAGAGGATGAATTGCCTTTTTGATATTTTATTTTGAAATCATACATGTATATAAAATAATACTTTTTAAGTATTGTACTTTTCAATACTTTAGTATTGCCGAGATTAAATAATTATTAATTATTCTAAACTTATATCATTTCTGAAATGGTAATTTTAAGATTTACTTTTAGTTTTTTAGCTTTGTTTTCACAAACGATACTAAATTTAATAGATGAAAAATAAAATAACTCTGCTAAGTATTGTATTGACTGCTACATTGATGTGGGGATGTCAATCACAATCTTCTCATGACAATCAAAAAAAAGATGTTGACCCACTTACACTCATTGCCTCATCTGAAAATCAATGGACAGGTATTGCGGTGAGCAAAAACAAAAGAATATTTGTCAATTATCCAGCTTGGTCGGATAGAATCCCTATGTCTGTTGCTGAAATTGTAAATGGGAAAGCAGTACCGTATCCTTCAGAAATGTGGAACGCGTCTACGGGTGCTTCTTCATTTCACGCTGTACAAAGTGTAGTTTGTGATGGTAAAAACAGACTTTGGGTTTTAGATACGAATAATAAACAATTTAAAGGTGTAAAGCACGGAGGTCCCGTTTTATACGCTTTTGATTTGAGTGAAAATAAATTAATTCGTTCTTATAATTTCCCAGAAGAAAATTTCTTTCAGGACTCTTATTACAATGATGTGAGAATTGATATCGAAAGAGATATTGCTTACATCACTGATTCAGGACACGGAGGAATTATTGTATTGGATATTGATAATGGTGAATCTCGTCGTTTATTGACAGGAAATAAAAGTGTCAATGCTGAAGTGGATCACTTAGTATGTGATGGCTACAAATGGGAAAATGTAATTGCTTCTGACGGTATTGCTTTAACACCTGATAATGCTTATTTATATTACATTGCTCTTTCGTCACATTCATTATATAGAATTAAAACAGACGTACTGCTCAATAAAGACCTTTCTACTCAACAAGTAGAAGATGCTGTTGAAAAGTTAGCAGAAATTCCAGCGACAGATGGAATGTTGTTTGATAGACAAGGAAACCTATGGCTTGGAGGTTTAGAGTCTAATGGAATAAATGTTTATACTAAAGAGGGAAAACTTGTCCATCTTTTGAAAGATGACAGGATACGTTGGGCAGATTCTTTTGCGAAGAATTTACATCGAGAAATTTTCTTTACAACTTCACAAATTCATCTTCCAGAAGGAAAAAGAGGGAAATATGAAATTTATAAAGTTTCAATGTCTCTATTAGATGAATAAAAGTAATATTTTAAATAGAAATGCTGAATTGATACTATTCGATTCAGCATTTTTATTTACAATTTAATATTAAACTAAAAAGAATATGCTAACTGTTGTAGCAGGTGTGATTTTAAACAAGGATCAAGAAATATTTATAGCAAAGCGTCCTTTACACAAATCTCAAGGAGGATTATGGGAATTTCCAGGAGGGAAAGTAGAATTAGGGGAAACACATCAAACTTCATTGCGTCGAGAATTAATAGAAGAACTAACCATAGAGGTTGAAATAGGTAATTTTATTGCTTCTAATAAACATACATATGATGACTTTTGTATAGACATTCATGCTTATTTTGCAACAATCTTAAAAGGGAATTTACAATTAAACGAACATCTCGAACAATGTTGGGTACAAGTAGAAAATTTATTGGATTATTCATTAGCTCCAGCTGATATTCCTTTGGCGGAAAAAGTTATTTCAATTTTAAGTAAGGATTAATTATTTAACACTTTTCTAGTTTCTTTAAATTGTTAAATATTTGCTAATCATTTTTCTTCTAACTACATTTGATTATTGATTAAGCCTAAACAAATAAATTCTGTACTTTTGACCCGATTTATAAATATACTATCAATCATTGTGTCCATGTTTTTAATGAATGCATGTGCATATGTAGACATGAGTGTGTCGCCACGAAATATAGTGGTTGAATATGCCTCAGATGATTTGATTTCCATATTTCATCAACACGTTGAAAGGTTTATTGCGGAAGCAGAAAAACATAATTATACTTTTCGTAATAGAAGAGTGAAGATCATGTGGGATAGTTCATTGGCCACACATGTACATGGACAATCTAATGTAATGCGTGACATCAAAATTAATCCTAAGAGCAAGAAGTTAGGTATTGTACATATGGAATGTCAACTGATTGTACATGAGCTATTTCATTCCTTATGTCAAGATTTTAGAGGGGATATACATGATAAAAAAGAATTTATTGAAGGAACATATTATTTTACTTCCTTAATGGTTTCAAGTAGTACAAGGTATAATTTCCCTTCATTAGAAGAAGAAGAATTGTGGGATAAATATTACGATAGATTATTCCAATAAAAATATATCATTGAGCATAAAATGTGCTTATCTATACTAAAACAAGTTCGACAATTCTCTCGTCGACTTGTAAGACACTAACATTCGTTTAACTTATATTCACCTATAGTTTTAGAGTTTGCTTATCAATTGATTCGCAAACTCTTTTTTATAGTCTAAATGTTAATAAATTTATTGAAATTTGTTTTACTGCTTTATTCATGACACATTTGTAAAGTATGACAAAAAGAAACACATATAGCTTACCTGTGGTGTACTTGATCTCGGCATAGACCGGCAGGTACAACTTTTCTTACCACAACTTGTGTTGGGTACTTCCTAAGAGTACCTGTCGGTTTTCTATATCTGAATATTAGATACATTAAATCAAAAAATCATACAAATAATTAAGACATTGAAAAATATAACATTAGAACAATTAGGTTTTAATTCTTCACTTGAATCAGCACATCCAGACATTACTAGAGATGAATGGGCAAGAGTGATAACAGAGCATAAAGAACGCTATATCGTCCAAAATGAAAAGGGCATTTTTGATGCTGAAATCATGGGACATTTACG
Organism: Flammeovirga sp. AWQ4_249; assembly: GCF_056161045.1. Lineage (NCBI taxonomy): Bacteria > Pseudomonadati > Bacteroidota > Cytophagia > Cytophagales > Flammeovirgaceae > Flammeovirga > Flammeovirga sp. AWQ4_249. The sequence continues at coordinate 121,565 of NZ_JBSWYJ010000008.1, forward strand.
TTTTACGGCTGAAGAAAGAAGTGATTTTCCCATGACAGGAGATTGGGTAAAGATTATGCCTTTTGATGAAGAAAAAGCATTAATACAAGAAGTTCTTCACAGAAATAACAGTATCAAACGTCAAGCAATTGGTAGAAGTGGAGAGGTGCAATATATCGCCTCAAATATTGATTTTGCCTTTATCGTGACTTCAGCCAATCGTGATTTTAATCTTAATAGAATAGAAAGGTATGTAGTCTTGTGTTATGATGCAGGAATTACGCCTATTCTTATATTAAGTAAAGCGGATTTAATAGATCAAGAGACGTTGCAGGACTATCAACTTTCTCTAGCAGAAAGATTTCCTGAATTAGATTTGATGGTTACTAAGTTGAATGATACTGAAGGTGTGCATCTTTTACGTTCCATGATAAAATCAGGAAAAACATATTGTTTCCTAGGATCTTCTGGCGTTGGAAAATCTACTTTAGTCAATCTGCTTTTAGGTACGGAACAAATGTTGACATTAGAGATTGGATCAGGGACGAATAGAGGGAAACATACCACTACACATCGTGAATTAATCCTTTTGCCAAATGAAGGTATACTTATCGATAATCCAGGAATGAGAGAGGTAGGTATTGCTTCTTCATCTGAAGCATTAGAAGATACATTTCCATTGATTCAAGAATATGCTGAAGATTGTAAATTTGGAGATTGTACACATCAACATGAAAAAGGTTGTGCTGTCATCGAAGCCGTTGAAGAAGGAATTATTTCAGAAGAAGCTTTGGAAAATTACCATAAATTGAATCGAGAACAAGAACACTTTTCAAGTTCTGAGGCAGAAAGACGAAGAAAAGATAAATCATTTTCTAAAATGGTAAAACAAGTCGTAAGCCATAAAAAACGATTTTAATTGCCAAAGAATATAATAAAGCTAGTAACGGTTTTTTTACTGTTACTAGCTTATTTTATTATAAAAAGTCTTAGAAAAAGAGTGCTAAATGTTCATCTTTCAGTTTTAAATGTCTAAAGTTATTACTGTGAGAGAAGATTAGAATAGAAACGACAAAAAAAGTTTTCTAAGAGCGTTTTTTTGTTCATATTCACTATAAATTAAAGTGCATCATGAAAATACTACATACAGCAGACTTACATATTGGAAATCGCCTTCACGAACAGTCCCAGATAGAGGAACAAGGTTTAACACTTGATTGGATGGTTGATTTGATTCATAAAGAAAAAATAGATGTAGTATTAATTTCAGGTGATGTGTTTGATACGCCTCAACCTTCTGGTTCTAGCCTAAAACTGTATTATAAATTCCTCACAGATTTAGTTAAGACGGATTGTAAACATATTGTGATTACAGGTGGAAATCATGATAGTGCTTCTGGATTAAATGCACCAAAAGATATTTTGACATTTCTAAATATCAATGTTGTCGGAAAGGTTTCTGAAGATATCAATGATGAGATTTTTGGTTTTGAAATAGATGGACAAAAATTGGTGGTCGCCGCTGTGCCTTATTTGAGAGATCAAGATATTCGGAAAGCAACTTCTGGAGCCACTTTTGAAAATCTTCAAGATCGATATAAAACGGCTTTAATTGAACATTATCAAAAAGCAAGTGAGGCATGTGAAGCACTGTCAGATGATAAGACACTTGTTATCGGTTTAGGACATTTGTTTGCTATTGGAGGAGAGACATCTACGTCTGAAAGTGAGCGTTCTGTTTTTGCCGGAGGCTTGGGTGATATTGGTGCAGATGATTTTCCAAAGATATTTGATTATGTTGCATTAGGACACCTTCATAGAGCACAAAAAGTGAAATATGATCATATTCGATATTCTGGCTCCCCTTATATGCTTAGTTTCAGTGAGATAAAACATCACAAAGAAGTGGTGATTATTGACACCAAAGAAAAAGAAATTAAGATCAATCGGGTAGATGTTCCTGTATACAGAACAATTACGAAAGTAAAAGGTAACCTTGATTATTGCCTTTTAGAACTCGAAAAAATAAGTAAGGGAGAGCATCAATTGACGCCATGGGTAGAGGTGCTGATTACAGATGCTAAACTAGATGAAAATCCGATTTATCATATCTATAATTTTATTGATGAATTAACCATTGAAGTACTAAAAATTGGTGTCGAAAATAAGATGTCATTACAAGAGGTAGAGCGTACTACTGAGATAAGAGAATTAGCAGAAATAACGCCTGAAGAGACCTTTCAAGAATTATGTGAATTGAAAGGATTAAATTTAACAGAAGATCCAACCATAAGTGATGCGTTTCATGAAATTTTAAATGTGGTAAAACATAAAGAGGACTAGTCATGAAAAATAAAGACTTGATTTTCCCCTACAAACAAAGTAAAACTAAAATTGAACTCCCTTATTTTTCAGAAGTGATTTATAGCCTGTTTTTACTTTTATCTTTATTTGTTGGATATAGATATTCCTTTATTATTGGAGCTTTCTTTTTATTCTTTCCTACCTTATTTTATGTAATTTCAAAAGCCATTGATGATACACATGTAGTAGGAGTTTGTATTGGTGAAACGGAGGTGATCTTTGCTCATGATTTTACAGGAAATAACATCTTAAAAGTAACCTTTGAGAATGTAAAAGAAGTGATGTTTCAGGAACGATATTTTTATGATGTGCATTTCATGAAGGAATTTTCAAAGTTTAATTTGATCATTAAAATTTATGATAAAACTGATTTAAAATACAAAGATCTTTCTTTTGGAGAATATGATCAGGAAGATGATTTTTTATTGATTATTCAAAGTTTCAAAAAAGCAGGTTTTACCGTTAAAAAGAAGAAAAAAAAGGTAAGTGACTTTAGTCGGTATTCAAAGACGCTTTCAGTAGAAGAAAAGGAATTTTAATCCATAAATCACCTCAAATATTGATTTTCGACGTCTATTAATTTGTTGCAAGTAGAGATAATTAATGAATAACTATTTCTGATAAAATCATTCAAAACCCTGTTTTTAGGCCTTTTAGTAAAGAATATTTTTTTCTAAGGGGTAATTTTTTGCAAATACAGGGGGGAGAATTATTATAGGTTTGAATTCAATGAAAAAAAAATGACTTTCGATACTGTAATTACTGCACTCAAAAATAAAGTGGTTGTAATATAAAGATTGAATTGGTGTGTGACTACCCTTTTTAAGAACGTCTTTATTCAACGTATCAAATGAAATGCTGGAGTGAATTTTACTTCAGAAAAATAATACTTACCATGAGAAAATCATTTTTTATTCTTCTTAGCTTACTAGCTTTTCAGGCTTGTAAAACTAAACAAAGTGTTTCTTCCACAGAGGTAGAACAACAAAAAAAACCAAACATTATTTTCCTATTTGCTGATGACCAATGTTTTGAAACTACAGCGGCAAATGGCAATACAGAAATCAGAACTCCACACTTAGATAAACTTGCCAAAAGTGGTGTAAATTTTTCACATGCCTACAATATGGGCGCATGGACTTCAGCAGTTTGCCAAGCGAGTAGAACGATGCTAAATACTGGCCGTTTTGTTTGGAACGCGAATAAGTTGAGTGATGAAAATTATAAGCAATTAGTAGAAGACAGACAGATGTGGTCGCAGATGATGGAGGATGCCGGCTATGAGACTTACATGTCTGGAAAATGGCACGTAAAAGTTCCTTCTGGAAAAGTCTTTAATCATGTGCAACACGAACGTCCAGGTATGCCAAAAGATGCTTGGGTATTTACAAAACATACTTACGAAATCAGAGATGCAGTAGCAGCCGGAAAAGACTTCCAACATTTAATGCCCAATGGCTACGCTAGGCCAAAAGATAAAAACGATAAATCTTGGTTGCCTTGGGACAGAACAAAAGGCGGCTATTGGGAAGGTGGAAAACACTGGAGTGAAGTCTTAGCTGACGATGCTATTGCGTTTATTGATGCTGCAAAAAATAAGGAAAACCCATACTTTATGTATTTAGCCTTTAATGCAGGGCATGATCCAAGACAATCACCCAAAGAGTATGTAGATATATATCCTGTTGAAAACATTTCTACTCCAAAATCTTTCCAGCCAGAATATCCAAACAAAGTAGAAATCGGATGTGGTCCTTCGGTTAGAGACGAAGCGTTAGCTCCCTTTCCAAGAACAGAATATTCTGTAAAAGTACACAAGCAAGAATACTACGCGATTCTTTCTCATATGGATGCTCAAATCGGGCGTATCATCCAGCATCTAAAAGAAACAAACCAATTAGAAAATACTTACATCTTCTACACTGCAGATCATGGTTTAGCGATGGGTAAACATGGTTTGTTAGGCAAACAAAACTTGTATGATCATTCCGTTCGAGTACCATTATATGTGATTGGACCGAACATCCCTCAAGATAAAAAATTGGATATGGATGTTTATTTACAAGATGTGATGGCTTCAACATTGGATTTAGCCAACTATGAAAAGCCAGAGTATGTAGAATTCAATAGCTTAATGCCATTGATCGAGGGTACAAAAGAAAAGTCATATGATGCTATCTATGGTGCTTATTTAACTGATTTACAAAGAATGATCAGAACGGATGATTACAAATTATTGATCTATCCTAAGATTAAAAAGATGTACATGTTCGATTTGAAAAAAGACAAAGAAGAAATGGTCAATCTTGCAGACCTTCCAGAATACCAAGAAAAAAAAGCAGAGCTTTTTGCGAAACTTGTAAAGTTGCAAAAAGAAATGAATGATCCATTAGACCTTCAAGCTATATTTACGGAGATTTAAAAAGTCAAATATATATTCAAAGAAAAGCTAGCAATGACCACAGAAATTGCTAGCTTTTTTGTGTTTAGCCCATTTTTCTGGCGTCTACTATTAGGTATAAGTGAAATTGTTTAGCAAATATTACTCTTTACTTATTAAATAGAAGAAAATTGAATTAGATGAAACAATACCATAATATACTCATGTAAGTACTAAAATTGTTGATGAGATAATTTGTAATACAACTAAAAATAATTATTTATCATATAGGTATTTTAATACGTAAATGATAACTTTGATTCTATTGAATAAATGCCATGGCATAATAATGAGAAAATCTATGTTATTGTACCATTGTGTTTATTTAATGTTATGTGGAAAAATGCTTTCAATCAATGAAAAGAAGATGAAAAAACGAGAATCTGATTTACAAGAAATTAAGAGGATAATCTCAGCAAAAGACTCTAATGCGGTAGAAGAATCAGGATACAGTCTCATTTACGATTACCCAAGAGATAATGAAATTTTGACCTTAATGTGTGAAATTTTTGAATCAGACTGGCATACAAGACATGAGGATCTAGCAAGAAGTTTCCAGTATTCTAAAAACCCAATTACGGCTAAATCATTATATAAAGTTGCTTTCTCAAATTTTGAGTATTGTAGTTGGGATGATGAATACCCACTTCAAAGAAAGTGTACTTGGGCACTTGCAGATATAGGTACAGAAGAAGCTAAAGTGTATTTAGAAGACATTGCAGATAAAGCAAATGAAATAATTTCAAGTTTTGCAAAGAAAAGGTTAGATAATTGGGAAAAAGAACTGCAAAGAAAAGGGCAAGTGTTAAGAGCTGTATCTCGTAGAGCATTTCATATTCCACTTGAAAAGTATGTTATATCACAACAAATATTACCCAAATACGGACAACAAATTTTGGGTAATAAACTTATTCATAGATCATATGTGAGTAATCATAATACAGGTAAATTAGAAGAAGAATTTGAAGAGTATATTGTTGTTTATCAGGCTTATAAATCAAGTATTGCTGATTATGCTGTTGAAAATCAAACTTTTGGAGGAAAAGAATTCAGCTTTACAAGAATGAGCTGGATTAAGCCAAATTTTTTATGGATGATGTATAGGAGTGGTTGGGCTGAAAAAGAGAATCAAGAAAGGATCCTAGCGATTTGGATAGAAAAAGATGATTTTAAAAAAATTTTGCAAAAATCAGTATTCTCTTCATTTAAAAAAGAAATCTATTCAACCGAAGAACAGTGGCGTAAAGAATTAGAACTAAAAAACGTCAGACTTCAGTGGGATCCAGACCATGATTACTTAGGGAAAAAATTAGATAGAAGAGCAATTCAACTAGGATTAAAGGGAAAAGAGCTTGAAGATTTTGCTAATCACAAAATTGTCTGCATTGAGGATATTACAGATTTTGTGAGAGAACAAAAAGAGCATATTGATTCTGGGAATATAGAAAATCTACTAATACCCAAAGAAAGAATAATTCCAATTATGAATTTGGAAATTGAAAGACAAATTGGAATAAAACCACATAACAATATGTAAAAATGCATTAAAACGTATTTTACATAGATCGTAGTGTGACATGAAATATGAAAATATATGAGAAAAATAATTGTTTCAATTTTAATTATAGTGGTTGCCGGATGCACAATTACTGTGCAAACACTCAACAAGAAAAAAGATTCACAGAATCTCAACAAAGAGTCCGAACTTTCTAATTTTGCTAACCAGTATTTTTGGATGAATTTTCATGGTGGTAATTATCATAAGATTGATAGTATCCTCTATTATTTAGGAGCAGCTTACAGTGAAAACCCAAATAATCTTGAAACAGTCACTCACCTTGGCTTTACTCATATCTGGGCATTAAGCGAACGTCAAAATTTAGACACAATTCCTCCAACTATCGTAGACCATGCAACCCTTGCTTTAAAGTATTTTGGAGAATCTTATAGACTTAATCCTAATGATCCAAGAGTACTTGGCTTTTTGGCTGATTTAAAAATGACAGTAGCAGATATTTCACAAGACAAAAAACTTTCAACTCAGGGCTATTTTGATGGAAAAAAGTCAATCCATAAATGGAAAGAGTTTAACTATTTTACGATTGGATATGTTTTAAGTCAACTGCATGAGGATACATGGCAGTTTCAAAAAGGTCTAGAGTGGCAATGGAAAACACTTGATGAATGTTATTGCGAAAAGTTTGACAGGGAAAACCCAGAGATTCAGAAATACCTTCCAATGGAGAAAAGTGAAGAAAACTTAAAAAGAAAACGTGCATGTTGGAATAGTTGGATTGCCCCGCATAATGTTGAAGGTTTTTATTTAAACATGGGAGATATGTTAGTTAAATCTGGGGATTGGAAAAAGGGCATTCAAATTTATGACCTAGCCAAGCAAATACCACAATATGAAAGCTGGGACTATAAAGAAACTCTTGAAAAGCGAATAGAGAATGCTGAAATGAACGTTACAAAATTTAGACAGCCTTTAGTAAATGGGAAAAAATATTCCGTTGACAATGTTATGCTAATTAATTCCTCTATTTCATGTATGTCATGTCATAAGAAGAGCAATCAGGATATGGAATTCTACAAAGATTTTAAATGGAAGAAATACAAAGAAGACAAAAATGTTTATTGGATGAGAAAATAACGCCACGCAACAGTGTATATGAAATCATAGCACCCTGCGGGATACAAGCACAATGTACAATAACCGTTAGTACCAATTAATAATGAAAATAAAAAACATCATATATCCTTTAGGATTTTTACTAATACTTAGCTGTGGTGAAAAGCGGACAAAAATTGAAAATGCTGAATATACTAACTTCTCAGATTTGACTAATATCGAATATCCAGTTATGAAATTATTTGACAATTATACAAGCTTTCCGGTTTCAATAACGAATGGTGATTTTTCAGACTATAACTCAATTCTATTTTTGACTGAAAGTGCTAATGTGGTTCCGATTGAAAGAGAGAATTTAAAAAAACTACTGCCGAAAACAGAATTTGAAGAACTGATTACAAATAGATGTGAACAGAGAACAGACAGTTTAATTTGTTCCAAAGAATACTTTGCATATGGAAGAATAGTTAAACCTAACTACATTCTACTTGAATATGGAATAAGAGAATATGGAGACTGGGGAAGACATTATGTTTTTGAATTCAGAACCTACAAGCCAAATGGAGAAATGATTTCTAAGATTAATTTTGCCAAGTGGAGTGATAAAGATAATGAATTTTATGAAGGGAAATTATTGGAAGGAATGAACATCGAATTGGTAAAAAACGAACAGATAATTGCGAAATACCAAATTGACGAAAATGGAAAAATTAAAAAAAGGTGATAACATTATATATAAATTCATAGCCCCCTAACGAGATGCTACGCTTTATATATTAACCGTAACCGTTAAGTTTACATCAAAGTCTATTTCAACAATCTTATTAAACTTACTCATGCGGAGATTATCACCTTAAAATCCGCATAAATTAATGAGAATATTTTAATTGCGGAGAATAACTATTATTTTTACCGTAAATTATGCGGACTTTAGTTATGTACATACACGAAAGACAAGATTGGACTGATTTCAAATGGAACTCAAAAAAAGTTTTACTTAAACTTAGTGAAACAAGAAATTTACAAGGCAAACTTCTTGGACGCATGGAATCTCTAGGTTTTGATATCCAAAAAGAAGCTATGTTAAGTACATTGACTCTTGAGATTATTAAATCGTCTGAGATTGAAGGTGAAATATTAGAACAACAACAAGTACGTTCATCTATTGCTAGAAGACTTGGAATTGATATTGCTGGAGCTGTAAACTCTGAAAGGCATATTGATGGAATCGTTGAAATGATGTTAGATGCAACCCAAAAATATGATACACCTTTAACAAAAGAAAGACTATTTGGTTGGCATTCCGCTCTATTTCCAACAGGTTGGAGTAATATGTATAAAATTGTAGTTGCAGATTGGAGAAAAGACTCAAGAGGTCCAATGCAAGTAGTATCAGGTTCTATCGGAAATGAAACTATCCATTATGAAGCTCCAAGTGCTGATAGAGTAAACAAAGAAATGGATAAACTTCTCCTCTGGATTGAAAATGAAAAAGAGACAGATCCGGTCTTAATGGCAGCTATTGTACATTTATGGTTTGTCACAATACATCCATTTGAAGATGGTAATGGAAGAATTACTAGAGCTATTACCGATATGATTTTAGCTAGATCTGATAATAGCGTAAAAAGGTTTTATAGTATGTCTGCTCAAATAAAGGAAGAGAGAGATGCGTATTATGAGATTTTAGAAAAAACCCAAAAAGGGTCTTCAGATATCACAGATTGGATAATATGGTTTTTAGATTGTCTAAAAAATTCATTTGACAGTACCTATATTTCATTAAATAAAGTATTACAGAAAGCTGAGTTCTGGAAGTTACATTCACAAACTATTATGAATGTAAGACAGAAAAAAATGGTTAATAGATTATTGGATGGGTTTACTGGTAAATTAACGACCACAAAGTGGGGTAAAATTTGTAAATGTTCTCAAGATACTGCTTTGAGAGATATACAAGATTTAATAAAAAAAGGAATCATGTTGAAAGAATCAAGTGGTGGACGTAGTACTAGTTATGTTATAAATTATTCACCAAACGATAATAATTAGGCCTTAGTTTGGCTTGATCTAAAAATTAAGCCCTAGGTGAACAATGGCGGTGTAGCCATGAAATGCAGATTTGTAGGAGAAAATTAGGATTGACTTTTCGATTACTCGGAAGGTCTTTATTTGAATTATTTTTTAATATCCCTCACTAAATTTGATTTGCAAAAACTTTTGAATTTTGCATTACAATTTCACAATATCTATCTTACATTGTCTTCCAACTATTCTTTAGTAAACTAATTTTTTATGATAAGTTGGAGGTATTTTTTTACTAATGAGAATAATGCCATAATGGTATTTACAGAATTAGATCAAATGTAGTATTTATGATATTCACCAAAATGAATTATACACTTCTGACAACATTACTTTTTATCGTATTTAGCTGTAATAAACAAACGACAAATAAAGAAGATACAATTAAATCTCTTGTTCACAAGATCGATAGTTTATCCTCAAATCATCAGTATGATAAAACTTATGAATTATTGGTGAATAGACTTTATGAAATGGATTCTACTAATATTTATGGAATAAAATGTAAAATAAATATTGAATACAATAATGGAAATGATAGTTTAACGGTACAACTTTTTCAAAAATTATCAAAGTCAATCCCAAAGTCATCTTACTATCATCTTTTTTATGTATTGAGTCTCGAAAGAATGGGATATCAAGATTCATCGAATAAACATTATGAATATCTATTAGAGAATATTTCAGATTCTCTTAATCAAAAACCATTCAATAAATATGAACTTCTTACCATTTTATATGGTAAAGATTCGGCAATGAATGAGTTTAAGAAAGTACCAATATCAGATTCTTACAAATACTTATTCATTAAGAATAGTATTGAAAATTATTCAAATTTAGGTATGCATGATTTACTCTCTTTTCCAGATACAGTATATATTCCTGATGAGTATTATGTTATAATCCCTGACTCACTTTATACTACAGGAAAACTAAATAGTATGAATAAATTATATTCGTATTTTGTTAAAAAAGGGATTAATATTTACCATGTAGGAACAGATACACGAAATCATGCTTTCAAATTTAGATCAAAACCAATATATAAAAATAAAATAATGAATATTAGTAGTTTAAGCATTCAACAAATAAATAATTTATAGCATTGTTGAGTTCATATTTTTCTTAGTTTAGGAACTGTTCATTAAATAGGCAATGAATATTATAACCACTTTTTTTGATAAAATAATTAAAATGAGAACATTATTTTTGTGCTAACACTGACTTTAATTTACAGTTGTGCCAATCGGAATATTAAATATGATCGAAACAAAATATTAAAAGAATATTCAGTTGACTATAAAGTATTTGTAGTTAATGAAAAGGTTCATTTAGAGACGTTATATCTTAATAAAGACAATATTGCAAGTGTCAGAATTTATAAACAAAAGAAAGAACTCAAAATTACTCAACGAAAATCGACTGAAATTTTAGAACTCAAAAACTTAAATTTGGACAGCTTATACACTGGTCAAAGAAGTTAGGATAAAAAGAAAATTGGTTTGATAATTATTGACGGTATTCCTTTAAATGACAATTTAAAAGAGATAACTAAAATTGATTCAAATTCAATTCAATCTTTAGAAATTCTTTCTTCGGAAAAAATGAATAATAATACTACCTTTTGCAGAAGATTTGATGGAGATGTATTGTTAATTACAACAAAATAATAAGAGGGCTAATAGAATGGAGTTCATTAAAAATTTTTTTAGAACAAAAGAACAACCTATCGAAACGAATTCAGATTTTTGGGATTGGTTCGTGAAATACGAAGAAGATTTTTTTGAGATTGTAAAATTGCATAATGATATTGAGAAAAGATTCTTTAATAAATTAACACCAAAACTTGATGAGTTAAAAGAAGATTTTTTCTTTCTAGCAGGAATGTATGATGATCATACTGCTGAATTAATAATTACACCTGATGGATCTGTTAAAAATGTAGTCTTCACAGAAGAACTTATTGATGCTGCTCCACAACTTGACAATTGGAGGTTTACAGCTTTAAAACCTGCCTCAGATATTGAAAATGTTGAAATTGGAATGGCTGGTTTGAAATTCAACAAAGATAATTTAAGTTTTTATCCTAATGAAGATGCAAGATTTCCCGATGACATTGATATCGTTATTGTACATACTGATTTAGATGATGAAAACAGATCTGACATAATTAACGGGACTTATATTTTCTTAGACAATTATTTAGGGGAATTAAATTTCATTGATATTATTGACAACTTGGATTTCCAAACAAAGAAGAATGCTACAAATGAATTAATTCCGATTAGGAAATTAAAAGACTACATCATCTGGAGACAAAAAGAATTTATTGAGAAATATGACGGAATAAGAATAAGTTCTGAATCGGATATATTTTCAGTTTTAAATGCGACACTAAAAAACGGAAGAAAACTAACGGCTACAATTAATACAGATTTGCTAGAATGGGATAGAAAAGCATCTCACCCTTGGATTTTAAGCATTGAAATTAAATATAATGGTGAATCAACGAATGGTATGCCCGATAAGGAAACTTATAAAAAGCTTGACGTAATGGAAGATAAGTTACATGAGGAATTAAAAGAAATAGATGGCAATTTATACATCGGTAGACAATCTGCTGACAATCTTAGAGAAATTTATTTTGCCTGTAAAGATTTTAGAAAATCTTCAAAGATAGCATATGCCTTTCAAGAAAAATACAAGGATTCTGAAGAGATAGTTTATGACCTTTACAAGGATAAATATTGGAAATCATTTAACCGATTTAATCTTAATTTATAATATTTAAACACAACTATACTTGCCAACATTTATGGTGTTTTACATTTTCAAAGTGACTAATTAAGCAAAACAAACAAACCAAGAAAAATTTATTAATCTTTATAACGGTTATTCTAATAGGTTATTTATCACTAAATATATTCTTAAGTAATCATAAAACATATACTAACCTTGTGATGATGGTAATAGTTATACAATGATGAAAGTTATAGTTCAACAAAGCCCTGTCCAAGATTTAAGCACTTTTGGAAAAATAGGATTTTTACTCTTATGGCTATCCTCTCTTGTCTTACCGGTGGTTGTGATTGGGATGTATTATATACTTATGCAGTACCTTAGAAAGGTAATTATGGATTAATACTATTGAGAAATTCTTATATGGTTAAATTTACAAACTGATAAGCATTTCAATTTTTAGAAACAAAATAGGAGTATTCTAATTTGAATAAATAATAAAAGCAATGAACATTAATGACCTTAAACAATTCATTATCGATAGAGGTTATCCATTTAATATGATCAATTTTAGTCATGAATATCCTAATGAAGCCTATTGTATTAGAGAAGCTAAAAAGGGCAAGTGGGAAGTATACTATTCTGAAAAAGGTCAAAAATCAGGTTTAGTCTCTTTTGAGAATGAAACAGAAGCATGTGAATATTTAAAAGAAATAATCTGTAATTCGTAAAGTTAAGATTGATGTTAGTAATTTATATCCAGAGTAATATAAATCAAGAATAGCTATATTAAACTCTTTGGAAAAAGTAAATGCTCCAATGCAAACATTCATAAGCGAGTTACAAACTGAAGCACAAAAACATTTTTAAAGAAAAAGCCCAGAATTAATTCCGGGCTTCAAACTTTATAAATTACCATTGATAGAAGACCATAGATCAGTAGGAGGTAAAATTCCCATTTCGATTACCTCATCTCTTAGTTTACATAAATGACCATAACTTTTTTGTAGATCGTTCATTTCAGCAGTAGTACCTTTAGGGATATTTATTGTTAAACCATTATTTGTTATTGTAGTGTCTAAAGCCATTAAAATATGTTGGAAGTTGCCTTCATTAATATAAGCACCCGCAGGTAATGTAAAAGGATTACCACCCATAGCTGCTTCGATCATTTTAATAGAAAGATAGGCAGGGCTTTGGAAAGAAGAACGTCCTCTTAATTCGATAATTCTTTTACCGCCTTGGGTTACTTTTTGTTGGATTTCTTTCCAATTTTCTTCAGAAATTCTTCCAGCATTTATCAACTGATCTAACGGTACTCCTTCTACTTTACAAGTCGATGAAAATACCGCCATTTGCTCACCGTGACCACCAAATGTACGTGGATTTTGAATAGCTTTCTTAGGAATACCTAAGAATTTTGCCAATTCGCTTTGCAAACGTGTAGAATCTAAGGCCGCCAATGTACTGACTTGAGAGGGTTTTAGTCCTGAATATATCAAAGTAATTAAACCAGTGATATCCGCTGGATTAAAAACGATAGTTACATGCTTTACATCAGGACAATAGGCTTTGATATCTTTACCCAACTGTGCTGCGATTTCTGCATTTCCTTTAAGTAAATCCTCACGAGTCATACCCGCTTTACGGGCTGCACCACCTGAAGAAACAATATAATCTGCATCTTTTAATGCAACTGCAATATCATTTGTAAATTGAATATCAATCTCTTCAAATCCACTATGATTCATTTCTTCCACCGCACCTTCTAAAGCGGGTAAATAAGGATCATAAACCATAATATTGTCTGTAAGTTGGAGCATTAAAGCTGTTTGTAACATATTAGAACCGATCATTCCACCGCCACCAATAATAACCAATTTGTCATGTGTTAAGCAATTCATATCTTTCGTCTTTATGTTTAATGTATGCTACAAATTTACCCTAATACTCATGCTTTCCCTATTCCAAAAAAGTATAAGGTATAGTCTTTAGTTATCCATTAGAAATGGACGAATAGCAATACATTGACAATAAATTTTAATGCTTCAAGAATATTGTAACAAGGTTGAAATAGTATCGTTGTATTTTATAATTTTATAGATAATTATATTTACCGATAACACTTTGTTGTTGGTAGAGTGTTTTATAGAAACCAATTGATAGTTAACCATGCAAAATGAGAAAGGCCTAGTAGTTATTACAGGGGCAAGTTCAGGAATTGGAGAAGCAACAGCAAGATTATTCTCTGAGAAGGGATTTCCATTATTATTAATCGCAAGAAGAATTGAAAAGGTAGAAGCATTAGGTTTGCCGAATACAATTTGTGCGAAAGTAGATGTTACGGAAACAGAAACTTTTGCAGCTGCGGTAAAAGATGCTGAAGGTAAATTTGGTCCTGCTCATGCGATAGTGAATAATGCCGGAGTTATGCTTTTAGGTGATTTAGCGACGCAAGATCCAAAAGAATGGAAGCAAATGTTTGATGTCAATATCATGGGTGTGTTGAATGGCATGCAAGCGGTGTTGCCAGGGATGAGAGCAAGAAAATCAGGGACAATTATTAACGTTAGTTCTATTGCAGGTCGTAAGACTTTCCCTAATCATGCAGCTTACTGTGGTACAAAATTCGGTGTTCACGCTATTACTGAAAATGCTCGAGAAGAAGCGGCATTAGATAATGTAAGAATGGTGACTATTGCACCTGGAGCGGTAGAAACGGAGTTACTATCTCATACAACTTCTCAAGAAATCAAAGATGGCTATGATGCTTGGAAAGAAGAAATGGGTGGAGTATTACATCCTAATGATATAGCCAACGCTATTTGGTATGCTTACAATCAACCACAAGGTGTGAACGTTAGAGAAATCGTAATTGCAGCGACGAAGCAACAGCCTTAATTTATAATATCATCGAAATGAAATAATATTTTCTATTCGATTGTATAAAAAAATAGCCTTAGTTCGATGAAAGACCTAAGGCTATTTTTTTGTTTTTTACTTCTTAGAATGTAGAAAGATCCCATTCTTCTTTCCAAGAAATTTCTAATGATTTATCCTTTTTTATTGCTATTGGAAGCCAAATATATCGACCATCAATGGCATTAGTTGGATTCCAACGGTCACCCATATAAATAAAAGCATCTTCTTTGCCTTGTACAGGAATGATATAGGTAGATTGAGACTTAAACGTAAGGTCTGCACCTTCTCCAATACATGGATTGCCCAATTCTTGCCATTCTCCTAAAATATTATCCGCTACAGCTGAACGAGCGGCATTAGGATCCCAACCCGTACAATCAGAACCAATGAAATAGTATTTTCCATCTGAAGTTTTCATGACTGTTGGTGCTTCCATATATCTGTTAGGGAAAACTCTTGTGAATTTTCCAGAATAAGAAAGGTAATCATCACTCAGTTGAGCAATATGTGTAGTACTATTCTCTTCTGATGAATAAATGTGATAGGCCTTTCCATCTGTATCTACAAATAAGTTCATATCTCTGGCCATTTGTCCTTTTTCAAAATCCCGTCCAAGGATATTAAGCGAATCTACATGATTCGGAAGGCAACCAATTCCACCACAATAATGCTCTTGAATTTCTGTGCCTACAGGTTCTTTATGAAATTCCTGTGCATTTAACGGCCATGTACTTTGATTAGGTCGAACAGATTTTACATAAGTGAAAGGTCCTGTTGCATGATCTGCTATCGCAATACCTGAACGTGCAGATTTGTAGCCATTGCCTTTTAATTCCAAGTGAAACCACATCACATATTTTTGTGTTTTTTCATTGAAAATCACCTTTGGACGTTCTAAAATACAACCTTTAGCAATATCCGAAGTAGAATCAGTAGCTACTTTTAATGCAATTCCCTCATCTTTCCAATTGTAAAGGTCTTCTGAAGAATAGACATGTACACCAACTTGTGCTTTGTTGCCTGCTTTGCCTTCAATTTTATGTTCACCATACCAATAGTATTTTCCATCTTTCGATAGAATTCCACCACCGTGGGCATTGATATGTTTACCTTGATTATCCAACCAAACTTCACCCGGGTGAAAAGAAGAATATTGTTTGTTTGTTGTCTCTTGTTGTTGACAAGAAAAAAAGCCAAGTGCTACAAGGCCTATGATTAGTCGTTTCATTTAAAAAAATATTTATTTCATTTCGCTACCAAAATTATCGCATCTTGAAGTAATAAAAAAAGCCCATTTCATTAAAATTATATCATAAAATGGACTTCATTAATTTTGTGTGAGTTACTTATAAAGTTTTTCCTTTAATAGAATTTAAAAAGGCTTCATAAATAGGTTTTACCTCTTCTCTTCGTTTGAATGCGAACATATGATTTCCATCCTTAAAAGCGGTAAATTTGAAGTTCTTCACGCCTTTTTTATCACATTCCTGTTGAAAATTTTCATAATGAAAAGGTTTTACAATATCGTCTGCAGTACCATGAATCATTGTAACAGGAATTTGTGATGTGGATACATGATAAGCAGGAGAGATTTTTTCTAAAAACTGCTGATCTTTTAACTGTTCTGCACTTAAGAAATTACTTCCCCAACCTTGTTTTGCTCTAGCCACAAAATCCGTAGGAGCAGAAACAACCATTACACCTTTCACAGCAGAAGTATACGTTGGATATGCATCATTTTTGAATGTTTCCTCAGGTGAAAGACCAATCATCAAAGCTAAGTGAGCACCAGCACTATATCCCCACACCCCAATACAATCTACATCAATAGGTAATTCACCTTCCTTAGACTTCAAAAATCGAATAGCATGTTTTACATCTTCAATACATTGAGGAAAAGGAGCTTCTGAAATCAAACGGTAATTAATAGCTACACCAACAAAGCCTTTTCTTGCAACATTAAAAGCTTTCCAAGTGACATCACTTTTATCTCCTTTGGCCCAACCGCCACCATGAATAAAGACGATAACAGGTCTTTTCTTCTTTTTACTATTTTGGTTATAAGTAACGGACATTTGAGTTGCTCTTGTCGTGTCACCCTCTACATAATTGAACTCTTTGTATGCAAGACCTTGAGGAATCTTGATATCTACTGGAGGTTTTCTTCCTTGCTTTTTCTGGCCAAAAGTTAATACAGAGAAAAGGAGTAATGTTGTTATTAAAAAAAATCTTTTTGTATTCATGTCATTTCTTATGTTAGACTTCAATATTAAAAAGATTCTATTTCTTTTATCAGCTTATAATTGATTTTCAATGACTGATAATTGATAAATAGCTCATCATTTCATTGAAATGAATACTCATAGAGGATTTTATATTAGATTGTAGCTGACTAAAACGGATGTATTTAAAAGGATGTGATCTTCTAAAAGTACATTAAGTGAAAATCTCTTAAATAATTTACATTGCTTAGGTTAACAACATCTAGGTGTCAATTATTGGGAATTTTTTGGTCTGAATTGGGAAATCAATGAAGAAAAAAGATCCGTTTGTTAGAGTGTAAACAAATTAAACCAGTTAAATAAAAAAATTGATTTAACCCAACTATAAACTACTGTCTACCTGGCACGGGTTGAGGTCCGTGTCAATGATATGATGAATTGAGATCGTTTTAATGATGTATTACTTGAAGAAATAGATAACCTTGTATCAAGATTTATTTATTTAACTGTTTTGATTGTTAAGGCCCTATCAGCGATAGGGTCTTTTTTGTGATGTAATTATAATTTATCTAAGAAGAGGTTTTTTCTATACCAAAAGATAAGTATAGAAGTTTTTTGTGGATTGATTTTCTGTAAATTGAACATTTCTATTAATGCTATAAATAAGCATCCTCAGGAAATTATTTCAAAAATGGAGGAGGAGATACCACAAAAGAGGCTCAAATAACACATTATATGCAGTAAATATAAAAAAAATACAACTCTTTTTGCCCTTTTGGAACTAAGTCTATACTGCTAGTGTTAATAAGGTAAGATTTAGACATATTATAGATAAGTACAGAGAGAGTATAAAACCCTGGTCTTTTTAAGACTTGGGTTTTATTGTTTTATAAAATAGTGTTTTTCTAATATCTATTTTTTAGCTCAATATTAATTGTGAGGGAGGTTTACGTATTCGAAACCACTCTTATCAATAAAGAAAAACTTAGTAGTAATTCTTTTACTTCCTCTAGAACGCAATGCTTTTGCAAATCCATTTTCAAAAGGAAGAATAATATCATATTTCGGCTTAACCTTAGAAGTAAGTGTCTTACTCAATACACCATACAAATGTGTGGTATGATCTGAATAGATAAATACACCGTCTTGACAAGGTTGAAGATTGTCGACCAACAATGCGTTTTCAATGATCTCGTAAGTATTTGGATCATGAAATTCATACGTACTGTCTTGTTTTAAAAAGGCAATAGGTCCTTCTTCATTGACAATACCATGAATATATTCTTCATTAAATGGTATTTTAATGTTACCTTGATAATCAGAAAAACAAACACGATCATCCCAGCTTTCTAATATAAACCCATTTTTATTTTGACCTAAAAAATGATCAATGGGAATAGTTGGAAGGATAAGTTTACCTTTTTTATCAATGATACCATCTGGTGAATTTAAAACATAGACATGTTCGTAGTTACTTGCAATCAAGTTTTTGTCGTACATGTTTGTTTTTCTAGCATGCGAATAACCATGTTTAAAATCATGTGCTTCAATATATTGAGCTGCGATTTCTATATTTCCTTCATGATTAAAATAGCCTGCCTTACCAAAAAAAGCATTTTTCACAACAAGTGCTAACCCTTCTGAATAATCACCTACTTTGCCATAGATGATAGGTACAACAACTTCCCCTTTAGTATTAATAAAACCATAAGTTAGATCACCTCTTTCTCCCCACTTTTCATCTGTTGTATTGTGCAGTGAGTTTCTTGTGGTGAAGGTCATTTCCTTGGAAATAGGAC
This sequence comes from Flammeovirga sp. AWQ4_249, assembly GCF_056161045.1. NCBI lineage: Bacteria > Pseudomonadati > Bacteroidota > Cytophagia > Cytophagales > Flammeovirgaceae > Flammeovirga > Flammeovirga sp. AWQ4_249. Next base: position 140,747 of record NZ_JBSWYJ010000008.1, read on the forward strand.
CAATGTTCAGCGTTTTATAGTTTTCAACTCTGAAATTGTAATCGGTAGATACTTTCAATAGACCTACGGCTGCTTTTCCTTCAGAAAATTTACCGATATAGTCGTATTTAAAAGGAATAACCTCTTCGCCTTCCTCATTGACTACACCAAACTTCTTATCTCTCACAACCGCCAATAGGCCATCATGAAATCTTGGTGCTTCTTCATAAGTAGTTACATACTTCCCAATAGGGATTACTTCTTCTCCTTTCGCATTGATAAAACCAAATTCCCCATCTTTTTCTACATAGGCTAATTTACCATGAAACAATTCAGCATGATCGAATTGTACAGGGATTACAAGCTTTTTAGTTGAGGAAGATAAATAACCATATTTACCTCCTTTTAAGTAGGGAACAAGCATATCTTGTGCAAATGAAGAGACGGTAGTGAGTAAAGAAAATAATATTAAAAAATAAGTCTTCATTTCTGTCACACAGTTTATTTGCTTGTTTGAACAATTACAAAATTATATATATTTTAATAATAATAAAAAATAGTGTTAAAATCTAATCCTTAAAATAGAAAGTCAAAGATTGCCTATTAAAATGAACTAACAGATTAGTAGATACTTAAGTTTTATTCAATTCCATAAAAATTTTTAGAAAAAATGATTAATATATGTAAATCAAATAAAAGACTAAATTATCTTTTAATACCTTTGTCAACGATTATAAAAAAGATATGAAGATGAATACTGCACATATACACGAGGTTATATTCCTTGTACAGGAAAATGATGGAAAGTTTTCTCCAGATGATTTAGTCCTTTCAATCGCTAATAAATGGGGAGAAGACATCAATTTTTCATCATGTTCAGGTATACCTTTTCCAAAAGAAGAAGCACTTTCATTTCTAATGGATAGAAATAAAGTAGAGATAAATGATGATGGAAAAGTGATTATACATCCAACGATGCGCATGTGTAATTCACATTTACATTAAATACTAATTAATTTTTAAAGTCTATTTCACTGCTTGGAATAGACTTTTTTGTGTTTTAAGATTTTTACTCTTTCTAATTTTGTATTTTTGTCACATTAACTGGTTAATTATCCTTTAGATATGAGATTTTCATTACCCCAAAGTATTGTAATATTTGCCTTCACGATCCCATTATTCTTCATGAGTTGCTTTAGTTCAGAAGGAGAAAATATTACACCCAAACCTAAAGTTTTTATAGTAACGGAACAGTATAAGGCGGATTATAAGGTCTATGTTGTGGATCAAGCCTACAAAGCAGATAAAATCATATCTTCTCAATCTTGGGAAACGATTGCTGACTGGATTTTAGTGGATCAGTTGTATCAGGCAGATCAAAAGATTTTCATCACTTCTAAGTCTTATGAAGCCGATTTCAAGGTATATTTTAAGTAATATCCAAAAAGGTTACTACACTTAACATTTATTACAAATCATTTAATTTCTACCTAAAAGTCTCAATATCAGTATCTAATTGAAGGTTTATTCATAATGTCTTCAATTATTAAATGTTAATGCTATTTTAAGTGTAAAACTACACTTTGTAAATGTGAATTTAAATGATGCATATTTGCACCGCAAAGACAGATGTATTGGCGATTACCATCTGCTTGCCCATGCAGAAAAATTCTGTGTGATTTAAAAAACGTCTTATTTATTATAACAATGGTTTCTAAGAAACTTTTACTTCCTTTCTTAATGATGGTTTGCTTGTTTGCATCTTCACAAACACAAGCACAAAACTTTTCGAGTACATTTTTAGAGTACGCTTACGGTTTTAATAACACTGATTATGCGACAGGTACTCACACAGAAGGTGGTGATATGCATCTTATCACTTTAGATCACACTACTGTTACCAAATGGGGTGGTGTATATGGTTTTGTAAACTATATGGCTGCACCAAACGGATTCCATTCCAACGGTTTTTATTTCCCAATTGAAGACGAAGGCGCTAGAGAGCAGTATCGTTTGTATTCAGAGGTTTCACCATGGTTAAGTCTTGGTGGTATCACTGGAAAAGACTTTTCATTTGGTCCAGTTGCTGATGTGTCATTAGACGGTCAAATCAACTTTGGAAATAACTACTTTGCAGGTTTAGCCGGTGTGGGTCTTACATTCAAAGCTCCAAAAGGTGGTTTCTTAAAGTTATCGACTTACTGGCGTACAGATAACTTCAATCAAGACGCTGTGCAATTCACAGGTGTTTTCGATTTACCACTTTGGAAAAAGTTAGGCTTTAGAATGCAAGGTTTCTTCGATTTAATTCCTGATCACAAAAGTCAAGAAGGTGAGTTCGGTGTAACTTACTATGGTGCTGACTTTATCTCACAAACTCGTTTCTTATTTGACGTAGGTAGAAATACTGTTTTCAAAAACGACAAGAATTCGAAATTAGAGATTGGTGTGGACATTTACATGCACTTCAACAAACAGTTGAAAGAAAACGAAATGAGTGCATTTGTTCCTCAACCTTGTGTTAGATTATCATTCTAATCGAAAAGATTCAATTCTTTTACCCAAATCAATTAAATCATTCCACACAAAGTGTAATTCTGTTTACTTTCGCCAACTAAACAGTTTAGCATCAGTATTTTAACATCATGGAATTCTTAAACAAAGTTTTTAAACTAAAAGAACATAATACAACAGTCAGTAAGGAGTTTATTGGAGGTTTAACCACTTTCCTTACAATGGCTTATATCATCTTTGTCAACCCGGATATTTTATCGATTGCGGGAATGGATAAGGAAGCCCTTTTTACAGCTACTTTATTAGCAGCTATCGTAGGTACATTATTGGCAGCTTTTTGGGGTAAAATGCCATTTGCTATGGCTCCAGGAATGGGTCTTAATGCATTTTTTACATTCACTTTAGTAAAAGGAGCGGAAGTACCTTGGGAAACAGCTTTAGGTATTGTATTTATATCGGGTATTGTATTTGTCTTGTTGACATTCCTTGGTGTTAGAGAAAAAATTGCAAATGCAATTCCATTGTCACTTAGAATAAGCGTTACAGCTGGTATAGGACTTTTCATTACTTTTATCGGAATGAAAAACATGGGATTAATTGTAGATCATCCTGCGACTTTAGTATCGTTAGGGCCATTTACTCCACAATTAATTATTGCCTTAATTGGTTTTATCCTTACTGCATTCTTAGAATATAAAAAGGTGACGGGTGGTATTTTGATTGGTATTGTATTCATTACAGTTACAAGTATGCTGTTTGGTTATGTTGATATGCCAGGTAGCATAGTAAGTTTACCACCATCAATCGAACCTGTATTCATGAAATTAGATATCATGGGTGCAATGAAGTTAGCTTTCATTGGTCCAATCTTCTCATTCATGTTTGTAGATTTATTTGATTCTTTATCTACTATCATAGCTTGTTCAAATCAAGCAGGTTTGACAAAAGAAGACGGTACGGTACCTAACTTAGAGAAAATCTTAGAAGCAGATGCTGCAACAACTGTTGTAGGTTCAGTTTTAGGAACAAGTACAACGACAATCTTTATCGAATCAGCGTCAGGTATTGCGAGTGGAGCGAGAACAGGGTTAGCTTCTGTATTTACAGCATTGATTATGGTTTGTGCATTATTCTTTGCGCCAATGGTGACAGTTGTTCCTTCATATGCTACAGCACCAGCGTTATTAATGGTAGGTGTATATATGTTCATGAACATCAAACATGTGAAATTTGACAACATGTTAACAGCTGTTCCCTCTTTCTTAACAATTATTATGATGCCTTTGACGTATAGTATCTCAATGGGTATTACCTTTGGATTCTTATCGTATTGCATCCTTATGATCGTTGGTGGAAAAGCCAAAGAATTGCCTGTTGCAATGTATGTTATCGGAGCATTATCATTAATCAACTTGATCGTTGGTTAATCAAAATATATCGAAGTATTCTGCCTAAGTGCGCATGCGCAAAAAAGGAAAGAACGCTTTCCGGGAGGTGTCATTAATTTGGCACCTCTTTTTTTTACAAAAAAATAAGCCTTCACAAATAGTAACTTATGAAGGCTTTCTCAATTAGATAGAACCAAATTGTGGATTATAGATTTTTAGATCTATATGATAATAAGTTCCATTGTTGAATTGTTTGTGGTTGTAATTTAATACAAACTTACATCCATTGTGATTACCCTTAAAAACGCCATCTTTTCCATCACTTTCTCTTTTCATATCTACTCTAAAGTAATGTTTGAGAGATGTGATAAATTTTTGAATTTCAGACTTGGTCAATAACGTAGGCTGACCACTTTTTTGAGGTCTAAATGTGATGGCATAAATAACACCATCAGCATTTTCCTGTGCTTCGAAGTGACCATATTGTCCTGCAAATGACATTTTAGTACTCGCTACCTTGTCTTGGGGTACACTTTTTCCAATGACATAGCCTTTGAAATTTATCTGAGTAAATGCAGATAATGATAAGAATAAAAGTACAGTCGTTAATAATGATCGTTTCATCTTTAAAAAAATTAGAATTAAAAATAGAAAATAGAGGGGGAATATGACTATTGGTCATAACTATTTTCAGTACTAAGCATTTATTATAAAGTATAAATGCAAAATTAATTCCAATAATTTCTTCGTTATGTACAAGAAAAGCGATTACTTGATATTATTATTAAGTAATCCCTACAATTGCTAACGATGTTGATCAATAAGTATTTGATTACCATCAGGGTCAGTCAGCATAATACTTCCAGGACCTTCTGTATTCTCTTCTACTTTAGAAATTAAGGAGATATTTTCCTGCATTAATTTATTCTGAATCTCCCTTACATCATCAAAATCATTAATATTTTGAGCATTTTCATCCCAACCAGGATTGAATGTAAGGATGTTCTTATCAAACATTCCTTGGAAAAGGCCTATTAATGCATTGCCATTTTTGAGAATTAAATAATTCATTTCTTGGCTACCACCAAAGACCTTAAAACCCAATTTTTCATAGAATTCTTTGGAAGCCATTAAATCTTTAACGGTGAGACTGATAGAAAAAGCACCTAGTTTCATATTGTAAATAGTTAGATTGATGAATGAATAATTTCGAAAATTTATTTTGTCTATCCAATTAAAATAGACCTTTGAAACAAATGACTCCATTGATCCTTATTCTAATTTTAACAGTACCGAAATCGCATTTCTAAAATATTAATCGTATATTAACATAATATTAATTAATCAACTCAGTGTGAATACAGTGTTAAGTACTGTATGCTTTTAGTAGTCCACAGTAAAGTGTAGTTCATTATTTTGTTTCATTGTTTATTTTTTAATTATGAAGAAAGAAAAGAAAAAGACCAAAGTAGTCAAGTTGAAAGCATCAGCTTTGAAGAAGAAGAATAAAAAACTTGCTGAAAAGAAAAAAGAGGCAAAGTTAAAAGCCAAAAAGAAGGCGGCTAAAATCAAAGCCAAGAAAAAAGAAGCTAAGAAAGCGGCTAAGGTCAAGGAAAAAATAAAAGCCAAAAAGAAAGCTGATAAAAAAGCGGCTAAGAAAAAGGCGAAAAAGAAAGAAGACAAAAAAGCAAAAGCAAAAAAGAAAGATAAAAAAGTAAAAGCGAAAGCGAAAAGCAAAAAGAAAGCGGCTTAGTTTTTCTTTACTAAAATAATTGAACCCTAGATTTCTGAAAATTTGAAATCTAGGGTTCTTTTTTATTTGTAAATCAATAATGGTAGAAGTGTAACAAAATTTATTTCCTTTTTTATTTAAGAATTACTCCTCATTTAACTTAAATTACCCATTTTACTTTTTGTTAAATCGTTTTGAAAAAATGTTAATCCACAAACAAAAATAACCTACTACATTTGTATCATCAAAAACGATCAATCAAAAACACAAACTTATGAAACGCTTACATTTATTATTTTTCTTGCTATTCAGTAATCTAGTTATGGCTCAAACAGTGAAAGATACAACACAAACATTGAGTTCATCTGATAAACAAGCTTTAGCTCAAATCGCTAACAACCCAATGGCAAATGCTTACAAAATATTTTCTCAAAATATTACCAATTTCGGAGATCAAAATTCAAATATCTTGATGAATAACGTTATGGTTCCACTGACGATTGGTGATAAAGTGAGAATGATCAATAGAGTGATCTTACCAGTAGATTCTAGAGGAGACGGAACAACAGCATATGGTAATATGCAATACCAAATGATATTATCAGGAACAAAACCAATTAAAATAGGAGAGGGTTCGTTAATTTTAGGTGGTGGTCCATCTGTATTGATGAATACCAATACCTATGAAAATAAAAGATATGGAGATGATAATTGGGGAGTAGGGGTTTCTTTACTTGGCGTCTATAAAAACAAAGGTTTTATGGGATTATTTAATGCTTCACCAACTTGGGGAGTAGGTGGAGATGCTACCAATAGTGCCATGCTTCAATATATGTTGTCATATACTTTTAAAAGCGGTACACAGATTATTTCTTCACCAGTGATTATGTATGATGAAACATTACCTGGAGATCAAGATTGGGTAGTTCCTTTTGGGATTGGAGTAGGACAAATGTTTAAAGTTGGAGGCAAATTACCTGTCAATGCAAGTGTTGTTTGTAATTACAATGCTATTCGTCCAGATGTAATGGAAAACAACAAATGGCAATTAGGAGTGAACCTTATGATCATCCTTCCAAGTCCTAAATTAGTGAAGGCAATGAAAATGAAAAAAGCAGGCTTATTGTAACATATAGTCATCAATTTAATATAGTAAAGGCCGATCAGATGTATTTTCCGATCGGCCTTTTTCTTATTTCTTAGTCATTAAGTAATTAATTAAAAATTGCATACCAAGTATACTGAATGAGAAATATTGAAAATGAGTCGTAAATGTATATCCACTAACAAATGAAGTAAAAGTAACATATATTCCCATGATTATCGTAATAATCAAGCCTGCAACGTAAAGAACATCACTTTTGAGATCCATAAATTTACTAAATGGAATCATCATAGCGACAGAGACAATACCTGCGGTAATGAGATAATTTATATCGATAATATTTCCACCCAATATCAAAGAAATACCTATTCCAATACAAACCAATACAAGTCGAGCTGATTTTTTTGCTTCCTCTTTTAATAAAAATTTACCGTATTTATTCAACAAAAGCATTGCATTACTTAGAGGTTCCATTACCCAAGTTGACAATGCAAATAGTACCAAAATCCAAGATAAAGGTCCTATGATATAAGATAGTTGAGGGTAGTTTTGTGCTTGTTCATCTAATAGTTGAGTTAAAACATAAAAACCAATAATAAAACCCCATTGTTTACCTCCTGTCATATTAGACATCCACATCATATATTGGAAAAATAATTTGTAGGGTAAATGTCTACACTTTAATGCTTCCAAAATTACATATTGAGCCATCTCATTATTAGGGTCAATCGCCATAGCTTCTTCTGCATGTTTTAAAGCTTCCTTATATTTTTTGGCTTCCAATAAATTATAAGCCGCCATTGCATGTGAGTTGGCATCTTCAGGATTGAAGTATAAGTTGTCTTCAATGCTTTGTTGCATTTCGTCTTCAAGACCCAATTTGATAGAAGCCGTTGATTTTACTGTCAATGCTAATGTTATTTGTGCATCAAGACTCAAAGCAATATTGGCCTCTTCTAAGGCTTTTTTAAATTCCTTTTTCAATAGAAAAATCTGACCTTTGAATGCATGATAGTCCGCACCTTCTGGTTCATTTTCTATTGCTCTGTCAATCTCCACAAGAGCATCATCATATCGATCTGTTGACACATAACAACGAGATAAGATATACATCAACTGTGTATTATCTGCATGATTCCCTAAAGCTTGTTTTGTTACTTCTTCACACCTTTCAAATTTATCAAGCTGTAATAAAGTCTCAGCGTAATACATTTGTAAAATAGAGAAATTAGGGTATATCGCTAGTTGTTCTTCTATCTCTTTTTCAGCTTCTTTAAAGCGATTGTGTTCGAGTAAAGTCTGAATTTTATAAATGCCTTTGTCAATAGTTTCTTCCATTATTTCTTAATTTTTAGATAGTCTAATACATCATCATAAATACCTGCAGCATTTGAGAAGAGGGCATAATTTCTTGCCGAAACGAACCACTCTTTACTTGTAGGAGAATGGCTTTTGACACCATTTAAAAGATCTTTTGTTTCAATCGGTTTTGGTATACCAACCTCAAAAGATTGTTCTAATTTACTTTCAATTGCAATATCAATTACCGCTTCTATATCAGCACCCGTATATTCAGCAGATTTTTTGGCTACTTTTTGATAATCAATTTCTCCTGTAGGTTTGTTTTCTAATTTTAGTTTAAGAATTTCTTCTCTTGCGGCTTCATCTGGCGGTGGAATAAAAATAATACGATCAAATCGACCAGGTCTACGGAATGCAGGATCAAGATGCCATGGTGTATTTGTAGCCCCCAATATTAATAAGCCATCATTATCGTGTTCTGCACCATCTAATTCTTGCAAGAATTGATTAATGATATTTCTACCAGAAGAATTTTTGAAATTTGAACGGTTTGCACCTAAAGCATCGATCTCATCAAAGAACAATACACAAGGAGTTTGTTGTCTAGCGGTCTCAAATATCTCATGAAGATTTTTTTCACTATTACCCATCCACATATCCAGTACGTCATTAAGACTGATATGCATGAAAGTTGCATTGACTTCACCTGCAGTGGCTTTAGCAATATATGTTTTACCACAGCCAGGAGGTCCATATAATAATATTCCTCCGCCTACTTTTTTACCATAAGCCTTATATAAGTCAGCATTTTGGATAGGTTTTATAATCTTAAGATCAATTTCTTTTTTCACCTTATCCATTCCACCAACATCTTTGAAAGAGACCTGACTTTTGGGAGTGTGATTTTCGAGAATAGAATGAATTTCATCCATTGCTTGATCACTCACTTTTAGGTGTTTATCTATTTCTTCATCAGAAAAAGTAGGATCAATTTCTTGTACTTTAGTATAATAGGTAATCGCATCAGCGATAGAATTTTCCTTGATCAGGCATTTCGTAAGTAAGATTAATGCCTTGATATTATGAGGTTCTTTACCAATTAATTCCTCTAGCATTACGATCGCCATATCCATTTTTTCTAAATGGAAATACACTGTAGAAAAATTATATAATAAGTCTGGGAATTGTTCGCTGTAAGGAACAATCATTTGGTAATGAAGAGATGCTTCCTCATATCTTTTATGTTCTAATAAAGCATCAGCTAGTAATTTTCGAAGTTGACTATTGTTAGGACTATGGGATAAAGCATCTTCAAGTCCTTTGATCATATCGTTTTCCATGAAGTTTGTTTTAAATTCCGTAGTAAGTTAAGGATATTGGAGTAAAGATGAAGTGTAATATTTAAAAATTATTTACATCGATTCTTTGGGATTCATCTATTCTAAATTGATTCTTTTTAATTTTTAATTATACACAAAGGCTAAAGTGTTGATAGAAGGGGAAATAACTCTCCAAACTTCCTTAAATTATCTATCATGTAGGAAGTATTGAAATGAGAGACACAGCACTGTTAAAACTAGATGTCAAAAGGTTTGACCCTTTTAAAGAGCCTTACAATAAAGTAAAAGTAGAACAAACCAATTTTACATTGGATGCCGTTATCGCTTATCTCAATGTATGGTATAAAACGGCAATTATTGATGTTGTTATTTTGGAAGATACACCTGTGGTATTGACAGATGAAGCTCAAAAAAGTGCAGCACGATATTTCATATTAAAAAATATAGAAACAGGAGAATTTCATTTTTCAATATTTACACATGCCAACGTTTTTAAGCCAACGCATATTTGGTTAAAAAAAGGGAGGTATCATATTATCGATACTTTCTTATACAAAAACTTTAGAGAATATGTGACTATTAATCCTGATGATGTAAAGATTAATGCAACGATCAATAATGTTTTTACTTCTGAATTGTCAAAAGGAGGATTTATTGATGATAATTTTAATCTGATGTTTAAAATTAAAGAAGATAATAGTGCATTGAATGTGTGGAAAATTTCTTCATATGCCAATCTAATCAATATCGCTTTGGTTGAATATATTAATCAAGGAGAAGTAGCGTCAGTTGTTGAAATGGACAAAGAGTATATGGGGAAAGTCAAAGCATTAGCCTTCGCATATCCCAAATACAATGTACAAGATATTGCGGATGAGTTAAAAGTTTCTGTGAAATCACTTTCGTATTACTATAAAAAAGAAATGGGGCAAACATTGAACAAAATGATCCTAGAATCCCGCCTTAATTTTAGTAAAATGCGTTTGTCATCTTCAGACGATACCATTTCAGAAATAGCTTATCAATGTGGATATGAAGAAATACAATCCTTCACTCGATTTTTTAAAAATGCATCGGGTCAAACTCCCTCTGATTATAGAGAAAATCACAAAATGGATTAAGAATGGCAGAGAATACTAAAAAATATTATGGGTTTGAAATCATCTCGGGGATCATTAATGGTCTAGTGGTCTTTGGTGGTGACTATTTCTCACAAAAAGGATTGTCGCTCTATCAAATCGCGATTTTTGCCGTTTTACCAACCATTATTATTTATGGAACACTTATATTGATTAATAAAAAATATGGCTTCAAAAAGGAGAATATAGGACATTTAATTCTCTATGGATTCATTACAAGTTTAATCAACTTGACCCAATTTGGAGCTGTTATTTTAGGAACACCTGTTGCTGTCGTCTGTTTTTTATTATACACTCAACCTATTTGGACTATTCTTTTTGAACGCCTTTTTTTCAAAGAAAAAATTACAAAAGTTCGATTAATTGCCTGTGTCATCGTAGTTATAGGTATCCTGTTTTTGGTCAACCCTTGGGATCTTCATGCGGTTGGAAGTATATCAGGAATATTAGTCGCATTATTTGGAGGTTTAGTACTTTCAGGTTGGGTGATTCAAGGTGGAAATCTTGTGGCAAGAAATAATAATCCAATCAATACTAGTTTCTCAGGAAGTCTGTTTAGCGTTGTTTTTATTTTACTTTCTTTACCCTTGATGAAACAGTTTACATCTGACCCCTCTTTGACAAATCTTTCTGTAGATTTCCCTATTGAGTTGTGGGGATTAATGCTTTTATATGGTATAATCACTCAAACAATCAGCCCTATTTTATACCTCGAAGGCGTCAAAAAAGTGCCTGTTGTGGATGCAGGAATAATATTACTTTTAGAACCTGTTTGCGGTGCTTTTCTTGCCTATATCTTTTTTGGTCAACCGATTACATGGTCAATTTTAGTAGGGGCAGGGTTTATCTTAGTCGCAAATTATTTTATTATCAAATATGATAAACCTGAGAAAGTAAGTTAGTATTACATATTTAAAATGTATTTACAAAGACCATAGTATGTATAAGTTATTGAGAATTAGGAAAGTGTATAGTAATTGACGTTTAGTGTATTGATTAGAGTTGTTACATCTCAAATAAATAATGTAAATTGATCATTTAAACTAAGAATCAATCTATTATTTAAAATGAAATTTACTAAACTACTGCTTTGTGCACTACTATTGTTTCAACTCATTTCCTGTAAGGAAGAAATCATTATTAGAGACGATCTTATCGTTGGCAATACAGTCCAACGTGAGGGAGAAAGCTATTTAGTCGTTGATAATGAATTACTAAGAGAATACATTGAGGAAGGAAAAGATGTAACATATGTGATTACAACTCATGTAACCAATATGGATAGTCTTTTTGCAAGTTATCATAGTATTAATGGATCTGTATCTAATTGGGATGTTTCAAATGTAACTTCTATGCATGCTATGTTTAAGGGCTCAGTTGGTTTTGATCAAGAAATTGAAAATTGGGATGTTTCGAATGTGACAGACATGGGGTATATGTTTAATGGTGCAATTTCATTTGATCAACATATCAATAATTGGGATGTTCGAAAGGTAGAAAATATGGAGCATATGTTTTTTGGAGCCGCTTCATTCGACCAACCACTCTATGGATGGGAATTGGATAATTTAGAAAATATCACGGGTATGTTTGGAAGTGCATTATCTTTTGATCAAGATTTGTCAGATTGGGAATTTCCAAAAGTAACGTCTCTAGATTTATTATTTTATTATGCAATTTCATTTAATGGTGATCTTTCAAACTGGGAAACAGGAAATATCAAAAGTATGGGTTCTACTTTTTCAAGCACTGAGAACTTTAACCAAGATCTTTCTTCATGGGATGTTAGCAAAGTTGAGAATTTCGCAGGAATTTTTTCTTACAGTAAAAGTTTTAATCAAAATCTTTCCTCATGGGATGTAAGTAGTGCAATTTATATGTCTGGTATGTTTCGTGATGCTGATCTGTTCAATCAAGACCTTTCTTCATGGGATGTAAGTAGTGCAATTTATATGTCTGATATGTTTCATGGAGCTGATCTGTTCAATCAAGACCTTTCTTTATGGGATGTAAGTAACGTGACAGAATATGATAACTTTGTTTCAGTTGGTCTTTTTGATGAGCGATATTTGCCTAATTTTAACAACTAAAAAAACAAACTGATGAAAAACTATAATTATCTTTTTATTTTCTTATTTACTTTATTGTTTGGTTGTGATTCAAAAGAACCTGGTATAAGCTATAAAGTGGGTGATGTTGTGGATATTGATGGAATAGATTATTTAGTGGTTGATAATAATACGATCAGAGATTACATACAATCAGATCAAGATGTATCAAAGATTATTACTACCTATGTAACCAATATGGATACTTTATTTGAAGGGATTACCAATATAAATGGCTCAATTGAAGATTGGGATGTTTCGAATGTTACATCGATGCACTATATGTTTTTGGATGCATCTTCTTTTAATCAAAATATTAACAATTGGGATGTGTCTCATGTAGAAAATATGCACGGAATGTTTGTAAATGCAACTGCCTTTAATCAGCCATTAGATCAGTGGGACGTTTCTAATGTTGTGGCAATGGATGGTATGTTTTCAGGAGCAACTTCATTCAATGGCGATATCAGTGTATGGGATGTCTCTAATGTTGTATTTATGAGAGATATGTTTTTAGGAGCAACTTCATTTAATGGCGATATCAGTGCATGGGATGTCTCTAATGTTGTGGCAATGGATGGTATGTTTTCAGGAGCAACTTCATTCAATGGCGATATCAGTGCATGGGATGTATCTAGTGTTGTATTTATGAGAGATATGTTTTTAGGAGCAACTTCATTCAATGGCGATATCAGTGCATGGGATATTTCTAACGTTTTATTTTTGGAATATATATTTTCAGGAGCAATATCATTTAATCAAGATCTTTCGGGTTGGAGTACTGCAAAAGTAATAGGATCTTATAATTATGATTTGAATACAGATAGCTGGCAGGACGATTATAAACCAAATCTTTAAATAAATAAAGCCATTCTAATTTCTGTTAGAATGGCTTTATCATTTTAAGCGAGCAGCTTAAATTTTACTTTTTGAGCACCCAAGGTAATTTCATCGCCAGAGGTTTTCCCAATCATTGTTTTATAAATGGGAGCATCAGGAGCTACACCATTTATTTGTTTTCCATTAAATTTTAATGGAGGAAAATTAGTGCCTAAAATCAGGAACATAGCATCCGTCTCGATGACACTACCTCCTCTAATTTTATCTTCAGTATGCTCTTGTTCTAAACTCTTTTTTAAGGATTGAATATTATCTGTCAAAGCATCAATACTACTATTTGCAATAGTGATACTATTTATTTCATCTTCTGTATTACTTTCATATAATTTTGTGTCATTAGAATCAATTGTGTTTTTTATTGACTCCTCACTATTTTTATGAAAGTCATTGATTGTTTTTTGAAATTCATCAATAACATATTGAATTAGTTCAACTCGTGTTGCCATGATATTGGATATTTAAGTACTACATATGCAATGACGATCTTATGCTAAAAAAAGTTTCCAAATATGCAATTATTGATAGAAAGAAGACACTTCACGAATGATCTATCCAAAAGTGTGTTGTTTGTTATTTTCATAATTTTAAAAGGGTTTATTAAATGATCTGTAAAAAATAGAATAAATTATTGCTTCGTTAATATTTATTTATTTTATTGCGTTAAGCTTATAGCAAAATGAGAAAATTCATAGCAAACATATCGCACAGCATTTCAACTTGTAAAGATCTAGGTTTACAAGGTTTGCAACCTATTTTTAATTGTTGATCATCGATTCAAATCAACAAACTTTTTTTAATATCTCTCATTTTTATTCATAAATTCATCTTAGATTCATGAGACAGTATTACTATACAGTTCTACTAGTCCTTATATCTACATGTTTTTTTACATCCGTTTTTGCACAAGAGACTCCATTACTGTTAGTGGGAGGAGGAAGTGAAGCAAAAGGAGGTTGGTCTGACGTACCCTATCAATGGTTCGTAAATCAGTCTTCAAACAAAAAAGTAGCAATTATTTCTTATGCAGATGTAGAAGATGACTGGCTAAAGAACTATTTTATTTCTTTAGGGGCAGTAGATGCAAAGGACTTTAAAATCGATCGTGAAGCGTCTGATAATGAACAGCTAATGGCTGAATTAGAGGACTATACCGCCTTTTTCTTTAAAGGTGGTGATCAAAATAAATATTATACATACTATAAGAATTCAGCTTTCCATACTTTCTTATCTGATAAAATAGAGGAAGGAGTTGTATTAGGAGGAACATCTGCAGGAATGGCCATCTTATCTTCTATTGTCTATACTGCAGAAAGAGGAAGTTTATATCCTGAAGATGGATTGACGAACATGTCTGCCAAGTATTTTACATTTAAAGATGATTTTTTAAATGTATTACCTAATACAGTTGTAGATACACATTTCGCTGAAAGAGGACGACTTGTACGCTTGATCAGTATGTTAGCTTACTTAGATTTGGGAAATTATCCTGATAACTTATTAGGAATAGGTGTGGATGATAAAACAGCGCTTTGTATTGACCAAGATAAAATAGGAACAACTTACGGTACAGGTGCGGTTTCCTTTTTAAAATTAAATAACTCGCATAACATTGATGCAACGTTGCCTTTACAATTGCAAAATACATCCGTTGTAAGTTGTATTGAAGGGCAAAAATACGATCTAAATGAAAAGAAAAAGCTAACTCTTGAAAATGAAAGTACTGCCGACAACATTGATCAATATAAAAACCATGTCGTGCTTTATGGTCATGCTGAGTACAAAGAAAAAGTAGCAGAGATTACAACAAATACGATTGTTGTGACAGATGGGACATCCTCAATAGTGGAAGATGAATTGCCAGAAAATATAACAATACTCAATACTAATAAGCTTGAAAATGCAGATTGGGTTACTTTAAAAGATAAGATAATTAAATCTGAAGAAATTGTTTTATTACCTTTTAAGAGTGCTTTGCTATCAGAGTTTAAAAATGAAGATTCTGCCTTACACTGGGTATGGGAAAGTATGAAAAGCAGTGCTACAAAAGTACATGTATTTGGTGACGCTATTTCTTATATTGGATCTTATTATTCTTCAAATGCAAAAACCGTTAGTGATGCTGCATATACAGGTAGGCTAAGGTATAATGAAGGGTTAAATATTCTTGAAAATACCATACTAACTACTTCACTATTTGATCAATCGGATTACACTGAAAATACAGTGGCTCTATTGCAGGAAGGTTTAATAAAACAAGAACTAAATTGGTCTATTGGTATTCCTAAAGGGGTTGAATTAGAATTAATTCCTTCTGAAAATCATTATACTGCTCAACATAGAGGTCCTTCTTCAGCACTTTTGTTTGAAAATAATTCGAGTGGTTTTTCAGAAGCAAATAGTAATCGAAATATCATAGGGTATGAAGAAATTATTTCTCATGTACTTTATGAAAATAGTACAATTTTAAGTACTAAGAATTTCAAGGAATATATTCCAGAATTTAAGGATATTATTTCCAACCTCCCATCGAATGATTTTGGTGTTGATTTTCGAAATAATAAACTATTTTTTGATCAAAATACGCCCAAGATGATCGCCGTTTACGATCTACAAGGGAGACTTTTAAAAAATGTGACGACAAATCATACTACGGTCAAATTATCAGATGTTGACACTCCATTATTATTGATTAAAATTCATGAAATAAATAGTGGTCATCAACATACTTTTAAAATAAGAAGAAACTAAAAATTTAAGCACCCGAGCTTTATTTATTATGAAATACATACAATTACTTTTAATAAGTATTCTATTGTTGTGTAGTTTTGAGCACGTATATGCCCAAGAATTTACACTGAAAGGAAAGGTGATTTCTGATTTAGATAAAACACCTATTCCTGGCGTTACTATTTTTATTAAAGGAACGACAAACGGTACTGTTACAAACCTTGATGGAGAATACACGATCCTATTAAAAGAGACAGATAAAGGAAAAACGTTGATGTTTAACCATATTGGTATGACTTCACAAGAACATATTATTGGAGAGGCTTCTATCCTAAATGTC
Organism: Flammeovirga sp. AWQ4_249; assembly: GCF_056161045.1. Lineage (NCBI taxonomy): Bacteria > Pseudomonadati > Bacteroidota > Cytophagia > Cytophagales > Flammeovirgaceae > Flammeovirga > Flammeovirga sp. AWQ4_249. Next base: position 157,321 of record NZ_JBSWYJ010000008.1, read on the forward strand.
ACTTTAAGTACAGATTTGGAAGAGTTAGAAGAGGTAACAGTCGTTGGTTATTCTTCTGAAAGTAAAAAACTTTTAAGCTCTTCTTTACAGAAAGTAGATAGTGAAGTTTTAAAAGATTTACCAGTTGCTACATTAGATGCTGCTTTAGCAGGACAAGCTTCGGGTGTTCAGATAAATTCTAATTCTGGAACTCCCGGAAGTGCATTGTCTGTGAGAGTTAGAGGTGTTGGTTCAGTCAATGCAGCCAATCAACCTTTATATGTAATAGACGGAATTCCAGTAATTACAGAAAATAGTTCACAAGTTAGTTTTAGTGGACAAACAATTAGTGCCTTATCTGATCTTTCACCTTCTGATATCGAGTCATTAACCGTATTAAAAGATGGTGCTGGAGCTGCAATTTATGGTTCAAGAGCCGCGAATGGTGTAGTTTTGATTACAACCAAAAGAGGATCTACGGGAAAAACTAAAATTAATTTTAATGCTTACGCAGGTATTCAAGAAGTCTATAAGAAGTATGACATGTTGAATAAACAGCAATGGTTTGAATTCAAAAATGATCAATTGGGTATTGACAAATACAGCCAAGAATACATAGATAATTATGCCTATGATACTGATTGGCAAGATCAAATTTTTCGTCAAGCCGCAATTACGAATTACGACTTATCGCTACAAGGAGGAAATGAGAAAACAAGCTTTTATTTATCAGGTAATTATTTCAATCAAGAAGGTATCATCATTGGTAGTGGCTACCAGAGAACAAACTTGAGAGCAAACATTGATCATCACTTTTCTGATCGTGTGAAATTAGGAACAAGTTTACAATTTGGTATGTCTGAAAATAATAGAATTGAAGGGGATCAGTCTTTAAATGGTCCATTACCAAATGCTCTTTCATTACCAGCGATTTTTCCAGTCTACAATGAGGACGGATCTTACAATGAGGATGGGCCGTATGCCAATCCTGTAGCTATTGGAACGGAAGCAACTAACAAAGCAATGACATATAGAGGTTTAGGAAACGCGTATTTAGATATAGCAATTCTTAATGACCTGACATTCAGGACACAAGTAGGGTTTGACTATTATAACTTAGTAGAACATAGTTATGATCCAGTGACAACTAGACAAGGAGCCTCTTATAATGGTTTAGGTTTTAGTGCCAATAATACTTCTATCAATACCACAGTCAATGCGACATTACAATATGCAAAGTCATTTGATAAACATAGAATAGATATACTTGCTGGATTTAGTTCAGAAAGTTATCAAAATAGAAGCAACTATATCCGAGGGCAAAACTTCTCAAGACCTGAATTTGAATATATCACTTCAGCCGCTGAAATTATTGAGGCAGACAGCTATGGTTTAGAAAGAGGATTGAACTCCTTCTTTGCAAAAGCCAATTACAGCTACGACAATAAGTATATTTTTGCTTTCAGCGTAAGACGAGATGGTTCTTCTAAATTCGGTACCAACAATAGGTATGGAACATTCCCATCTGCTTCTATAGCATGGAGAGTAATTGAAGAAAACTTCTTGAAAAATTCATCCACTTTCTCTGATTTTAAATTAAGAGGTAGTTATGGTTTGACGGGTAATGATGCGATCGGCGACTTTAGATATCAGGCATTATATGGTTCTGGCGCTGATTATAATGGTCAGCCAGGTATTAGCCCATCACAACTTCCTAATGAGAATTTGAAATGGGAAACCGTAAAACAAGCCAACTTTGGCATCGACTTAGGCTTCTGGAACAATAGAATGACCGTAACTGCTGAAGTTTATCAGAAATATACTTCTGATATGTTATTATCCAGACCACTTCCACCAACAACAGGTTTTTCATCTGTAATCTCAAACATTGGAGAAATGAGAAACCAAGGGATTGAATTACTCATCGGTTATGAAGTAGTGAGGAAAGAAGATTTTAATTGGAAAGCAACTTTAAATATGTCAACGTACAGAAACGAAGTCATGAAGCTTTACAATGGACAGCCTATTGATAATATCGGTAGAGGAAATAACCGCATTGAAGAAGGGGAGCCAATTAGTATTTTCTATGGCTATAATGCCCTTGGTGTGGATTCTTCAACAGGAGATATCGTTTTTGAAGATGTCAATAAAGATGGAGAAATTACAACTGCTGATAGAACAAAAATTGGTAATCCTCATCCAGATTTATTTGGTGGATTTACAAATACAATCAACTACAAAAACTTTGATTTAAACATCTTCTTACAATACTCAATAGGCAATGATATCTATAATGGTACAAGAGTTTATTTAGAATCAATGAAAGGAGAAGACAATCAGACCACAGCCATTTTAGACCGTTGGCAGCAACCTGGAGATGTTACAGATGTTCCAAGAGCAACAGCTAATGATCCTAATAATAATAATAGAGCGTCAAGTAGATTTGTAGAAGATGGCTCTTATCTCAGATTAAAAAATGTCACTTTAGGCTATACTTTACCTAAAGCTTTGACGAAGAAAATCTTTGTAGAGAGAATGAGACTTTATGTTTCAGGACAAAATCTATTTACAATAACAGGCTACTCTGGAATGGACCCTGAAGTAAATTATGCAGGGGATGATGGTGTAAGAATGGGAACAGATTTCTTCACTTATCCAAATGCTAGAGTTTATACAGCAGGTATCAATGTGTCATTCTAATCAACAGATTCATGAAAAAATTAAATTATATAGCAGGCTTATTTTTAATGACATTTTCAATGTCATGTGAAAGTAATTTAGATGTAAATCCAGTTGCTTCCATTGATGCAGAAGATGCCATCGTAGATGCAAGCGGATTGAACTCAGCACTGATGGGTTTATACAATGAATTTCAGTCTGATGCTTATTATGGCAGAGACTTATATATCTTAGGTGAACTTTCTGCCAATGATGGGAGAAGAACAGGAACATCATTGGATTATCAACAATTTGAAAACCATTCAATTTTAAGTGATAATGCTAGTGTTGAGAGTCTTTGGTCTCAAGCTTACAGTGCGATTAATAATGCCAATAACATTATCGAAAGAGGGGCATTGATTGAGATGGATGAAGCACAAAAAAATAATGCTTTGGGTGAAGCCTATTTTTTAAGAGCTTTGGCACACTTTGATTTATTAAAGCTTTTTGGAGGAGTTCCATTAAAAATAAAATCAACACAAGGTGTGATGGATGATGTAAATACACCAAGAAGCACTGTAGAAGAAGTGTACAATGCTGTACTTCAGGATTTAAATAGAGCTGCTGAAAATATTAGCTTAGATAAAGGAAACTATTTTGTAAGTCAAGCTGCTGTCATTGCATTGCAATCAAGAATAGAAATGTATTATGGAAATTACCTTCAGAATACAAATCAAGAGGGTACTTCACATTTTCAGAATGCATTAAACTATGCCAATCAAATCATTGAAAGTGGTGAGTTTGCCATAGAGGAAGATTTTAGTAACGTCTTTCTTCAAGATGAAAATACAGAAGTTATCTTCCAATTAAGTTTTTCTTCTCAAGACAGAAATAGAATGTCTTATTATTTATCACCTGTTTCTTTGGGAGGTAGAGGAGAAGTTAGTTATACCAATGGACTCGCTAATTCATACAAAAGAGATGACTTAAGATCAGCCTTTATTTTCCAAGATTTCCCAACACTTGATGGATCAGGAACAAGTAAAACGGTAGCGAAATATCAAGATTCGGCAAGTGGTGCAGATGCGATCATCATTTTACGTTTAGCTGAATTGTATTTAATCAAAGCAGAATGTCTTTATAACATTAATGGTTTAGGTGCTCAGACAGAAATCTTAGACGCGATTAATTCAGTTCGTAATAGAGCAATTACACCGTTAACGGCACTTGGTAGTGATCCGATTGCGACAATTTTAGAGGAAAGAAGATGGGAACTTTGCTTCGAGGGACACCGATGGTCAGATCTTGTGAGAACAAACAAAGCATCTTCAACATTGGGTATTTCTCAAAATGCAACCCTTTATCCAATTCCTTTGGTAGAAATTCAAACGAACACAAATATTTCAGTATCAGACCAAAATCCTGGTTACTAAAATACTATATAAAAAATACAATCTAATCACTTATCTAAATTTACTTCTATAATAATGAAAAAGTATTCGAATTTAATTTTAAAATTATTGGTAGCATTTTTACCAATATCATTTTTAGGGCTAACAACAAGTTGTACTGAAGAAGAAGAATTGCCTGCATTGGCAAGTGTAGTCGCTAACTTCTCTTATGAATTATCCAATGAAGGTGTTGCACCTTCGACTGTAAACTTTACAAATACATCAATTGCGGCAACATCTTATGTTTGGGATTTTGGGTATGATGGCGCAACATCAACAGACATGAATCCTGAGTTTACGTACGAAGAATTTGGTACATATGATGTTACATTAATTGCAAGATCTGATGATGATCGTGCAGATACTTTAGTACAACAAGTTATCATTAAAGACCCACTAGGTGGTAAGAAACCTACATTGTACTATACGGATAGAGCAACAGGTCAAATTCATATGATTGTTTTGGATGGTGCGGAAACTCCTACTATTCTTTCATTCGGTGAAAATCATAACAAACCATACGGTATTGTCGCTGATTTGGATAATGAAAATCTTTATGTCGTAGATCAAGCAGACGAATTAATGTATCAATACAATGCATTAGCAAATGGTGAAAAATCAATTTTACTGAATGTTGCAGACTTAGGAGATAAAGAACATATGATGTATTACCCAGCAGGTGTGAAAGTTATCGAAGGACGTTTATACTGGGGTGCTGATGGAGGAATTTATACTTCTGCATTGGATGGTACAGACTTAAAAGAATTAGTAACTTTCAGTACAAATACTGGCTACTTAGAAGGCTCTTTACCTCTTGGTATTACTTATGATGAAGAAAATCAAGTGATCTACTTTGCTAATGATGCTTATGACTTTAGTGGAGGTATTTACCAAGTTAATTTAGATGGTTCAGGTTTAACAGAAATCGTAGAAGGTGTTGATGCAGGTGATATTTCATTCCTTGATGGTAAATTGTACTATTTTGATTATGCAACATATAAAGGTACTATTTATGATATCGAATCTGGAGCTAAAAATGAATTTGTAGATTATCCTGAAAAATTTGTTTGGGGTACAATTGCTGATCCAATTACAAAGAAAATTTACTGGACAGATAGAGGAGCAAACGATGATGGAACTGATGGTAAAATCTGGTGTGCAAACCTAGATGGGACAGAACCAAAAGTGGTATTAGACATCAATAATGCACCCACAGTTGGTGAAGCAAAAACATTAAGACCTTACGCTTTAGGGTTAGGTTTATACTAAGTCATTTTAATAAGAATAATTTGAAAAAACCTCCCTTCAGCAATGAAGGGAGGGAAAAAAACAAATAATGATGAATAAGAAAAATCTAGGACTTTTTATACTCATAAGTTTATTATCCACATCACTTTTTGGACAAGGTAAACTCTTTATTATTGGAGGAGGCAAGCGACCACCTGCATTAGTACAAAGGTTGGCTGATGAAGCAAAATTAAAAGAGGGATATGGAATCGTACTGACGATGTCAAGTGCAGAGCCAGATACTTCAGGGTATTATGGAGTCCAACAATTTAAAAAATTAGGATTTGACAATGTCACTTATTCATTTTATTCTTCTGAAAACCCACTTTCTAAGACGGCTTTAGACTCTCTTCAAAAGGCCTCTTTGATCTATATTACTGGTGGTGATCAAAATCGTTTTATGCAACGTATCGATGGAACTGGAATTTATGACGCGATTCATCAATGCTATAAAAACGGTGGGATGATTGCTGGAACAAGTGCTGGAGCAGCGGTGATGAGTAAAGTGATGATTACGGGTGATGAAAAGAATTATCCAGAGTATGATGATACAGGAAGAACAATTGAGAGAGATAATTTAATCTATAGTACTGGATTAGGTTTACTGACTTCTGTTTTGATCGATCAACATTTTATTCAAAGAAGTCGTTATAATCGACTATTTACAGCTGTGATTGAACATCCTCATTTAAAAGGTATTGGGATAGATGAATCTACCGCTATTCTTGTTGAAGGAAAAATAGCAACAGTTATCGGGGAAAGTCAGGTGATACTTGTTGAGCAACCAAAAAAAATACAAACTACTAAAACCAAGATATCAGCTCAGAAAATGTCAATCAGTATTTTAAGTAGCGGTGAAAAAATAAAACTATAAGAAATTGGAACATACAAAAAATAAATTTGCCCTTGCTATTCACGGGGGTGCTGGAACGTTACTGCCTTCAGAAATTACTCCACAAAAAGAAAAAGAAATTAATGAGGCATTACAAGGTGTATTATATGCGGCAAGAAAATGCCTAAGTGATGGAGGTTCTGCTTTAGAAGCCGTTGAAATTGCAGTTGTTGCTTTAGAAAACTGCCCTTTGTTTAATGCAGGCAAAGGAGCTGTTATTGCCAATGATGGAACATTTGAAATGGAGGCTTCTATTATGTCTGGTAAAGATTTAGAAGCAGGTGCAGTAGCTGGAATTCGTCATATCAAAAACCCAATTGCATTAGCAAGAAAAATTCATGACAACGAAGACTTTGTGTATATGCATGGTGCTGGTGCGTTAGATTTTGCCAGAGAACACCAATTAGAAGAAGTTGAAGATGAATATTTCTTTACAGAGTCTCGACATAAACAATGGCTGATGGCGAGAGAAACCAATCAAATGTTGGTGGACCATGATGGTGAAAGAAAGTTCGGAACTGTTGGTGCCGTAGCATTGGATCAAGATGGAAATCTCGCAGCTGCAACTTCTACAGGAGGTCTGGTCAACAAAAGATATGGACGATTGGGAGATAGTTCTGTAATTGGTTCAGGCACTTATGCAAGCAATGAAAGTTGTGCCATTTCATGTACAGGTTATGGTGAATTTTTCTTGAAAGCAACAGTGGCAAGAGATATTGCTGCTTATATGGAATTTGCTAATAACTCATTGAAAGAGGCAACAGATAAAGTGGTGCACGATAAGCTTGTCAAAATGCAAGGTGAAGGTGGTGTGATTGCTGTCGATAAAGATGGAAATATAGAGCTTTCTTTTAATTCAGAAGGAATGTATAGAGGGTGGACAACCGACGGTGATGAAAAACTAAACGTTGCCATTTTCAAGTAATAGTATAACTATACATAGAAAATTAATATTCAGAAATAAACATTTTGTGGTATGAAAAAACTACCTGATACACTTGTCATCACTTCATGTATTTTACTCTTTTTCATTGTCTTGACATGGGTGATTTCTGCTGGTGAATTCCAACGAGAGGTTGTGGGTGGCAGAACGCTTTTGGTACCAAATACCTATCATGAGGTAGAAAGTCAGCCACAAAATATTATTTCTTTTTTCACAGCACCCATAAAAGGATTTGTTTCAGCAGCAGAAATCATTGCTTTTATATTTATTGTAGGTGGTGCATTTGGTATGTTGACAAAAACACAAGCGATAGAAGCGGGGTTAGAGAAATTAGTATTCTGGAGTAATAAAAATACGACCTATAAAAAGATACTTATCCCTTTCATTATCGTTTGTTTTTCAATTGCTGGAGCCACTTTCGGAATGTCAGAAGAAGTTCTCATTTTTATATTGATTACGATTCCAATGGCAAAAGCATTGAAACTCGATCCAATAGTTGGGGTCGCAATTCCATTTGTTGGTGCAGGAGTTGGTTTTGCAGGTGCGATCAGTAATCCCTTTACTATAGGTATTGCACAAGCAATTGCAGAAGTACCACTCTTTAGTGGTTGGGAATACCGCTTATTTATATGGTTTATTTTCACTTTTATCGGAGTGGCTTACATTATGTTTTACATCCGAAAAATTGAAAATAATCCAACCTCTCAGTTTTCAACCTCTTCGAAATTAATAGAGGAAGATAAGGGTACTTTATCCGTTACTTTCAATGCAAAAAGAGCGGTTATCCTTACTTTATTTCTCTTAGGAATCATCACTTTGGTCATTGGTGTCTCTAAATATCAATGGTACATGACAGAGATAGGAGCCCTATTCTTTGTGATAGGCTTTATTTCTTGTGTCATCGCGGGGATTAATGCGAATGAAATGAGTGAAAGTTTTATCAAAGGAGCAAAAGAGATGATGACTGCTGCAATGGTGATTGCTTTTTGCAAAGGTATTTTAATTATAGCAACAGAAGGGAAGATCATTGATACCGTACTTTATTCCATCACAAATTTAATGGACGGAATGCCAAGTTATGCAGCAGCAGAAGCCATGTTTTTATTCCAAAGTGCATTAAATACAGTTTTACCTTCTGGATCTGGACAGGCTGCACTCACAATGCCAATCACTGCTCCAATGAGTGATTTATTAGGAATTTCTCGACAAGTAGCGGTATTAGCATTCCAATTTGGTGATGGACTGACAAATCTAATTATTCCCACTAGTGGGGTAACAATGGGCGTTTTATCAATAGCAAAAATACCATATAATATATGGGTGAAATGGATGGCTCCACTACTTTTAATTCTAATGTCTACTGCAGGTATTCTATTAATTGGTCCCCTTTACTTTAACGTTTTATAATGACGAAAAAACTATTTCTCTATTTCAAAAGACATTAAACATTTACAGATAAATTAATTTACATTTTAGAATTAAATTATGTCATTCATTTATTATTACTTAATTACCAGCTCACATCTTTCTTTTAGAATGACATCCCAAAACTCTAAATGTATTCATTTTACTTAAACTTTAACTATTATGAAAAACGATTATTACCATTTAGAAAAAATTTTTCTATTGATTTTACTATCATTTTGTACGACAAATTTAATGGCTCAAGGTTTTACTTTCTCATTAGAAGGAGGGACATGGAATAGTCATGGAAATGTAACACCTCTTGGAGGAACGATGTTGGTTGGTGGAGCAGAAGTAGGAGGAGATGGAGAGGTCAATGCTACCCAATGGTTTGTAGACCAATCGGATGGTGGAGATTATCTGGTTTTAAGAACCGATGGCACAGGAGGACAAGCCTCATGGGTGTGGAGTAATTTTGGCAGTGATTTGAGCGCTGCAGCAGAACTTTCTGTGACGACAAGAAATGCGGCAAATAATGCTACAGTTGCACAATATATTCGAGATGCAGAAGCATTGTTTATAGCTGGCGGTGATCAAAGAGAATACATGGATCTTTGGAAAGGAACAGCTGTAGAAGAAGCATTAAACTATTTGATTAATGTAAAAAAAGTGCCTATTGGTGGTACTTCTGCAGGGATGGCAATAATGGGAGGAGCTTACTATGCTCCTGCATCTTCAGGTATTTTATCTTCTGAAATTTTGAATGATCCCTACCATCCATTTACTTCCAATTCATTATTCTATAATGACTTTTTAGAAAACCCATGGCTTACTAATGTAATTACAGATACACATTTGGATAGAGTTCATGGTACTAATGATGAAAACAGATATGGTAGAGCATTTGGCTTATTAGCAAGAACAATAGCAGATCAAAATGATCAAAATCGCTATGCAATAGCTTGTGATGAAGCTGTTTTTGTCTGTATTAATGACAATGGAATCGCAAAAGTATATGGAGATGGAGGCAATACACAATATCCCACAAAAGCTTATTTTATGGTCGGAAATTGTGCTACACCAGAAACGATAACAAGTGGTCAGGGTTTAGTATTTAATAATAATAATGCCGCAGTAAAAGCTTACGTCATTCAAGGTTCAGTAAACGGAAATGGTAATTCATTTAGTTTAGTGGATTGGACAACGGCTTCAGGAGGAGGTTGGATGGACCTTTATACAACAAATGGTTACAATGGATTTAATTTTATCAATGGATCAGGTGCCACTGTTGGAGCATCAGCCCCTAATTGTGGTGAAACACCTCCTCCCAATGTTTGTTCAATTCCATCTCCACAAGTAATTGAAACTACAGCTTCTTCTTTTACAGTATCATGGAATGGAACAGGAGCAGATGCATATAAAGTGAGACATAGAGTAACGGGTTCTTCCTCATGGACTACAGTGACCGTTTCTTCTACGAATTATACAATCAACGGATTAGAAACTACTACTACCTATGACTTCAGAGTAAGAAGTGTATGTGGAAGCGAACAGAGTAATTATTCTCCGATTCAGACGGTCACAACCAATGCTGAAGCATTAGAATATTGTGATTCTTATGCAACTTCCACTCGTTATGAATTTATAGATGAGGTGGGTATTGATGGAAACTATAACTTTTCTGGAGATAATAATGGATATGGAGATTATACTAACGTCACCTTTGATTTAACAAGAGGTAGTTCACACAGTATTTTTATAGATCCAAATACAAGTTCAAGAGAGAAGTTTGAAGTTTGGATTGATTATAATCAAGATGGAGTTTTTGATGCTTCAACGGAAGAAGTATTCTATCGTCAATCAAGAAGATCTTTTACGTCAAATTTTACGGTTCCGAGTACAGCAAAGTTAGGAACAACTCGAATGAGAATATCTATGCAATACAGCGATGATGGATATACTTATCCTTGTGATGTATTTGAATATGGTGAAGTTGAAGATTATACAGTTGTTATTTCTTCAGGTTCATCAGGAAGAAAAGCTGCGGGATCATTAGCTAGTGATTTGATGGAAAATATACTCTATCCGAATCCAACTCAAGGGAATATTTATTACCCCTCTCACTCCAAAGAAGTACAAATTACAGTCTACAATACTTTAGGAAATAAGCTGCTTAAAGTAAAAAAGAATAATGTAGACCTTACTGCACTCCAAAACGGAGTTTATTTTATTGAAATTATAGATGGAGATCAAAAATCCATTCAAAAAGTGGTGAAGCGATAACGTAGAGCGAAACCTTACTTTTGTGAGGTTTCCCTTCACTTTTATCTCAACTTTAGAGAAAGCTTTTCCCCATATATTTAGTCCTATTTTTCACATATAAAATTAATTTGACCTCATGAATAATGTTGTAAAAATGAGTTCATCTGAAGCTATTGAACTAGAAAAAAAATATGGAGCCAATAATTATGCTCCACTACCTGTTGTCTTAGAAAAAGGCGAAGGAGTGTATGTTTGGGATGTTGAGGGAAAAAAATATTTTGATTTTTTATCCGCTTACAGTGCTGTCAATCAAGGGCATGTTCACCCGAGAATTTTAGATAAAATGATCAAACAAGCCTCAAAATTGACATTAACATCAAGAGCTTTTTATTCAGATCAATTGGGTATTGCTGAGCAGAAGTTATGTGATCTTTTTGGTTTTGAACGTGCTATTCTAATGAATACGGGTGCGGAAGGAAATGAAACTGCAATCAAATTAGCAAGAAAATGGGGGTACGAAAGAAAAGGTATTCCTCAAAATGAAGCGATCATTATTGGTGTTGAAAAAAACTTTCATGGTCGAACAACAACAATTATTTCTGCTTCAACAGACCCGGTAGCAACAACAAATTTCGGTCCTTATATGCCAGGTTTTGAAATTGTACCTTACAATGATTTATCGGCATTGGAAATTGCCCTTCAAAATCCAAATGTGGCAGGGCTATGGATGGAACCAATTCAAGGTGAAGCAGGAGTTTATTTGCCCGATGAAGGATACCTTCGAAAAGCCCAAGAATTATGTACTCGACATAATGTGTTATTTATGGTTGATGAAGTACAGACAGGTGTAGGTAGAACTGGTAAATTGTTAGCTTCCGATTATGAAGGTTTCAAACCTGATATGGTTATTTTAGGAAAGGCTATTTCAGGTGGATTTTACCCTGTTTCTGCTGTACTCACTTCTTCTGAAGTGATGGATGTCTTCCAACCTGGGCAACATGGTTCAACGTATGGTGGTAATCCATTAGCCTGTGCAGTAATGATGGAAGCGTTGGATGTTTTAGTGGATGAAAGGCTTACAGAAAATGCCTATGAATTAGGTCAACTTTTCAGAGATAAAATGCAGGAATTGTGTGATCAGTCAGACCTATTAATAGGGGTAAGAGGAAAAGGTCTATTAAATGCACTTTTGGTCAATGATACAGAGGAAGGGTCTTTAGCCACAAAACTATGTTATGAATTAATGCATAATGGATTGTTAGCAAAACCAACTCATGGTAATATCATTCGCTTTGCACCTCCATTAGTCATCAATAAAAGTCAACTTCTAAAATGTATAGATATTATTAAGACAGCAGTCAATAATTTTGAATTGGTTATTGCGTAACTAAGCGCAAGTTCTACGTGATTAAGTTGAACAAGCATTGGATAGTATTCAGTGCTTGTTTTTTGTTAATAATAAAAAAAAGGTGTCTTTAAAATTTAAATACCGTTAATTTATATGTTCTAACTCATTTATTATCGGTCTATTAGCTGAACTTTTCAATCTACATTAACTATTACCAAAATGCTTAAATTAATATCAAAAACTTTACTGTTACTGACTTGCCTTTATTGCTTCAGCTGTCAGCCTAAAATGGAGGAGACACAAGAATCTCAGAATGTTGAGCCTCAACGACCCGATCATATCGTATTGATTCTTCACCACATAAATTACACAGGTTGGTACGAGTACGCATCAGGTAGAAGAACTACAACAGATGAAAATGTAAATGGTGTTTTACATTACACTGATAGTATACTAAATAAAATTCCTTTTATGCCAACAGGAAAAATTGATACTTTGATAATTCCTGCCAATGGAAGAGACTATGTAGACATTAATTATCATTACAAAGTCCTTGAAAACGTTTATTTTCTTGTTAAAAAAGGGGATACTTTGGATATAAATTTGGATGATAAAGAATACCCAAAGATGACTAGTAGACAATTCCCTGCATTGAATCCGTACATTAATTTTATAGGAAATATTCCTAGTAGAATTAGTAAAAATGGAGAGGATGGTTTTAGTGTATCAACATTGTTATACGATGGATGGAATATCACAAAGAACGAACTCTATGCACAAGATCCTAACGATTTTAAGGCTGTTTTTAAAGAGGAGGAATTTATACCGTTAGATACTTTACAAGAGGAAATGAAAGCGTATCAAATTACTTATAAAAATGCTCTTTTACAATTTGATAAATTCGTGGAAACAGATCCAAAACTAGCCAAAGATATCAAAGCTTATAAAGACTATTACACAAACTTGTTGACTTATCAGAATATCTTAAATGCTAATAATGCAAGTTATTTTAAAAAGGATATCAGCATTGATGAAGAGATGGTTTATTCTTTGATGAATGATGAGGAAATCAACTTTCAAAGCTATCAAAATTTTGTTGGTGTTTTGAATACCATCGAATCAAGAAGGGAAAATGTAGCTTTATTACGTTTCAAACAAGGAAGTACTTTAGATCCTAGAACTACTTTTGATAATATTTTAAAGAATAAAAATATACCACCAAGATCAAAAAGATTGTTATTAAGAAACACCTTTAAATCCATGTTTTCCAACCAATTGGATGGTGTAGAAGAGTACTTGGCTTTATATGAAGCTTACACAAAAGATTCAATTTATGTAAAGGAACAAACGATCAAATATAATTTGACGATGAATAGTCAGCATTTATATATAGAAAATCAAGAAGGCAGTATTTTTACATTAGCAGAAGTTTTAAAGCAATATAAAGGTAAAAAAGTATTGATAGATTTTTGGGCGACATGGTGTGCTCCTTGTATTAAAGAGATTCCTTACTTACAGAAGTACCAGAATGAAAATAAGCAAAACGTACAAGTCATCGCCTTATCCATCGAAGATGATGTTGAAGCTTGGAAATCCAATGAAAAAGTAAAAAAATCTATCATTCCTCAATTTAGAATACTCAATCGTTATACATCACAACGTTATAAACAATACCAGATTGAGACAATTCCTCGCTATTTGTTATTTGACCCAAAAGGTGAAATTGCAGACCTTAATTTCCCTAGACCTAGTACATTATAAACCAATTAATTAGAGATCTATAACAATGAATTAGTATAATTTTGAATACTAATTCATTTTTTATTAGCGATATTTCATAAACAATTTGGAATTTCAATTAATTAGGATACATTTACATTTCATCATTTTTATAAATTATTCTAATTAAGATGACTAGACTATCTAAATTGACATTCTCTATGCTACTACTCATCTGCCAAATGACTTTTGCGCAGGATGATGATTGGGGAAGTGATAACGAAAATTCGAAATATAAAATCTTTACCGAAAAGGATAAAAAAGGCATTAAAGATCAAAACAATAACGTTGTTGTGAAAGCTAATTACGATGAAATTGGTGACCAATTTACGATAGACCTTTTTGAAAATGGATTTGAAAAAGTAAAACAAAATAATGCTTTTGGTTTAATTAATAGTGAAGGAAAGGAAATCATCTTACCAGAATATTCTACATTAGAAGTACATCAAGAAAACCAATACATTCTTGTCGAAAAGGAAGAGAAATGGGGTATTCTTGCCATGGATGGAAAAATAGTGGTTCCTTTGAAATATGATGATATTGAATTTTTCAATCCTTTACATACTAAAATGCTTATTCCAGTAAAAGTAGAGAACCTTTGGGGTGCTATTACTTTGGAAAATAAAATGGTATTCCAACCTCAATTCGAAACAATGGGACCTTTTTATGAAACTGGTGTTAGTATTGTTGAAAAAGATAAGAAAATCGGTTACATCAATTATAAAGGAGAAGTCATTGCACCTTGCAAGTATGATGAAGGGTATACTTTGTCAGGTTATCGCACAGCTGTTTCTCAAAATAATCTTTGGACAGTTATTGATATTACAGGAAAGGAACTATTTCCAATGGAATACTCATTTATCCGTGTGATAGAAGATACCGATATCGTATTTGCTAATAAAGGAGGCAAATTCAAACGTACATATGATAAGGATACGGCTGAAGGTGGAAAATGGGCCATCATGAAAAATGATGGTACAATGATTACGGACTTTGAATTTGATGAAATAAGTACTTGGCCAAGAGGTGTCATTGAAGGAATCTTACCACTTAAAATGAAAAATAAGTGGGGACTAATTTCTCTTGAAGGAGAAATGATTGCTGATTTTCAATACGATGACTTGGCAGGGTTTAGCAGAGTAAGCGGCCACAACTATCTATTTAATATGATTAAGGATGGAAAAAAAGTCTTTGTCAATATCGAAGGCAAAGAAGTGATACTCGATTAGATAAAAACAAAAAGCTCATAGATCCGAAGATGTATGAGCTTTTTTTGTGCATTGCTTAATACAGTCGATTTGGTTAACACGTCTGTACGCTACAAATCTATATATATTGAAAACTAGTTGTGTGCTAAAACAGATTACCCTAAGTGAGTAAGTAAAGCTGCATGATCAACTTTAGCAAGCATTTGCTTTTCAGACTCATGCTCGTCAGTTTCTACTTCACTAATGATGATATTATGAAGATCTTTACGATGAGTTTCTAAGTATTTTTTGAATACTTCACCCTCATTTGCTTTACCTTTACCATGAGAAGCAATTACTAAACCACTAAAGTCTTTGATTTCAGCAATGATTTCTTTGAAGAAATGAACGTCCTCATTGTTATTTTTTCCATCATTTACTTTTTTATTATGTAAATGCCAGTGTAATTTTTCAGGGTCGTTTGGCGTATTTTCAGCCACTTTACCTTCTTCAATTCCTCCTAATGTATAAATAACAGCACCGCGGTGATCAATTTTTAGTAAACCAATTGTTTTTTGCATTTTTCTAGTGTTTATGTATTGTTTAAAGTTAAATTATATATTACATCCACTCTTGGCAGAAACGTAAGAATTTTCTCTTTAATTCAGAGTAAATTTTGTGGAATTTCTCCATTTCTACGTGCATTTTTTCATGATTATCAAAGTGTGTATGCATTGCTTTGATTTCATTTTCCTCAGCAGCATTTGCTAACTCAGTCTCATGTAATTTGATATTATGCATCAAAGTATCAATCACTTCGTTTTGCACTTTAAATTGGTTGTTGAATTGCTCTAACTCAGCACGAATAGGTTCTTTTGTATTTTTCTCAGTTAATTCAGCTACACGATCAACGTACAATTGAATTTGACCTTTGTAAAAAGATAATTCGTTTTCCCAATTTTTATGCTCGAAATGTAATGTTGATAAATTTGAAGTTTTCATAATCTTTATTTTTTTTCTGAAATGAATCTTATGGTATGCTTATACTGAGATGTAAATCATTTAGTTACATATGAATGGACGATTTTAAATAAATAATCAATATGTGAAATTGAATAATCAGTTTATGCAATTTTCACACTTTAATCTTTAATTATTTTGTGCTTATTGATATTATTAAAAAAAATATACCCTCTCAAATAAAATAAATTATAAGAGAGGGTATAGAAGTAGTTCACACAAGGAATATTACAATTCTTCATCAAAGAAATCTATATATTCTGAAATAGGAATGCTTTCCTTATGTTCGAATATATAATTCATGTCAGGTTTTGCAACACTATGATTATGAAGTGTATATCTATTTTTAAGATCAGTAATCAATGGGATGATTAGTTCTACTTTTACAGGTTCTTGATGGATCAAATAAGGTGTAAGTCTTACTTTCTTTTGAATTAATAAAGAGAGGTCATTGACCACTTTATCTACATCTTTATGTATATCACCAATGATATCTATTTTATCAATCCTTCCTTTTTCATTTAAGATCATAGATAAATAATAATGTCCATTGTAGTTATTATCAATACTTTCCTGTAATGCTGAAGGATGATCCAATACGTATTTATTGATTATCTTCTGCATCGGTGAAAAATCATAATCTTGGACTTGATCAGTGTAAGAGTAGATTTTTTGATTATTTTCCATTCTACTTAAAAAGATCAACTTCTCATTTGAAAAAGTAATTTTTGCTTCCTTATTGGTGTAAGGATCATTTATGGTAAATTCTTCATTATTAAAATTAATAGGTTGTCCATTAGGATCATTAATCGTTTCAAAAGTGGGGTAATAAAAATTCTTATTGTACATTCTGATAAGAATTTGTGTAATATGATAACTATAGAAAATATTCTTTGTGCCAGGGTAGAATATATTATAGTGTTTCATATTCCCTTCTAAATCATATTGATATTGTGCAAATCTCTTTCCATTGGTATAAAAAGAAGAATTAAGAGACTTAACATACATCTTATCAATAGAAGAATGATAATTGATATCTGCAAGTTTCTGATTATTCTTATAATACGTTATTGTGAAGAAATCATTATCGAATGAAGTCACAATACCTTTATAATTTGTTTTTTCTGAAACAGGATGCCATGTATTTGTATAGTAAAGAGGTTGCTGATCTAAAAAGTGATCGTAATATTTTTTTAGCTGAAAAAAGCGATGCATTTTTTTAGCTGAAAATTTCACATTGTTATTTCTAAATTCAAAAGTACTTACAATTCCATGATAAGTCGATGAATCTTGATTTGTGATCGCTTTATCTTCCATTGTATAAGTAACCAAACTTTTGATCATTCTACTCCAAAAAGTTGAACGTTGATGATAAGTGAAGAGGGTTTCTTCGTTGACTTCTGGATACTCTTCTACTTTTTCCCATAATCCATGTTCATTGTTATAGACATAATTATTTGGTCTTGTGACACCTATATTCTGTGCATACTCTTTATCATTGTTGATACGATACTTATAACTTAACACAAGAGGGTATTTAATCTTCTGCCCCTTTTCTAGAATACTTTTAGTTGTAAAAATTGAATCTTGTACAGAAACAAGTGTTTTAAAATTTTGAGGGATTAGTTCCGTTTCGAATTCAGAAGTCAAATACTTTTTATATTTAATCGCTTTGTTTGTGATATAATAAAATACTGTATCTTTTTTATGGTTGTTAAAAGTGACAATACCTTTTATGAAATTGTATTTCTTTTGTTTAAGAAGAGTAATTTCTAATGGCGTGTAAATGGAATCATTAATAAAAACATCTTCTAAAACTGCAGTGTTGTAAGTTGACCAATAATTATCTTTTTTTCCTTTATAAAAAAATAACTCTTCTACTTTACCATCTGATTTATTTACGATTTGATCACCAAAAGCATATTCGCCATGATGTTTACGGTAAAGGATAGCATATTTTCTTTTTGTCATTTTGCCATTAATGTAGGCACTATAGACAATATTTGTAGAATCTTCTCCAATAGTTACAGTATTGATTTGTCTTCCATTAATCACCTTAATATCAATATCATCGACATTTTGCTTAAAATGAAAATTACCATTTATATTTTTAACATAACCTGTTAATTCTTTTTCGTCTTTAAGACGTATTTTCCCTTTCGCAAATTCTTGGACTTTTGTCTGTAAAATTAATTTCTTTTTAGGAGCAAAGTTGAAGTCCATTGCCATGCCATTTAAAGGAAATCCATTCACGTCTGTTTTTATACCCAATGAAGTCTGAGAAAAAGCGGTTATTGAGAGTAGAGAAAAAAAGAGGATATATACTTTAATAAATAAGTGCTTCATAACTTGAGGAGAAAAAATTTTATTGATAGTGTTCATTTCATCTATATTTCCAACACTCTGAAGAAGAATCAATGTGTAAGAATAATACTGTACTATTTTATGAAAAAATATTCACAAAAAATGTTTCTTACATTTCAAACAGTGTCTTTGGCCAAAATATATACCATTAATTGGAACATAATCAACCTTTCTGAATTGAAAATAACGCAAAATTGGACAATTAAACCTCTACAAAATTCTTGGAGAATGTACTTTTACTCTTAAATATACAATTGGAACCCTTTAAGAAAATGAAAATAATAGTGTCGTTGTTAAATGAAAATGTCTGTACATTCAAAGAAAAGAGATACTGTAATCAATCCTTAGAAAGATAGAAAATTCATAACCAAGAATATTATCAATAAAGTGAATTACCTATATTACTTTTTGAAATGAAGAATACTTAAAATAAAATTATGAGAACACTATTTTTTACGCTTATCTCAATTTGCTCTTTACAAACTTTTGCTCAAACAAACTTAGAGACTTTCCAACCTTTAACAGAGAAAACATGGAAAGCTTCAGGGACATGGGGTGATGGTAGTAAATTTTATCAAGAGATTACTTTTAACTATAATTTAAATCAAAAAATTATAGAAGCTTCGACAATAGGATTTACAGATAAAGCACAAGTAGAGATAGGACCCCGAAATCAAGGCATTCGTTTTTTTGATACTAAAATAAAAGAAATTCGATTTTGGGAATTTGATATATTTGGTCAGTTGACAGAAGGTAAAGTTCTTGTGGATGGAAAATCACATTACTATCAATATAAATATGGAGATACTATCGTGACAGATGGTTGGGAATTTCAAGATACATCTACCTATATTTTTAAAGTTGGTATATATAATGAAGGAAAATGGGAGAAAGTTTTCTTGGAAACAACATTTCATGAGGTCGTGAAATAATCCAAAAAATTGTAAGAGGATTATCTTATAAATTCACTATAATTTTTATATTTGTTTAAAATAACAACATTCTTCATGAGCAAAGTCTATACTATTCACGATATCGCTGTTCGATTAAATATTTCAAAGTCTACTGTTTCAAGGGCTTTGAGAAATCATCCTGATGTTAGTAAAGAAACAAAGACTTTGGTATTTGAAATGGCTGAAAAATTGAATTACCAAAAAAACATTTTGGCGTCAAACTTAGCAAGTAAAAATACAAATCTTATTGGAGTTGTAATTCCTGAAATCTCAAGACAACATTTTTTTGCCCAAGCCTTAAGTGGTATTCAAAAAGTAGCCAAAGATCATGGTTACATTGTGATGGTTTGTCAATCGAATGAAGAACTCTTGGAAGAAATCAATCAAGTGAAAGCTCTCATAAATAGTCGAGTAGCAGGTATCTTGATATCTTTATCAAAAGAGACAAATGATTATAAACATATTACTAATGCACAAAATAGAAATATCCCTATCGTTCTTTTTGATAGAGGAGCAGAAAAGCTTGATATATCACAAGTTTTAGTTGATGATTATAAAGGTGCCTATCAGATTACCAAACATTTAATTGATCAAGGGTATCAAAATATTGCTCATTTAAGTGGTCCAATGTCATTATCTATTAGCCAAAAAAGATACAATGGATTTATTGATGCACTGAAAGATTCAGGAAGGTCTTCTACAGAAGCACATGTATTGCAATGCGATAACTTAAGCTTAGATGCCAAAGAAGCAACACATCGTTTGTTAGCCTTAAAAAAACGTCCAGAAGCTATTTTTTGTATGAGTGACTACATGGCAATTCAAGTTTTAAAAGAATTAAAAGTACAAGGGATAAAAGTACCAGAAGATATTGCCTTAGCAGGTTTTGCAGGAGACCCAATGACGGAAATTGTCGAACCCCAACTTTCTACTGTAGAACAACCTGCTTTTATTATTGGTGAACAAGCAGCAAAGAGATTGATCATGGAAATCGAATCAGAGGATAGAGAAACATTGGGGTATGTTCATAAAATACTAGAAACAAAACTTCATGTTAGAGAATCTTCTCTATTATAATAGAAGTAAAAAATAAGAACTTTGAAGCAGGATAAAGTACACACTTTATCCTTTTTTTGTGCCCTGAAATTTATTCATAAGATTCTTGAAAATCACGTTTTTTTGTATTGAAACTAGTACCGGGAGCGGTTGCGAACACGGTTTCATTTTAAATTTCAGGTGAATAATTTGTACCCAAAAGCCTGTACCTACTAAATAGAAGACATAGATCGATCACTCAGAAAGACAAAAGATATAATTCAAAAGAAATTTTTAAAAGTAAGAAATGATGAATCAAACAGTAGAATCTAAAGTAGCATTAGGCGATGTAGAATACTTCAAAGGTATCGACAAAATTAAGTATGAAGGTCCAGAATCAAAGAACCCTCTTGCTTTCCGTTTCTATGATGAAAACAGAGTAGTAGCAGGTAAAACAATGAAAGAACACTTCAAATTCGCAGGTGCTTATTGGCATAACATGTGTGGAGAAGGTTCTGATCCTTTTGGTCCTGGTACACGTCTATTTCCTTATAAAGATATCAATGATCCTATCGAGAAAGCAAAAGCGAAAATGGATTTTGCTTTTGAATTTTTCACAAAATTAGGATTGCCATACTACTGCTTCCATGATTTTGATTTAGTAGATGAAGGTTCTTCTGTATTAGAATCAGAAAAAAGATTAGACGCTATTGTTGACTATGCAAAACAAAAACAAGCGCAGTCAGGTGTGAAATTATTATGGGGTACTGCCAATGCATTCTCTAACCCACGTTATATGAATGGAGCGTCTACAAACCCTGATTTTAATGTAGTTGCACAAGCAGGTACGCAAGTAAAAAATGCTTTAGATGCAACAATTGCTTTAGGCGGTGAAAACTATGTATTCTGGGGTGGTCGTGAAGGTTATATGAGCCTTTTAAATACGGACATGAAAAGAGAGCAAGAGCATATGGCTCAGTTCTTACACATGGCAAAAGATTATGCAAGAAAACAAGGTTTCAAAGGAAATTTCTTTATTGAACCAAAACCAGCTGAACCATCAAAACACCAATATGATTTTGATTCAGCAACAGTATTAGGATTCTTAAATCAATATGGTTTACAAGATGATTTCTTTTTAAATATAGAAGTAAATCACGCTACTTTAGCCAACCATACTTTCACACATGAGTTGCAAGTTGCGGCAGATGCTGGAAAGTTAGGGTCAATTGATGCTAATAGAGGTGACTATCAAAACGGTTGGGATACAGATCAATTTCCGAACAATTTATATGAGATTATTGAAGCCATGTTAGTTATTCTTCCAGCGGGAGGTTTCCAAGGTGGTGGTATCAATTTCGATGCAAAAGTAAGAAGAAATTCTACGGATTTGGTGGATATGTTCTATGCTCACATTGGTGGTATGGATATCTTTGCTAGAGCATTACTTGTTGCCAATGATATTTTAGAAAATTCAGACTACAATAAGGTGCGTTCTGATCGTTATGCTTCATTTGATTCAGGTGAAGGAAAACTTTTTGAAGAAGGAAAACTTTCTTTAGAAGATTTACGCAATATTGCTATTAAAACAGGTGAGCCAATTCCTACTTCTGGACGTCAGGAGTACATGGAAAACCTGATCAATTTGTATGTTTAAGAAATAGTATAAACAATGGACAATTGATAGTGAATCAATTGTCCATTCTTCTTATAGAACAGAAGACTTTTTAATTCGACTAACTTTCTCATCAAAACGACAAAAACAAAACATAACAATTCACTGAAATGGAAGAAAAATTATTACTCGACAAGGAAGGAAAACAAAAGGATATAAGCAAAGGTGACGGAAAAGTAGACTTTCAATTTATACTCACTGTAACATTAGTAGCAGCTTTAGGAGGATTACTTTTTGGTTATGATACTGCGGTTATTTCAGGGGCCATTGGTTCATTGGAAACATTTTTTGGATTAACTGCCATAGAAAAAGGCTGGGCAGCGTCAAGTGCCTTGATAGGTTGTATCGGTGGTGCAGCAGTAGCTGGTCGTTTAGCCAATCAATTGGGAAGAAAAAAATCACTCATCATAGCGGGAGTTCTTTTCTTCATTTCTGCTTTAGGTTCTGCCGTGCCTGAAGCTTTTACTACGTTTATTATTTTTAGAATTATTGGAGGAATTGGTGTAGGTATAGCATCTATGTTATCACCAATGTATATAGCCGAAATTGCTCCGTCAGAATATAGAGGAAGATTGGTTTCATGTAATCAATTTGCCATCATCTTTGGTATGTTAGTCGTTTATTTTGTGAATTATTTTATTGCGTCTCAAGGGGATGCTTCATGGAATGAAACGGTAGGCTGGAGATGGATGTTTGGCTCAGAATGTATTCCTGCTCTATTATTTACAGGTTTATTATTTATTGTGCCAGAAAGCCCAAGATGGTTGGTGATGAAAGGGAAAGAACAAGAAGCATTGACTGTTTTAGAGAAGATTTCAGAAAATCCATCGCTGAAAATTCGTGAAATTGTACACTCTCTACATCAAGATGATACAAAAGAAAAAGTAAAAATCACAGGACAACC
Organism: Flammeovirga sp. AWQ4_249; assembly: GCF_056161045.1. Classification (NCBI taxonomy): domain Bacteria; kingdom Pseudomonadati; phylum Bacteroidota; class Cytophagia; order Cytophagales; family Flammeovirgaceae; genus Flammeovirga; species Flammeovirga sp. AWQ4_249. The sequence goes on from NZ_JBSWYJ010000008.1 coordinate 180,462, forward strand.
TTATTTGATGATCGTAATGATTGGTGTGGCTTTATCAGTATTCCAACAGATCACAGGCATCAATGTATTTTTATATTATGCTCCTGAAATTTTCAAACAATTAGGAGGTGGAGATACAGATACAGCATTACTCCAAACTATCGTTGTTGGAGCAGTTAATTTATTATTTACTGTGATTGCCATCTTCTCTGTAGATCGTTTTGGTAGAAAGCCATTAATGATGATCGGAGCCCTAGGTATGGGTGTCTGTATAGCTGCAATTGGTACAGCAGCCTATTTTGGAAATACAGATGTTTGGTTATTATTCTTTGTATTGGGCTACATTGCATGTTTTGCACTTTCATTAGGACCAGTTACCTGGGTTTTATTATCGGAGATTTTCCCTAATGCTATTCGTTCGACAGGTTTAGCAATCGCTGTGGCTTTCCAATGGATCTTTAATTTCATCGTGTCTCAAACATTCCCAATGATGATGGATGATGAATACTTATTCTCTACATTCCATGGTGCTTTCCCATTCTGGGTATATGGATCAATGTGTTTAGTCACGATTCTTTTTGTATGGAAAATGGTACCTGAAACAAAAGGGAAATCTTTAGAAGAAATGGAAACGATTTGGAATAAATAATTTGATACAATGCAATTTTTAGGATTTGATATAGGAAGCTCTTCAGTAAAGGTTTCCGCTATAAATGAACAAGGTGAGGTAGTTGCTTCAGCACAATATCCTGACCAGGAAATGAAGATTGATGCACCTGAACCAGGCTTTGCAGAACAAGATCCTGCCATGTGGTGGGAAGCAATCCAAAAAGGTATTGCTCGATTACATCAACAAGAGGCATTCACTCCTAAGCAAATTGGTGCTATTGGTATTACTTATCAGATGCATGGTTTGGTGATGGTAGACAATAATAAAGAAGTTATTCGTCCTTCTATCATTTGGTGTGATAGCCGAGCAGTAAAGATCGGTGAGCAAGCATTTGAAGCTTTAGGTGCTACTTTTTGTTTAGAAAACTTCATGAATTCACCAGGTAACTTTACGGCTTCAAAACTCAAATGGGTAAAGGAAAATGAACCGGAAAACTTTGCGAAATGCTATAAGTTTATGTTACCAGGCGATTATATTGCTTTACAATTATCAGGAGTTATTAATACAACAATCAGTGGGTTGTCTGAAGGGATTCTATGGAATTTTAAGGAAAATAGATTGAATACTGAACTATTGGATCATTATGGTATTCCTTTAGATTTTATTCCTGAAGTAAAAAATACTTTTGATCAGCATGCTGTCATTACTGACGAAATAGCAGAACAATTAGGTTTAAATTCAGGGATCCCAATTACATACAAAGCAGGAGATCAACCGAATAATGCATTTTCATTAAATGTTTTAAACCCTGGAGAAATTGCAGCGACTGGCGGTACATCAGGTGTGGTTTATGGTGTGACTGAGGATACAAAATGTGATTTGAAATCAAGAGTAAATCCTTTTGCTCATGTCAATCACAGAGAAGATCTTAATCGTTTGGGAGTTTTATTATGTATCAATGGTACAGGTATCGCCAACTCTTGGTTGCAAAAAAATATGATAGGTGGGGCAAGTTATGAACAGATGAATGCCGCTGCGGAAAAATCCCCAATTGGAGCAAATGGAGTAAGTTATTTACCATTTGGAAATGGAGCAGAAAGAGTACTTGAAAACACATCTACTGGAGCGACTTATACAGGAATAGACTTCAATAGAAATGATCAAAATGATTTAGTGAGAGCCACTCAAGAAGGAATTGTTTTTTCTTTCCAATATGGAATAGAAGTAATGAAAGAAATGGGATTAGATCCTAAAGTAATTCGTGCTGGAAAAGCCAATATGTTTTTAAGTCCATTATTCAGACAGACATTAGCCAATGTCACTGGAGCACCCATTGAATTGGTGAATACAGATGGTGCACGTGGAGCTGCTACGGCAGGAGCTGTTGGTGTAGGTCATTTCAAATCTTTTGAAGAAGCATTTGCCTCTTTACAAGTGTTGGAAACAATTCATCCTAAACAAGAGGAGTTACCAGCAACACAAGAGGCATATAAAGCATGGAAAAAGGTACTTGAAAACTATAGTGCACAAACAGAGAATATATTACAATCCAACTAATTATATACGATGAAATTTTTTATTGATACAGCTAACATTCATGATATCGAACAAGCTTTCGATATGGGTATTTTGGATGGTGTTACGACTAATCCATCTTTAATGGCTAAAGAAAATATTGTAGGACAGGAGAATATTATAGCACATTACAAAAAAATCTGTGATATCGTAGAAGACAAAGTATCTGCTGAGGTACTTTCAACAGATTTGGAAGGAATGATTGCAGAAGGTGAAATGTTAGCCGCTATCTCCCCAAAAATCGTAGTGAAAGTTCCTATGATTAAAGACGGTTTGAAAGCGATTAAACATTTCTCTAAAAAGGGTATTCGTACGAATTGTACATTAATCTTCTCTGCAGGTCAAGCCTTATTGGCCGCAAAAGCTGGGGCAACGTATGTTTCTCCGTTTATCGGAAGATTGGACGATGTTTCTCAAGATGGGATGATTCTTATTGAAGAAATAAAAGAGATTTTTGACAATTATCCTGAAAATTTAAGTACAGAAATCTTAGCTGCTTCTGTTCGACACTCTATGCATTTATTGAACTGTGCAAAAGTGGGCGCTGATGTAGCGACATGTCCTCTCAAAGTATTTGAAGCGTTGCTAAATCATCCTTTGACAGACAAAGGTTTGGCTCAATTTATCAAAGATGCTGAAACAATGACAGCATAAGATATGTAAGAATAGTTCTAGAAATTTTATGTTCCAAATTTCTGATTTTTATCAAGACTTTAAAAGGGTCGTCATTAGGCGATCCCTTTTTGTGTGCTATTGAAAGTAAATTAAGAACTAATATTCTTCCAAGCATCAAAACTATATTTTTCATATACTCTTGATAATTGACCACTAATAATTTTTTTATTCCTTTTTCCATAATTGGAGCAAAACCAATATCAAAAATAAAGAAATAGGTATTCTTCTGTGTTTTATAGAAAGTTGTAAAATAATTGAAATTAAAATTTCTTTCGTCAAGAGAAGATTTTCTAATCACTGATTTCCCATCATTAAAGAATGACTTTAAAATTCTATAATTTTCATTTAAGATTTTTTCATGAATTTCCTTTTTCTGTTTCTTCATTAAATTAATCCTATTGTGATAAGATGATCTACATAGCGAAGAACAAAATTTGCGGTCTCTTCGACCAGCACCAAAAGCTTTATTACACTCTAAACATACTTTCTCTTCAGAAGTGCTCATTGTCATTATTGAATCGTTATTGTTAGTTTTTGAGAATTAACCGTTTAAAAACGTTTGTAAACGTTTAGTAAACGGATAAAGGTACTTTTTTTTGGAAATTTGTCAAAGAACAATGATAAATTTTCGATAATGACAAAAAAAGACATTTGTATTCGTTTGAATCCCATAAAGATTAACAGTCAAAGATTTGTGAAAATAAGTTTTCCGATGACGGATGGAATCAAAAAACTTATTAAAACTATTCCAAATGTAAAATGGAGTCAGGAGTTAGAATGTGTCTATATTCCAGGTGATTATAAAACAATACAAGCCGTTTTTAATACTTTTAAAGGTATTGCTTGGGTAGATACTAAAGCAGTTTTTCAGAGTAACAATAAAGAGACTTTAAGTAAAGAGGAAGAAGGTTCATATGAAGCTTTGTATAAAAAAATAAAAGAGAATTACTCTCAGACAAAATCAATTCATTTGATTGCACTTGTGAAAAAGTTAGAGCTTTATCGATATTCACTAAATACTGCATATACATATGCTTCTATGCTAGTAAAATATCTTATTTTTCTTGAAAAAAAAGGATATTTAGATATAAAGAAAATAGAAGAGGGGACATTATCTAAAAATCTGCTAGAACAGTTCTTATTTAAGATTGTTTCTTTTGAAAAGAAATCAAGTTCCTATCAAAACCAAGCTTTAAATGCAGTGAAATTTTATTTAGAAAAGGTGCTTGACCGAGATTACTGTTTTTATAACGTGCAAAGGCCTCAGAAGGCTGAAAAGTTACCTGTCGTACTAAGTACAGAAGAGGTGAAAAGTATATTAGGAAATATTACAAATTTGAAGCATAGAGCGATAATGATGACAATTTATTCGGCTGGATTAAGATTAGGAGAATTAATTAACCTTGAGGTCAAAGATATTGATTCAAAAAGAATGCTTATTAGAGTAGAAGGGGGAAAAGGGAATAAAGACAGACAGACAATACTATCAGAAAAAACCTTAAAGATTTTACGAGAATATTTTAAAGTATTCAAGCCAAAAAAGTATTTATTTGAGGGAGAAAAAGAAAAGAAATACGGTAGAACAAGTGTTCAAAAGATTTTAAAAAGAGCCGTATACCAATCAAGGATTAATAAAAAAGTGACAGTACATACTTTACGACATAGTTTTGCTACGCATTTATTAGAAAATGGAGTTGATTTGAGATATATTCAATCCTTATTAGGGCACAATTCCCCAAAAACAACTCAGATATACACTCATGTTAGTACAAAAGTTGTTAGTGAGATAAAAAGTCCATTAGATTGTTTATAATTAATTCATCGATATTAAATTAATTATAAAATATATTTTAATAGTTCAAGTAATTCTGTATTTTTATACTATTGGATAAACGTAATGACCTAATACTTCCAATAATGGCAATATTAGGTCATTGCATTTATATAATGTTAGCTACAATTAGAAAATGAATTTAATTCAGGAAAATACAAAGGATGTTGAATGGTTTACCAGCTTAAGAGAAGTCGAGAAATGGATGGAAATTGATCTTGAAGATTTTGATTGGCATTTTTCTGATGTTGATGGTGGATGGATTCCATTGGAAGACCCGAGATGGGTAACAGGACGAGAATTGAAATCAAAAATTATTGAATTTGATTACCAATTTGTTTGGGCTGTAATTTCAGCATTTCCTTCAGGTACAAAACCTAGGCTAAATGATGAACCTTATGCAGACGGCAATCCAGATTTTTGGAAAGGAAATCCTGAAAAACAACTGAAGGATTCTCTTTTTGAAATAGTTTGTTGGGATAGTAGCGCCACCCTTTGGATTGGTTTGCCAGACGAACTTGGATTAAAAGTTCTAAAAAATGCCCCTGGAATTTCTGATTTGGATGAATTAAATAAAAAAGTAGCTAATAATTAGGGCTTAGTTTGGTTTGCAAAGCCAAAAATTAAGCCCTAGTTGAACAATGGCGGTGCAGCCATGAAATGCAGACTTGTATGGAAATTAGGATGGACTTTTCGATTACTCGGAAGGTCTTTTTTGTGGATACTGTTTTTTCTTTCCTCCGATTTATTGTCGAAAGTTGAATTATTAGAAGAAATCTTCTTTCTTTTTTTGCTGAAACTTGCTCATTTTGGAAAGTCTAGGGTGTAACGTTCCAGGCTTATTTTCATAAGCAAAAAAATGAGGTCAGAAGAAGTTAATTCAAAGTATCCACCACATCACTTTTTGGTTTTGGAGGTGCACGCTGATGAGTAATTCTAGGCATTATCACCATTGTTCTTTCACCACAACAAGGACATTTTTTTGGATCATAACCTAGTCTTTCAACTGAAATTTTAATCCAGTCCCATTCGATGATTTTTGGAGGTTTTTGACCAATGGATACTCTGATTTTCTCCACTCTCTTTTTCTTTATAGCTCCATTGTAAAAGCCAAAATGTCGTATCCTTCGGAAGCCTTTTGGTAGGAGATGTCTAGCATACCTTTGGATGAATTCAATGTCAGAAAGAGTCATCTCTTTTTTCTTTCCACCTTGCCTGTAATCCTTGTACGCGAAAGTGACTTTCCCCTCCGAATAATCTAATAATCGATGATTAGAAATAGCTGTTTTATGCGTATATCTTCCAAGATATTGGATGATTTGTTTCGCTCCGCCAAATGGTCTTTTTGCATAAACTACCCATTCTTTCTGAAAACAATTTCTAGCAATTTCACCTTCGAAAAGTGTTCTTATTGTACTTTTTTCTCTGATTTTATGGATAAGCTTTGCTCTAAACATTTTCGCAAGTCCTTTTGCAGGGAAAAGATATTTCCCTGTTTGATCAGTACTCTTCCAATGTTTACCATGACATAAAGCTCCACCCGGAATAATACAATGTAGATGAGGGTGTAATGTCAAGTTTTGACCCCATGTATGCAAAACGGCAATCATCCCCATTTCACCTTCCAAAGAGACTTTTCCGAAGGTTTTGATTGTCTCCCAAGTCGCTTCAAAAAGGCAATTATACATCTCCTTAGGGTAGTTCAAGAACAGTGAATTTAAGTGATGCGGCACTGTAAAAACTGTATGAAAATAGGGCACATCAAGTACTTCTTCCTCCCGTTTCAAAATCCATTTTTCTCTATACGTTGCTTGACACTTTGGACAATTTCTATTTCTACAACTGTTATAAGAAACACGCACTTCTTTACAATTTTCGCAATGATCCAGGTGCCTTCCCATCTGAGCTGTCCGGCAGATTGTCATGGCATGTAAATCGAATTTTTGCCTAGCCAAAAACTGTGTCGACGTCCTCCAAAACTGTTGTTTATTTAGAATCTGAGCGATCTCTATTTTTGGTTGCATAGATCTTATCGAAAGGAGAAAAAGAATTGGACTTTTTGATGGTAGCAAGGTTTAGATAAATCAGAGTCGTTTGTAATGCTTCATGTCCAAGTAGTTCCTTCAAAGTGAAGGGGTCCATTCCCATTTCGATGCAATGCGTGGCGTAGGTGTGTCTGAGGGTGTGAACAGTAACATGCTTTTGAATACCTATAGCTTTAATAGTTTGCTTAAACATTCTACCAATAGACGTCGTGGCGATATGTTTTTGAAAACCATATCCTTGAAAAAGCCATATTTTAGGATTATCAATTTTGAGATACTTCTCTATCCCAACTTTCATGTTTTCAGAGAGTGGAACGACTCTGTTTTTAGAATATTTTGTATCTCTAACGTAAATCGTCATTCTATTTAAATCAATGTCGCTAACTTTTAGTTGAGCGGCCTCCCTGATTCTCAATCCAGCAGCATAAATTAGCGAAAACATCACTCTATATTTAAGCAATTGAGGAGTTTTAAAGATCAATTTACATTCATCAACTGATAAAATATCAGGAATTGTTTTATTCTTTTTTAATACAGGAAGAGTAATATTTTTTTCTTCACGCCCTGAAAATTTGAAGATATACCTTAAAGCGTATACATAATGTTTGAATGCGGTATAAGAAGTGTTCTCTTTTTCTTTGAGAAAAAGGAGATAATCATTAATTTGATCGTCGGAAAGTTCAATTGGCGTCTTGTTAAAGTGCAATGCTATTTTAGCCATTGACCTGATGTAGTTTTCAAAAGTGGAAGTTGATTTTCCATTGAGTAAAATACTACGATAAAGCTCATCGTAGACTTTTTTAAAACCGTGGACATTTAGTTTCGCCTTGCTTATGATTGTCTCTTTTTTTTCATCTTATGAAGCTTGAAGTTATACAATAAATTAAGATGCAAATATAAGAATACGAGTGCTTTAGCTAGCGTAGCTTTTGTTCAACATCAGCTAATCTCCATCCACCGGTCGACACGCCCGCTGGTCGTAGTTTGCCATTACGTTACACTCTATTAACCTTAAACTAAAAAAGAAGCATTAAATTTTTAACTTTGCTTTATGTCAGACAAAAATAATGAATCACAGTCATTCGAAGAGGTTCTTAAGTTAATTAAAATCTCAAAAGATAAAGCAATAAGAAATATCAATAAAGATTTGATAGAACTTTATTGGAGTCTTGGTGAATATATTTCCAAAAAATGTACATTAGAAAATTGGGGCACAAACGTAGTAAAAAAACTATCTGAATATATTTCTATATCGATTAATAACAATAAGGGTTTTTCTTCTCAAAACTTATGGAGAATGAAGCAATTTTATGAGCATTATAGAAATAAGCCAAAACTCTCACCACTGGTGAGAGAAATAAGTTGGTCAAATAACTTACTAATTATTTCTCATAGTAAATCATTTGAAGAAACAGAGTTTTATCTTAGAATTGTTCAACAGGAAAAATATTCAAAAAGAGAACTACAGAGGCAATTAGATAGCAGTTTATATGAACGTACAATGTTATCGAAAGAAAATATCTCACCAGTGGCGAGAGAAGTTTACCCAAATCTTAATCAACATATAAAAGATAGTTATATTTTTGAGTTTCTTGACTTAAAAGATCAATACTCGGAATATACCTTTCAAAAAGAGATTCTAAAAAACTTAAAAAGCTTCATTTTAGAATTTGGTAAAGACTTTCTTTTTATTGATGAAGAATACAAATTACAGGTAGGAAATCAAGATTACAAAATCGATTTATTATTCTACCACAGGGAATTACATTGTCTCGTAGCAATTGAATTAAAGATAGGGGAATTTAAACCTGAATATATGGGCAAAATGGATTTTTATTTAGGGGCATTAGATAAGTACGTAAAAAAGGGACATGAAAACCCAAGTGTTGGAATAATTTTATGTAAAAGTAAAGATGAAAGTATTGTAGAAATCTCGCTTAATCGAAGTACCTCTCCAACTGTAGTTAGTCAATACGAAACAAAACTATTAGGAAAAGAGATTTTGAGAAATAAATTAGAAGAACTATTTAACAATAAGTAAATACAAACAGAGTGTAACAGCAACTAAACTCCAATCACGGTTGACGCAACCGCTCACAAGTTTAGTCATCACGTTGGTGTGCCACGATGCTGTGGCTTTCCAGTAGGTGAAAATCCTACCTAAGTAATTTACTGTTCTCTTAGAAGAGTTACTGACAGTGATCGCCATGAGGTGGATAGCTGAAGCTCAGTGATCTCAAATAACCAAGCCGTAATACGCAAGTGTGAACCCATAGTAGCTTCGAAAAGGCAGGCGTAGATGGGGAGAGTTTTGACGGTCTCGAACCCTATTACATTGTATGAATAAACAGTAAGGTGAAATACAATGATCTACCGGAGTCATAGGGATGGCGTGGTTATAGATGGAAAGTGACGGAACGTGGGAGATCTGTTATTTCAAAGGTTGGCCACCTTAAACAAGCTGATATAAGTATAGCGAAATTCAGCCTGGTAATAACAGAAGTCGGAGGAGCTCATAGTACTGCTTGACCTTAAGGATAACATAACTTTGAGTTAGGGAAGGAGCTCTACTTTAGAAATGCTTATATGAAAGACAGAACGACCTATATTGACACCGCTCTATTAGTAAG
>NZ_JBSWYJ010000009.1:0-182362 GCF_056161045.1 Flammeovirga sp. AWQ4_249
AAATTAATTCAAAGAGTTTTTGCATGTGTGAGAGATGGTGTAGAATATGATAAAAATTATAGTCATTCTCTTGGATAATCCATACAAATCCATTTGGTATGAATATGGCGGGTATTGAGAAGGAAGGTACACCGGATCATAAATTTCAATACAATGGAAAGCAGAAACAAGAAGAGATAGGGTTTATTGATTATGGTGCTAGGCATTATGATGCTAGTTTGGGGAGATGGTTTGTGGTGGATCCGTTGGCAGAGAAGATGAGAAGGCACTCTGTTTATAATTATGCTTTTGATAATCCGATTAGGTTTATTGATCCAGATGGGATGGCTCCAAGTGGAATTATTCCGACTCCAGGAGAAATTAAAGATGGATTGAAAAATATGCTCTATTCCCAAGGTAAAAAACTTGCAATTTCTGGAGCTAAATACATAAATAATAAAATTGAAAAAGCAAAGGAAAGTATTAGAGACAATTTAACTTTTGAAGTCTACGCTAAACCTGAAGTTGGTGTAACAGTGGGACCAAGAGCAGCTATCGGTGTAAAATCATTAAATATTGATAGTGATGCTGGATCATCTACAATTGTAGGTCTATCGGGAGAAGCAACGTTTCAGTTAGGGACTAATAATCCTAATGAAGAAGTTTCTTTCTCTAAAGAAATTGATGTTATGGATGATAATGTGAAGAAAAGTATTGGATATTCTATAGGAGAAATGGCAGAAATTAGCCAAAAAGTAACATATCAAACTAGTACAAAAATTGCAGGGAAAAGATCCGAAATAAAGTATGAACAAACTATTGGGGTAGGAGTTCCAGGTGTACAGTTATCAAATAAAACGGAATTAGAGAAAGATAAAGCCTCAACAAGTATGTCATTATCAACAGGAGGTAAGATTGGTGTCTTCTTTGTTGCAGAAGGAAGTTTTGAATTAGGAATACGAGCAAAATATGAATCAAAGAAATAAGGTGTATTTATCAATTAATCAAACAATAATCAGCAGATTATTGTTTTACTTCAATATAATTTTTTTGGCTTTTATAGGATATCTTTATTTTAAGTTTCCGGCTGCTTCAAAATTATTTTTTATGATGTCTTCCTTCATATTAATATTATTATTGGTTCTCTTAAAACAGAAAACAATATTCTTAAGAGAAGACGAACTTACTATTACAGGTATTTTTTTTAAAAAAAAGATACCAAAGAAGGAAGTGATAAGTATAAAGCGAGTTTTTTATCTTTTTTATAGAGTGAAATTAAAAAAACATTCATATCTATTTACCTTAAATTTAGATATTTTTTCACATTGTAAATATGATTTGAAGAATGTTGAGAGATATTTATCGAGGCTAATATAATGTGTTTATTTATACCTATGTTTGGTATGAAAATACAACATAGTTAACAAACCTCTATTTTGATAAAATCTAAAAAAAATCCCTTTGAAACATCTCCTCTACATATCATTCTTTCTAATCCAAGGAGTAGCATTCTCACAAACCTACCCCTCACTCTCCCAATTAAAACAGCAACAAGCTCTCCTCCAACAACAACAATTGAAAGACAGCTTGTTGCAAATGGGAGAAGTACCACAATTGGTACCTTTTGTAGGAGGTAGAGTAGGAACAATGCCCTTTAATACAAAAGTGCAAAAAGGAGATATTGCCTTAAATGAAAATTGGATTATTGCTCCTTACCTCACAATAGGACTGAGCTACCGTTACAAACGATGGGAGTTAGAAGCCTTGTTTGGGTTAAACATCTCTTTCAATACTGATTCCTTGAACTTGGATATCGCTGATCGTTGGTTAGCAGAAAGCAAGCTAAAATACAGATTGGGAGAAGAGAGAAAAGGAATGTTGACTTTAGATCATGGATGGCAAGCACAAAGAAATTATCTCAGTGTGGGAGGAGGTTACGCATGGAAAAATAAAAAAGACAAAGTCATCACTTTACATACTGATATCAACTATCATTACCAATACAATGATTGGGGGATAGTGGCAGGAGTCACAGTAGGATTTGGTAAAAAAGGAATAGATCAAGTCGCCACGCAATACGCCAATGGTTTTGATCCCCAAAAAGAAATCCAAAGTCCCAACTTAAAACTCTTGGAGCAATTTAAAGACATGCAAAATATGTCTTTAGGGAGAGTATAAAATAAACGCTGTCCGTAATTTTTAAATTTTATATATTGAAAATTATGGCAAAGCAATCACAAAAAGAGAGTGCTGAGTTTCAAAAAATGCGAGACTTGGCACTCAAACAACTCTTATCAGGAAAATCTCTAACAGGGAAAGGAGGTGTATTTGCACCTTTATTGAGGTCCCTTCACGATTCCAACAACTAGGTATCATTCTATCAATAATCACCAATTTTTGTAAAAAATATTCCTTCCCTTCCAAACCAAATAATATTCTGATTTTAATCAACCACATAAAAAAATAATACTTAGGATTATTTCCACTGTTGGTTCATTTTAAGTATACCTTTCAAGCACTAGCTAAAACCTAGTGCATTATTATTGATTTTGTATGTATAATGCACTATATTTAAAGAACCATGTAAAATGCACTGTTTTATGTGGTTTTTTGCTATTTTTAGCAGTTTCATTCGTAATACGATATACATACATTTTTTGAGTCAAAATGAGAGTTTACGCCTACCTTCGAGCTTCCACTAAAGACCAAGATGCCAACAGAGCCAAAGCATCATTATTACAATTTGGAAGAAAACTGAAATTGAAAGTTTCGGGTTGGTTCATCGAAAATGAATCGGGCGCCAAACTTCAGCGACCAGAACTATTTAGACTGTTGGATTTAGCAGAACCAGGAGATGCTATTCTCATTGAGCAGATCGACAGAATCACAAGACTTTCTGAAGACGATTGGCAGAAGCTAAAATCCATCATCTTGGAAAATCAGCTGAAGGTAATTTCTATGGACCTCCCTACTTCTCACACTTTCGTAAAAACTGAAGATGAGTTTCAGCGTAGAGTGATGTCTGCAGTCAATGGAATGATGTTGGATATTTTGGCGGCAACGGCTCGCAAGGATTACCTAGACCGTAAACGTAGACAAGCTGAAGGAGTACAAAAAGCCAAAGCCGAAGGGAAGTATAAAGGCAGACCTGAGAATTTAGAACTGCAACAAAAAATCCGAGAGCTGCTTGAAATGAACAAGACCTACTCTCAGATTCAAAATATTTTGGGATGCTCTAGGCATACGATTAGTAAGGTGAGGAGGAAAGATATTGTCTAAGTTCTTACTTAATGAAAGAGTGTCAACTTTAAAAGTTACGGACAGCGTTCAGTTTACACTCCCAAATTGAGTAATTTTGAATCAATTTCAAGTCATATACAAAGAAAGGATCAGGTTTTAAACCCAATCCTTACTTTTAGTATTTATACACTTAGTGAAAGAGTGTCATTAAAATTTTGGTCTTAAGTATTTTTCATAAAAAGAATCATATCTATCAATTTTATAAAAATAAAATCTTAATCTTCCATCATGTTTTTCAAGGATATACATAATATTCCCCTTAGAAGCTGTGTATCTACCATTATTAATTTTAAGGTTTATCCCATAATTATAGTTTGCATTATTCTTAAAACTTAAAAAGGAATTATTACCTACTTGATAATTACTTACGAACATAATCCCAATTACATCTACACTTGTCATCCATTTTTTTGTAGAAGGATCATCATTCATTCCTAATACCATACCATCAATACCTCCAACACTACAACTACTTTGATTACCACACCAAAGCTGAAGACCTGTAATTTTAAAAACATTATTTGGTCCTAAACTTAAGTCAGCCATCGATTGAGAATAAGCTAAATTTGAACATATAAAGAATACAAATAAAAGGAAATATTTAACAAAATGTTTCATTATTGATTTTAAAAGGTAAAAATAATAAATATTGCATTACAATTTGTGCTAAAATTAGTGATAATTTTATACTGATTGAATTAATTTTACAAACATTACAAACTATTATAGTATAACTTATTTACCTTTATCTAACATCACTTTATTGCTTATTAATAGTACAAAATGTCCCAATTTCAAACTTCTTTAATAATCTGTTTAATGAAAAAATTGTTAATACTTTGGTATTTAATATATAAGAATTCATTAATGGTAAAATCAAATCTCTATATTTTATTTGTATTTAAGCCTAATTATTTAATTCATTGTAAACATCATAATCGAAATCAAACCTCCCAGTTTTTTTTAAGAAATTATTTACTTCCTCTGTTTCTGCAAAGAATGAGCAAAAAACTACATCCGATTCGACCATATTACTTAATGATACTTTTACCTTAGTACCATAGATTTCTCCTGCTCCAAACCAATATAGCTGCTCAACTTCTTTAAGTTTGAAACCATCACTTATCATATCGTCGTAAAAATCTTGAAAATTAAGATTACGATATTGGTAAGACATATAAGAGAATTTGTCATTCAAGAAAACGATATCAACATACTGAATATCATAGTACATTAAATTATCAGTTGATTTATTGTCTATCGTTCCAATATTATTACCATAAACGTTATATCTAAAGATTTTACTCTTTAACTTCTCATCTTCATAAATCCCTTTTGGTGGTATTCCTAGAGTTGTTATTATTTCATCTGGTGACATACCAAATTTTAAATCTCCAATAGTTTCTGATTTGGTATAAACCTTAAGCTTTTGACCTTTATAAATGTTATCTGATTTAAGATTGTTCCATAGTTTTAAATCATTCACAGATACTCGATTAAACTGAGCTATTTTTCCTAAAAAATCTCCAGACTGTACTGTAACAATTGTCTCTTTCCCAGGTTTATTACATGAAATAATGAAACACGAAATTAATAGACACAATACTTTCTTTAAAAGTGATGGCATAATAATATACTTATTTGTTAATTATATCGAAATTTAGTTTATTCTATTTATAGAAAAAATAGTTAAAAGTAAATGTTTTAATCTTGACTAACTTATAATAATATACAATAAATTGATACATTATCGATTATTCGAGTGTAACACAAATTGTATAAAAATTCCATTGTTTGTTAAGTTTTGATTATAAACCTTTTTTGATAAAGCATCTCTATTACTTTTTAAAACCATTTTTATATTTCGTTGATTTTATTTTTTCACCTTTAGAATTATATATAATAGTAACTCCATTTCTCTTACCGTCTTTTATTTTAATTACTTCAAGACTACCATCTTCATGGTGATATTTATAAACTCCGTTATATTTATCTTTAGTCTCATAATAATAGAAAATCTCATCTTTAGTTAGTTTACTATTTTTATACCTTTCTATACTTATTTGCTCAATAATATTTTCTTTCCAATAATTAGACTCTTTTCCATTTGAATATTGACCTACAATTAATTCATTGTCATTAATATCGTACTCTATATACTTTCCATTTTTAATTTTATCATCATCCATTTTTTTATATTCTTCAAGGAAGTTAAAGTATGAAAAACCATCATTAAACTTTACTGAATATTCTGTTAAAACCTTAGACCCATCTTCTTTATGAATCTTATCTACAATGGTATAATAATTATTTTTATTCTTAATTATTGATATGTTTCTTAATATATTTACTCCACTTGTGTCATAAACTAATATAGAACTCAATTCACTTTCATTTAAGTAAAAATCAACTGTTTTTATATTTTCTTTGTATTTAGTTATTGCTAATTTATTACCAAAATTATCATATTTAACAGTCTCAAGTAATTCATCATTAAAATATGTATTCCAAACCCCAATTCTTTTTCCATTATTATACTTCCCTTTTTGAGTCTCGTATATAATATCAAGAAATGTATAAGATTCTATCCATTTACCATTTTTTTTACCACTTCTATAATAACCTTCTTGAAGGATTTCATCCTTTTTATTTTTTGATATTAAATAACCATCTAATTCACCAGCCTTATAATTAGCTTCAAAGTATTCTTTGTGATATTCATATCTAAAACAAGAGTCACCTTCGTTAACTAAAATTCCATCTGAGGAATCACATAAAGTTTTATATTCTTCCATGTAAGAATATTGCTTTAAGACACCATCCAATTTACCATTCAAATAATTTTCTGATAAATATAGTTCACCAGGAGTAGCATCATTATGTTTAGTGTACTTTTCATCATAGTAAAAAGATGAAATACCATTTAGTTTATTATTCTTATATTGTTTTTTACTAATTAAAGTTTCATTGATAAGGCTATAGTTATACCAATCTCCAAATTTTTCACCACCTTTAAAATACCCTTTTTCTACAAGTTTTATCTTAGTAGTATCAGTATTTATAATACCTCCAAAAAACTTTTTGACTAAATCCTTGTATACATAATATTTACCATTTAATTCTCCTTGAACATAATTCCCAAAAATTAATGAATCACTTTTACTTTCCATAAAAGCTCCATTTTTAATACCATTTTCATAGTTAGTAATTCCAATTACTCGATTTTCTCCTTTTTCATTAGTATAAGTTAATTCCCATTTTCCATTTTCTTTATCATATACATAATTCCCTGATAATTCAATTTTTTCATTACTATCATCGAAATAGTATACTGATGTTGAATATCCATATTTTAGCCCTTTATTATAATTTACAACTTCCAATAAGTTACCATCAATATCATATTTTTTATAAATGCCATTTCTTTCATTATCATTAAAAATACAAGTTGACTTAATATTGCCATTATCATAATATGTACTAAATAAACCTTCTATTATACCATCCACATATGTATATTGTCTAGTTAAAATACCATCTTCATATTCTTTAGTTAGGCCAGATTTTACATTATTTTTCATTGTACCAACCTGCTTAACTTCTCCAAACTCATTATACAACTTGTATGGGCCATTCATATCACCTTCTTTTAAGGTGTATTCAAAATCAATAATACCTTCTTTATACTCTTTTATTAAACCTGTTTTATTTCCATTAAATATCTGCCCTTCTTGTACAAGGTTTCCATCTTCATTATAGGATTTATAAAAGCCATTTATTTTTCCATCTTTTAATTGGTATTCATACTGTAAATTACCATTATCATGATATAATCTTTTTATACCATTTAAATTATCAAAAGCACCATTTTTTTTAATTAATGTAAACCTATAACCAGTTATAGATCTTGATTCATATTCTTTCTGATTCTTTTCGGTACTAATAATTAGATAGTTGTTTTTGTTTTTGTATTTCGATGTTAATACGTCATTATCAATATTACTATCGTAAAGTTTATAACCAAAGATCGAAAGTTTCCTTTGAATTAGATTGTAAGAGTCTTTGTTGTAAACAACATAAGTCAATTTTTCAGGTTTTTGTTCAACAGTATAAATATAAAACCATCCATTTGCCTCATCATTATAATCACTCTTATTAAAAGACCATGCGATAATGTCGGATTCATTATCACCACCTTTCGTTGAATTATAATACTCCCAAGATTTTGTTTGAAGATACTGATTAACTTCAGTCCAATTGTCTTTAGAAATTAATGTGTTGAAATCGTTTAAGTTTAACGTTTGAGAAAATAAATTACCAGAAATAAGATATAGGCTGATAAAAATTAACTTTTTCATATTGAAAATATATATTTATAATTAAGTATGAATTTTTCATAAAAAACTAACACCGTCATTATTAAATGAGTTTTTATGGGTATATAAATTCATTTAATAATGACGGTGTTAGTAGTTTAAAATTAATTAAAATGCAGTTATAACCTTTTCTTAAAAACCCTACTGCTCATTTTAATCATTTTAGAAATTTCCTTTTTTAGAGAAGTTTTAAAGAATAGTACTCTCTTTAAAAGATATATAATAGAACCAATTATTGCTGATAATATCATAATTGATATTCTTAATGTTTCTTTAAAAGAAGTATCATTTTTAACTCCAGGTAAAAACTGAATAACACGAGAACCAAATAACAACCAGAAGGTATTAGAAACTATTACATATGCTAATCCCCCAAGAAATACTTTTGATACTAAACTCAGAAAATCATTCATAAAGTAAATTATTGATTTTCTTTATTTGCATTCTTCTTTGCTTCTTCCCACTGTTCATTCATCCAGTTTACACCTTTTGCAGTTTTGTTCATTACTTTGGTAGTTTCTTCTTTAAAAGACACATCTTCTTTACCTGTAACTTTACTTGCAGCAGATTTTAACATAAAGATTATTCCACTGATTACAAATATGAAAACCATTCCAATTAATCGTCCCATGTTAATTTTATTTTAAATTAAAAATGTTTATTTGTTTTTGAATTGCCCTATTAGGTCATATATTTAATGCCTCTAGTATCACTTACTATTGCTAGTAAAAAGTTTAAATTCTTAGATCTCCTATTTGCTTAAATTGTAAGAATATGGTTGTTTTTCCATCAAACGGATTATATATATACATAACCATAACTTACTACATTCCCATTAGAAGTTTGCATACAAATATGCACTTTGGTAATATTATATTTGTGAAATTTCTGTTTAGTATAAGTACTAAGTGAGTCTTTAAATGAGTCAATACACATATCAACAAAAGTACTATCAGAATTATTAATTATTTCTAATAATTCCTTACTATTCATACCTGTAACAGATGAAATCATTAATGCATAATCATAAGAATCATAAATTAAATTCATTGTATTATTTTTAAGAGAACATTGAATATTCGGTAAATTTTCTTTTAACGAGTATTCAAAACCCTCTACAAAATTATATGCATTTTGAGTTTGTGCCTCTAAATTAAAGGACGTAAAGAAGAGAATAATAAAAAGGATTTTATTCATTTTAGTAGGTAAAGATGTTTGTAATTAATAACGATGTTACAAATTTAAAACATTGATAATAATATAATTGAATTATGTCTTTAATAATTCATAATCTGACTTTAAAATTATGAATTAGGGAACCACTATCCTAAAAACGAGCTACTACCTTCTCCGGTGGGTGGGTAAAGACCACAAAAACCTAGGCGAGAGACAAAGTCTCCCATCAATTTACCACTACCCTCACATGAAATTGTTTATACATTTCACATGTATGAACAGTTGTACTCATAAGCCTACCTCCAAAACAGAAGATAGGCCACTCAAAAACATATAATCAAATACTATTCTTTAAAAAGAAGCTGCAAAGATTCTTCAACAATCAACCTTTTCTTATAGTCTATCAAACGAAACTTCAAACCTTGCTTCAAAGCCATTTTACACATTCCATTCGCTCCCCGACTCTTTCCATCCCAAAAACAAACCAAATGCGTTCCATACTCCGCCATTTCCTTATTTCTTAAAGGACCTGCAATTTTCCCTTTGCTCCAATCAGGTAAAAATCGTTTTATAGGAAGATGGTATTTTCTAGCGAACTGCTCCCCTAGTTGATCAGAACCTCTACAACCACCAGAGACAATTTCTATGTCTTCCATTTTCAAATGATGATGTTGTATAAAAGAAAGCACCTCTTTTTCTAACTTTTGGTAATCGTTGAACGTCCTTGTTCCTGCAATGATAACTCTATGTTTTTTCATGATTCGTTAAGTGATAATTTTAATTCCTGGAATTATAAGTAAAGCTATTAAAATGAAATAAAGCCACAGGAAACTCCTGTGACCTTAATCTCTTGCCTAATACAATCTGATTCAATTTCATTTATTATTTCCTCGCTTCATAAACTGCTTTGAGTAGTGAAGCATCCTTATGAATTTCATTCAGTAGGAAGTTTGCTTTCCTTCTGCCCTCTTCCATTGCTTCACTATGAAAAGCCAACTCCTTAATGAAAAGCTCCCCTTGATGCCCTTTTGCCTTTGAAACCCCTATCAACATAAAAAACTCAGGCTCAAATGCCGTACTGTAAAAAGCCATTTGACGGTCATAATCATAACGTACCGCATCTTTCAAAAAAGCATCTCTTGTGGCTTGTCTGGTCGTTTTCAAATCTCCAATAGCCACCTTTCCAAAATGCATATCCATTCGGCATTTACAACTGATCCCCGTTGTAGCATCAGTCCAAAAATTCACCTTCTCAAACTGCCATAAATTGGTGGTGTTGATCTTTTTGAGGTATGGGTGTGTATTGGCTACATCAGCAATTTCCTCCACTTTGACCTTTTCCTCCGTTGGTAGAAAGATCTTTCTTTTCTCCCACTTCTCAGGCTCCAAGATTGCCAAGTGAATCAACCTCCCCATACGAAAAGCAGAAGTATCTTTTCTGATCGCTTCCCCATTCAAAATGCGTTTCGCATTGGATAGATCTGAGTTTGCAATAGCTGGATGCTTTCTATATTCATCTTCATCCATTTCAAAAGTTCTGTATTCGCTATGTGGATTCATCACAAATTGCTCTTGCTTTTTAAAAGCTTCAAATTCCTTAATTGCTAATTCATGATTTAATATAGATTGCTCTGCTAAAAATTGATTTGATTTCATCGTTAACTGATTTTATATTTTTTGTAATTGGATTGAAAAGTTTGAAAACACAGGTAAGAACAGGAAGAAGGACACCTCCTCCCCGTTGCTTCCTATTACCTATGACTAATTTATTATGCAATTATTGCTTTAGCTCTTTTGGTGCTGACTCCTCCACCATTTCAATATCAATTTCAAAATCGATATGATAAGGATTAAAGAAGTTTTGCATAGTCTGAAAATCACAATCCTCATTCAAGGTATCTTGTCTATAAATTTTCAAGTCTTTTACAGCATCCTTTACTGGCTCCAATGTTTCTGGCTCCACCACATCAAAATCAAAAACCGCAATGTAGTAAGTGCTCTTTACTTGTTTGTTTTGTTTCTTATCAAAAGAAATATGCAAATTGATATCTGCCAATGTCACATCAGAATAGAAAAGCGAAGCAGCAATGCCCTCCAGGTTCTCACGACTAAAGCCATGAAATAAAACTGCCGAAAGGCAATTGTTTGCATCAATAAAGAAAAGCTCCACCCAATTCTTTTTTCCCATTCCTAGAATATCATCCGTAAAGAAGCGCCACGCCACAGGATTAATAGTCAACTCCTTTCCTACATCCTGCGTGCCATTGATATTGAATTTCCCGTTTTTACAATCCGCTCGGTATTGTAATGGTGCTCCTTCATAGTATTTGATTTTTGGAAGTTCTGCCACCTCATTATTTACTGCTGTATTTGTTGCCTTAGTAACTTTATTTTTTGCTGTCATGATTTCTAAAATTTAGATTGAATTATTGATTTAAATAGTTTGATAAGAAGACGATGTAAGGGTGCCGAAGGCACCACTCACAAAGTCAAAAAGAAAATAGTTTGCTTTGATTAGTAAAAAGGAAAGGTTTACTCTTCTATATCGAAGTAAAAAAAAGGATCCTCTTCTATCTTTTTTGATTCACGCATAACCATATGTTTAATACCACTCTTTAGACTTAACATATCCGCATCCGTAAACTGCTTTTTGTTGGGTCCTTTAACGATCTTGAAAGAACCATAATCAATACCTAAGCCATGAAAGGTATATTCCGTAAAAGGCGGTGTCCAATAATCCCCTGCGTACTCTTCGACATTGTAAGAGATCGTGTAATTCATACTTGCTATGAATTCATGCTTTCCAATATTGACATGAAAATGAATTTGTCCTCTGGTCTCGTTTCCGGTATCGTGTAAATTTTGAGAAATAAAGACCTCATGCTCCACAATAGACATTGGGAGGTGTTCTAAATGAAATAATAAATACATGTTGAATAGATTTAGAATAGAATCGTTGAAAAGGAAGAGAGCCGAAAGGCTCCCCACCTTCATGAATCGAAAGAAAGTATTTTAAAAAGGAGTGCCATTTTTGGCACTTTCTATATTTAGATTTTCTAAAACCTCCAAAGGGTTATTGACCTGAATATCTAATTTGCTCTCTGGAAGAGCATATTTTTTTACAAGCTCAAAAATAGCTTCTTGATCCTTTGATAGATTAAAGCATTTCACTTGATAAACGCCTTTGACATACTCAAGCCCGTAATTAATCACATCCGCAAAAGTAACATTATCAACTTTAGGATATTGATTTTTCTTTAGGGTCTTGATCGCTGATTTTGTCAGCTCAAAGTTTGTAAACTTAGTGATGTAAAATTGGTAAAAATCATTTGTTGATTTCGTAATGATGATACCAGAAGAAAAGAGAATAGCTGTGCCGAATTTATAATCAATTATTTTCATTGCGTTGAAATTTGAAGTGAGAAATAGAAAAATGGCCCCACCAGACGATGGGGCGAAGCCACCTAAAAAGGTAGCTCCATAGCATTGAATTCCTCCGATTGATTATAATCTGTGGGAAGTGGCAAAGCCTGTGTCATGGCTTTTGCATTTCTTTCCAATTCGATACGATGCAAAGAGATAGCAAAGTTGATTGATTTTTTAGCTTGACTAAGCTCATTTGGAAAAGGCGCTAAAACACGCTTCAGCTCAGCTAGGTAATACAAAGCTAGATCACGAGCCAATGGCATGTCAGAAGTTTCTGGAGTAAAGCCGATTTCCAAAGCAGCTAAAACACTGCCACGACTACCCAACTCTCTGTAAGCAGATGACTTCATGAACTGATACGTAGCGATAGCATACGAAGCATAAGGAATAATGCGTGAGCTAATTTGCTCCAACGCAAAAAAATGAATAGATTGCATAAATTGTAAAATTTCAAAGCGATAGAACCACTGATTGGCGTTGAGGGTTTTATCGCTTTTTTTTGTGATAAATTTGAGAGAACGTTTTCCCTCATTTCCTATATCTAATATACTGAAAATAAGCTACTTAACCCAATAAAACCAGGTCTAAAAACATGACTATAATCACCTGAAAATCAGTGAAATAAATAGCAAAAAAGTAGGAACTCTGGGGCAAAACAAACAGAACACGCACCGGAATCGCCCCCCATTAAAAACCACCAATTGGGGAAATCTAAAATTGAAAAAGGAAATAATTTTAAAAGCAGAAAAGCTTGCTTGAAAGTAGTCCTACGGTGGCCAAGCACTAGGCTAAAAAAAACAGAACGCACACCGCACCTGGAGCAAGCCCCCACCCCCCAAGGTGCGAAAGAAGATATATGCATGGGAAAAATGGCCCCACAAGGGCAGCGAGGAACGAGCTGTTTTATATACCCTTGTGGAGCCATTTTTTTCCATGCAAACTTTTGTAGCACTTGGAGGTGGGGGTTTGATCTCAGCTGAGATGTACGCTCCTTTTTTTAGTCTGGTGGTTGGGTAGCTACCTCCCTCGCGCCAAACGGGTTGGTAAGTGGCGGTAAGGAACAAATAGTGCTGTAGCCTGCGGAAGCTCTTTTTGTTTCTTACTGCCAACGTGGGAACCAAAAGGGGCATGCTAAAAATGGAAGGCTTTATTCAATTAGCCTGTAATTTTTTAAATGCTCCTTTTGGTGATGGCCAACTACGTCAGAGTGGGAAGGAAAAAGAGATAGCTTCTAGTGTGATTCTGCACAAGTACCACGTAGAGAAACTAGTTCCATTGTTCTTGGATTTAGTTTCTAAGGATGATGTTGGATTGAGTGAAGAGGAAAGTGTTTTTGTTTTATTTATTAGTACGGTATGTAGTGATTAATTTAACGGCAACTTATAAGCGTAGTGCGGGATTCAAAGCACTCTCCTTTCAAGTTACCACTATCATTGTCTATTTCACTTTCGTTTAAATTACTCACTTCACCCCGCATTACGTTTATAATTTATTAGCATCTAGGCTTTGTTTTTAATTTATACTAATTTCAAATCCTCTGCAATGTCTTGAATGAATTTAGAAAGAGGTCTTTTATGAATATCTTCTTTATTTATATAATTACCAACTACCATTCTTTTTACTTCACTTTCAGGTAGGTTTAAAATGTCTTTTAATTCATTAATTTGGGATTTACTATAAGCTTGAGCCTTCCAGACTAATTCTTCTATAATATCTTTTTGTGTATTATATATTTCTTCAATATTAAATGAGTTATTATGTCTATCTACAAAATCTTCATATTCTTCTGTTGTATGAGTAAATTTAAATGAAATATCATCGGGTTTTATTCCAATTGTTCTTTTTACAACATCAGCCTTATCTAAATTGAATTTAAATGCATCTTCTGGGGTTTCTAGTGCATATAAATGAAAATCCTCACCTAATCTTACACTTGCATTGCTTTTTGATTGATTACAACTAGAACAAGAAGGAATCAAATTAAAGAAAGATATGGCCAAGAAAGGATACCTTGATTTTGGGAAAAAGTGATCTAATTGGAAACGAGCCTTCTTTTCTTTTACATTAATTGTAAGCATTGCATTGCAATAAGGACATG
This sequence comes from Flammeovirga sp. AWQ4_249, assembly GCF_056161045.1. Taxonomy (NCBI): domain Bacteria; kingdom Pseudomonadati; phylum Bacteroidota; class Cytophagia; order Cytophagales; family Flammeovirgaceae; genus Flammeovirga; species Flammeovirga sp. AWQ4_249. Next base: position 14,356 of record NZ_JBSWYJ010000009.1, read on the forward strand.
TTTTTAATTTTAATTCATTTGCTATTTCAAATGCGTGGTCTTGTCGAAGTGCCTCATACCGTAAAGCCTTAACGATATCTTTCGAAAATTCCGTAGCTTTATTATTTTTAAAGAAAATATTATTAAATCGATCCTTATTGTCAAAATAATCTACTAATTCCTGTTGCTTTGTTGGTGTACATGTTAATAAAGTACTGGTCAAATTCTTTAAAATCAATTTTATTATTGCTCTTTGCTTAATGTGAGTATTTAAAGGATATTTATCAAATAATTCCGTCAAATTATCTAGAGGACGTTTAAAATCAGAACGTTTCTCTTTAAACAAATTGCAAGCAAAAGATTTTGCGAACTTTTCAAGTTCATCGTTTATCTTAATTGGTCTCATTATTAGTTTTTTCTGTATTTGTTTAATTCCAATTCTAACTCCTCATAAGTTGGTTTTCCTAATTTCTCTCTATACAAATCATCTAACTTGTCCTTTATTACTGGTTCCCCAATTAATCCAATAATACTTTTATAATACTTCTTTTCATCTTCATTCGGCTCTTCAGAAACTTCAACCCATTCTAGGAAGTTTGCTATTTTTTCTTTTGCAAATTGACCAATTGTTGAGTTCATAAAAAAACTATGAGCCAATAAGTCATGAACATTTGCACCAAAAGTCTTTATGTCAATTCTCTTTGGGGAACCTTCATCGATTCGTAGAATGTTATCTGTTGGAATATCTGAAAGAATAAAAGGGGAATGTGTCAATACCATAATATTTATTCCTTCAATTTTATCAATGTTCTTTGGATTGAGTTTAGCAAAATAGTTTAACAATTCACTAAAATATGACCTTTGCCATTCTGGGTGATAATATAGCTCTATCTCATCTAAAACAAGGTTAACATACTTATAGCCAAAATACTCTTCCTCTGTAATTTGGCTATCTTTAAGCTTGTTGACTGAGTTTAAATTTATTATATGGTAAATAATTGAACTAACACTATGTACTTTTTGTTTCTCGCCAGAACTTAATGAATCCATTGATAAGTTATCATTTAGAATAATATCCACCGCAAATAATTTAGGGGGAACAAGCATTGATGTATTAATCCAAAAGTTCTCCCTTATTTCTTGAATACGTTCAGAAAGTTTCTGAATATCAAATGTTACGTTTTTTTTCCAATTCTTTGAATGGGTATCAAAGATTAATTCAAAATACTTCATGTAAAGAATTAATCCTTTTACTTTAAAAACAATGTGACTATTACTTTTATAGATTTGTCGTATAAATGCATTAACGTTCTTTATTTTACCTGTTTTTTTATCCAAATATCTATTAAACGGCCTGTATTTTTGTGATATTTTTAATAGTTTCTTATGTAATTCTTGAAAACAATAATTTAAGAATTCATCGTTATTTATTAGATCAAAATTGATGCTTAATTTGAAGTAGTCGCTCAGAGCTTTAATTAGTTTAATATTTATGTCATCTTCTTTTTCAAAATGCTTTATTGCATAATCCTTAGTTCGAAACTTTAATACTAATTTAGTAGCAATTTTGTCATTGATAATATTGCGTAAAGATTTTGAGACATCAAGACCAATGGTGCTCTCTAATAGATTCGCAATAAGTCTCTGTTTAAGTAAGTCATTCTCTTTGTTTATAAATATGTCACCTTCCGTTCGCATTGGATTTAAAACGATTGGGGTCTGATAACCGTCATTCTTATGAAAAAGTGGCGTAATCCAATTGCCAATCTCATTCGAGTTCAAGGCATGTTGCGAATAGTTTATTACAATAGAATAAAAAAAATCTTGTAATTTGATACGGTCTGATATTGGTTGAGGTTCTCCATTTGAGATTAATCGTTCATTTTCCACAAGATAACTTTCATTGAAAACCTGCCTATCTCTAATTGTTATTTTTAATAATTCGGAATCGTTGATTGAATAGAGAAGTTCTAAATCAATAATTTGATACGGTTTATGCTTTTTGCCTGTATTTTCGTTTACTAGTAAACCTAGCGATGCTCCAATATTATAGTTAGCCCAATATATTAGTTCTATCAATGAACTTTTTCCTGAACCATTCTTTCCGACTATTGCGTTAATATTAATTGGTATTTTCATATTCCCAATTTCCAAATCATATAGTTTAATACCAGATTCTAGAACCCTTGCCTTTTCTAAAGTATTGTTTTCAAAAATGAATCTAGAGTCAAAAGAATATATTGTGTTTTCTTTTAATATTTTTAACGGATTCAGTGTGACAGTCTTTCCTTTTACTGTACTTGTTGATGTATCCTTTTTCCCAGTTTTAATTGCAATTATCTTAAATCCACTCATATATTAATTGTGTATGTAGATTGCTCTTATGTGTGCCTTTGCCTTGTTGCTAACAGTTTATATCCAGCATAACAAATCTAATTGAAGTTCATTCATTTTAATTAGTCACACTGAGTATAGTTTATTTGTAATACATAAAGATAAATATCTCCTACCAATTTAGCAAAGCTCTGCTTGAAAGTAAGCATCGTCAGGCGGGCTTGGAAAGGTGGCGATTGGTGGTGAAAAGTGCTGTAGTTTACGGAAGCTCTTTTTACTACCAATGGCAACAGTGGGAGCCAAAAACTAAAAAAAAATGGAATGCTTTATTTGTTTAGCATGGAATATTTTGAATTTGGTTTTTGGCGGTGGAGTTGTACAGCCATCAAGTGATTAGGGATGACGGCAAAGATTGGACGAGAGATACAGTCTGCGGTGGGTGGGGAAGTAAATCTACCTATGGACGAGAGATAATGTTGTATCAAGTTTGCAGTGGTTTTGATTGAAAGTACCTCGCGTTTGGCGGGTTGGAGCAAGCGATAAATTACTCGATGTACTTTCAAGTTTTAGTGTCGCTGATTTATGGCTTGCATTGGGTCGGGAAGTGAACTATAATGGCGAGCTAATAAGCGTTTTAATGCTTTTTAGCGGATCATTATAGTTCGCTATTTTAAGCTACTCGTTTCGAAACTTTCCTCCTTCTCCCAATATTGACTACTGCTTCATCGTTTTTTGAAAAATTACTTCAATGCTCCTACTCATCAAAATAACTAGCAAACGGCTACTCCTACCAAAACACGAGCAACGAATGTACCCCACGACGAACGGAATGGAGATGCAGGCGTTAGCCAAATTGAATGAAGTGAAGTAATGTGGGGTGCGTGAGGAGGGAGTAATTTACAACGATCATTTTCAGTGATCAAGAAAATAGCACATGATAATATAATTAGTCATGGTAGGTTTATAAATTATCTTGAATATGGGTGATATACGAACCAAAGGCAAAAGAATTTTTAATACTTAAAATAAAAAATACTGCGTACCATCTATATTTTATAGTATTTATAAGTATTAATATATTATAGTACGTATCTATATGAAAATCAGATGGCTATGTTTATCTATATTTAAAGTAAATCAACTTATCGATAAAATGTTTTCAACAATCGATAAAGTATCTCATCATACCGATAAAGTATTTTCAACAGGTAAGATATATCAACTTATCGATAAAGAATCCCTTCACATATTAACTTATTAGATAAGATATCCCATCATTTCAATAAAATGTTACTAACATAGATAAAGTATCCCCGAATATTTCTGCTAATCGATAAAAAATCCCCGAATATTTCTACTAATCGATAAAGTATCCCATTATATCGATAAAAAATTTCAAGTTATCAATAAAAAATCCCCGAATATTTCAGCTAATCGATAAAGTATCCCATCATATCGATAAAGCATCTCCTTATCAATAAAAAATGCCCGAATATTTCGGCTAATCGATAAAGTATCCCATTATATCGATAAAAAATTTCAAGTTATCAATAAAAAATGCCTGAATATTTCGGCTAATCGATAAAGTATCCCATCATATCAATAAAAAATCTCCTTATCGATAAAAAATGCCTGAATATTTCAGCTAATCGATAAAGCATCTCCTTATCAATAAAAAATGCCCGAATATTTCGGCTAATCTGTAATGAATTAACAAAAGAAGAGTCAATGGTTCTTAAACGTTCTAAATAAATTTTAAACTAAAAAGCACTAATATAAAACTATTAGTGCTCCAAATTTCTTCCTAACAAGCCTCTCTCAAAGGCCCGTTAACCATTTCTTCCCATTCCTTGATCCATTGATCAGCGAGTCGCAAAGCGTAATCCTTGTGCAACTGGGAACCGTAAGACAGTTCCTTTTCTTCCATGATACAATGAAACAATAGAATTCTTTTTGTAGATTTGTCCATAACAATTATTGTTATTGAGGGAGCTTGTGCTTGGCGGTGCGGTTCCCTCTTTTATTTATATAGTGCTACCGACCTTCGGTAGTTATTTCTTTAATCTATGACTTTGCTTGCTCTCTAGCTTCGCTAAGTCTTCTTTCAAGGCTTTTTAGTTTTGTAAATTTATCCCAAGCAGAATATGCTTTTTCTCTAAAATCATCAACAGGATCAACTTCATTATCATCGCTTTTTCTACTTCTAATCATTTTAATTGATTTGTCGTAGAAATACTCTAATCGAGAAACATACACATCATCTTTTAAGAAGCCTGGAGTATTCATTATTGCTAATGCCTCTTCGACATCTTTCATATAGTCTTTGGAGATTCTATAATCCTTGATAGACTCCTTGATAAATGATGATAGTATAAATTGAGCTGATTCAAGAAAAGGAACTGATAATTGACATAAAGCTTTTATTTCTTTTCGGATATCAGCCATATCCAATTTCCCTTGAAGAGATGAAGATTGTAATAATACTTCTTTATTCTGTTTTGCTCTTTTAGTTATCTCTTGGTAAACACTATGGATTGACCTTTCACCTGAGCGAACCTGATCTTTTAAAAACTCTGGAGCTTCTCTAATAATCTTTAGTGCCTTTGCTGTATTACGTCTTGAAGTATTGGCTGTATCTGCTATACTTTGGGTATGATCTATCTTTTTTGCACTTGCATTTTCGTCCTCATTTCGAAAGTGCAAATTTGCACTTTCGTTTTTTGAAGCATTTTGCACTCGCTTCTCAATTCCTAATTTTGCATTAAAACTCAGTAATTTCTCTGATAATTCGATACGCTCAAAATCCTTTAGGTTTCTTCTTCCTAACTGATTTTTCAGCATCCATACTTTTACCTCGTCTAATGAATCAAGTGTTGTGATATATTTTACAGGAACAGTAGGGGAGTTCTCAGATGCTCTGTAACGGTGGTGACCATCAATCAATAGATTGTTATGTCCTTCGACATTCACCAATAATAAAGGCTCACGAATTCCTTCTGTTTCTATAGACTCACGAAATAACTCCGCTTCTTCATCATCTTGCTTACGAATATAAGATTCAAGCTCTGAAAGTACGACAACTTCATTTCTATTGATATAATTATTACTATCTAAAGTCGCTTCATTTTGCGAAGCTCTTTCCATAGCATTTATTTTATTCTTCTGCTTTTTTCTGCCTTTGAGTAAATTTAAATCAGCCATAATTTCAATTAATGGGTTTCAATAAAATTAGCTAGTAAGATGAGTTACCTTATCCAATGTTTCCATGAACTTATTAAACTCCTTTTGGATTGCAGGATTACCAAACTCTGATGACAAGTCATCTGTTCTGCTATATTCCACAGAGTTACTAATGACCGCTTCTAAAACTACTAATCCTTCAAACTCTATATCTTTCAGTATTTTCAATTCATTGGCTCTCTTGTTGACCATTGTTGCTACTGCAACGGCTGTTGTCGGTAACTTCCCTTGCTCTTGTCGGTGAGCATTTGTTTCCACGATCAACTCTTCAATGAATTCCGTTCCTGAAATTGACATACGTGTCAATTGGAAAGGAACGATCAAGATATTTGATAACTCAATGATCGCCGATAGGAATGTAAATGACTCAAATGAACCTGCAGTATCAATAATGATGTAATCATATTCATCCATGTAATTGACTAACTGTGTACGAATCGACGATTCTTTACTTACAAATTTCTTTGTATGGTCAAAAGTCGCAAGGTCCACGATGCTATCGTCAGAATATACATTTGTCAATGATTCCTGGATATCCGTATCAAACACCAAAATATTTTTTCCTGTTGTTTGCTTTAAATGCTTTGAAATATGGATAGCCATCGTTGTTTTACCACTACCACCCTTTGTATTGGCTACAGTAATAATCTTACAACGTCTTTTCATCAATGTTTCAATGCCTACACCCAATACCTTAGAAATCTTCGACAAATCTGTCATTCCCAAATCAGTAGTTCCTTGTTCAATTCTTTGATAAGTCGCTAATGATATATCCGACTGGCTCGCAATATCTTTTTGCGATAACCCTTTCTCTTTTCTGTAGTATTTGATGTTGTCTATTAAAGTGCTCATAAACCGATTTTATAACTCAAATATGATTTACAAACGCAATATAGCATTAAAAAAAGTGGATAAACAAATCAATATTGAGTTTATTTTCAAAAAAATCGGCGGAATTTCCCTTTTTTATTAAAAAAAGCACTTAAATTCACATTAAGAAATCAATTTTGATGTCTTGAAATAAAAAATAAGAGAAGTATAAATTCTATATAACTCATATATGATTTTAATTAAAGAATAAAATGAAAGAAGATTTTATAATAATTAAAAGAATTAAAAATATTAGGAGTTTTAGAAATACGTACGTAACTAATTGATTTAAAGTATTTTATAATACAAAATTACATTTTAAATGTGTACTAAACAACGAAACTTAATGTATTAACTGACGAAAACGAATGTATAGTTCAACGAAAATAGATGTATAGAGTAACGTTTCGTGTGCTAATCGACGTTTAATGTGTACCAATCAACGAAAAATAGAGCGATTATTAGCTAAAATGAATGTATAGAATAATGTATTGTGCGCTACCCGACGCTTAATGTGTACTAAACAACGAAGAGAAGTGTATAAAACAACGTAAAAGAATAAAGAATGAATCGTTCAGTGTGCTAACTGACGTTTAATGTGTACCAACCGACGTAAATGTGTATAAAACAACGAAGAAATATAGCCAATTACTTGTATTATGAGTGTTGATTTCGTTAGTTCGTACACATTAAGGTCATAAATTAAGGCAAACATGGAAGCACAAGATATTGTAAAGAAGCATAGTAAACTTATTCTCTATAACGAGACTGAAGGTTTATCTGCCGTAGAGCAGAAGCTATTTATCTATTGTATTGCCAAAGCTGTTAGAGCCAACGATATAGATTCCTTTCATAGTATCTCAATGCGAGAGTATACAGGAAAAAAGAATCCTAGTATTCATGACTATCGTAAAGCCAAAAAAGCACTGTTTGCCTTACAGCAAATGAAACCACTCTATATTGAACTAGATGGTAAATTTAAGTCTATTGTGATCTTTCCAACTCTTCAAGGAGATGCCAGAAGCATTGATTCTGCAGAGGATATAGATAAAATAGAACTGTCTTATAAGCTCAATGAAGAGCTAAAACCTTTAATTGTAGACCTCCAGGAAGCCTATACAGAATATCTTTATTCTACGGTCAGTAAGCTAAAATCATCCTTTGCCATTCGTTTGTATGAGATTCTATTACAACAAGCAAAGTTCAATCGACCTTACACTACCACAGTAGAAAACCTGAAAATAAAGTTTGGTATTCAAGATGTTAAAACCTACAAAGTATATTCTCAATTCAAAAGAGCTGTTATTGAAAAATTAAGTTAGGAAAACCAAAAGGTACTATCCCAAAAAGTAAATTTGATGAACATAAAGAGCAAATAATTCAATGGCTAAAAGATGGTGTCTCAATTCGAAGAATAAGTAAAAATTTAGGGTGTAATAGTCATATCGGATTAAACAATTATATACGCTCAAGAAAAATTAAAGAGCTACTCAATTAATTTTAAGAATATTGAAATAGTATAATAAATAGAAACGTTTTTTAAACGACTAAAAAGAGGCAATTTATTAGCTTAGACGATATTGATCCCTTTGTGTAGAAACACCCAATTTTACACTCCCATCATTTGAAAGGTTGTCGTTATTGGTTTTATGAAAAAGAAACAATCACTTATTGAATTTAGAGAAGATTTAGTACATTCAAAAGACAAGGCTTATTCATTTTTTCAAAAAGAAATTTTATGAACAAGCCCTGTATAACTATATATTCGAAGTAATAATCTGACTTTTCCTACTCAAAGAAAATAGAATCCAGTTTCTAAATTTCATTTTTCTTAAGATCACCAAATGTTCCTGGCATTTTTGATAGATATTTTGTCAGTTCTAGGCGCAGCTCTGCAAGTTTATCTGCATATTGTGGATCATTGGCCAAGTTAACTTGTTCATCTGGGTCGGAAGATAAGTCATATAACTGATCTAAATCAAAAAAACCCGGTCTTTTACCATATGAAGCATGTTCTGCTCCACCCCCACCAGGATAAAGCTCTAAGTGACCATAAGGAAGTGTTGGATCTAAATTAATTGCCTTACCTCCAAAAGAACGTCTTAATTCGTTGTAATCATCTAGCATTGCTACTCTTTCTTGAGGTGAGGCATTGACAGCATATTCAGGGTAATTCAGTTTCAAATATTTAAAATTACCTTTCACTACAGCTCTTGCAAAACCCAATTCATGATACATTAATTCTCTTTCTTTGTAAGGCTCTCCATCCAAAGCTGCTTTGAAACTCTTTCCATCACAAACTTCATCAGGTGTACTGTAACCTGCAAAGTCTAATAGCGTTGGTAGGAAATCAATGTTTGATACTTTCACATCGCTTGTATTACCACACTTAAAACCTGAACTACGCCAAATGATACTTTGAGAATGAATACCTCCTTCATAAAGTGTCCCTTTATTGTTTTGTCCATGATCATTGAAGAAAATAATAATAGTATTATCAATCTTTCCTGTTTCTTCCAACTTCGCTAATAAGGCTCCAAGAGCATCATCCATCCAAAGAAGGTTTGTCCTTTTGTCACCTTCTAGCCCTGCTTCTTTGATTCTATTTTTGATAGATGCTCTACTTGGTAATACATCAAGTGGTTCATCTAAAATACCTTTGGCTGTAATTCTTGGATCTGCATCATAAGAGTTTTCTGAATTAAGCGGTGAATGCGGTATCGTCGTTGCTAGATATAAGAATGTTGGCTCATCTTTATATTTCTCTAAAAACCTTAATCCACCTTCAGTAATCCAGTCCATGTTTTGAGAGCCCAATGCTTCTATACCCAACCAACTTGGATTATCATGATATAAATTGTCTGCAAAGTCAAAGCCACAGTTTTTTATATCTTCTTGAAGGGAAGCATGTCTTTGCTCAAGTTGTGCTTTTACTTTAGGGTCCGTTGGGTCTGCATAAAGATCTGGCTTTGTATCTTGACTTACTTGTGAAAGACTCTCTACCACATGGTTTTTACCTACAAATCCTGTAGTGTAGCCTAACTCCTGAAAGTAAGTTCCCATGGTTTTCTCTACACCTGGAGTAATGTATGAGTTGAATTGAATCGAAGTCTGTCCTTCGTATTTTTCAGTATCTTCTAGAAACTCTTTGTTTACTGCTCTACTTGCATAGTTTCCTGTAAGGCTATTGTATCTACTTGGAGTACAAACAGGTGAAGCCACCTTTTGATTAGTCATAAATACTCCTTCATGGGCCAATCTGTCTAAGTTAGGCGTTAGGTTTTTACCTTTCCCTTCAGGGCGAGTATTGAACATATCAGGATACATATCATCTGCAATAAAGAAAATGATGTTTGGCTTATCCTTTTTTAACTCTACTTTAGCTATTTTCTGTGAACAAGAAAACATTGCTAGTACCAATACTAGAAACGATAATTGTCTGTTTATTAATTTCATTTTTTTCTTCTTTTTGAAGTTGAAATTTTCATAATAAACACTGCCAATAGCGTAATTCTAAAAGCAGTGTTTTACTATATATTATTGGTAAGATGTTGTTAATTGTTGCTCTTCAATAACCTCTTCTTCAGCTATTCCAAGTTCAACTATAACATTATAAGTTCCTTCCGGCATTACTGGTATAAAGTTTCTTTTTAAACGTTTACCATCTAAAGTAATGCTCTTCACACCATTCGTTACACCATTAGGATTCTTTATTTCAATATTGAAAGTGGCTCCTCTGAATTTACGGTTGACCTTATATCCTTTCCAATCAGCTGGAACACAAGGATCAATAAGAAGTCCTCTATAATCTGGACGAATACCAAGGATATATTGACTGATTGTATAGAAATTCCAAGAAGCCGTACCTGTTAGCCAAGAGTTTTTAGCCTCACCTGGCTTGTAGGCATCTTTACCTGCAATCATCTGAGCATATACATAAGGTTCTGTTTTATGTAAATCGCTAATATCTTCTAAGTAAGCTGGGCATATCTGTTTGAAATATTCCCAAGCCTGTTCACCTCTACCAATCTTTGTTTCTCCAATCACAATCCATGGGTTATTATGACAGAAGATACCTGCATTTTCTTTGTAACCTTTAGGGTACGTTGAAATCTCTCCATACTCAATCACATACTTTGTAAAAGCAGGATTATTTAATACAATACCATAAGGTGTATTCAATCTTTCATTAACGGCATCCAATGCTTTCTCACACATTCCTTCTTCCTTTCCGATTTCTGCCATAGTACACCAACCTTGAGATTCAATGAAAATCTTTCCTTCTTCGTTTTCATTACTTCCTACTTTGTTACCATGGAAATCATAAGCTCTCAAGAACCATTCACCATCCCAACCTTTAGACTTCACAGCCTCAATCATTTTATCCACTTCTTTTTGTGCTCGGATAGCTTCATCAATCTTTCCTATCTCTTTACACAACTCGATATAATCTTTTCCATAGACTACAAATAAGCCCGCAATCATTAATGATTCTGCTTTGGAGCCTTCCGTATTATTTTCTGTAGTTTGGAATGATTCGTTCGGGTTTGTAGAGAAGCAATTCAAGTTCAAGCAATCATTCCAATCAGCTCTACCAATTAAAGGAAGACCATTTGGACCTAAGTTATTGACAACATGATTAAATGAAATAGTCAGGTGATCAAATAGAGAACCCACTATGTTAACATTGTTATCAAAAGGTACCATTTCATCCAAAATAGAGAAATCTCCACTTTCTTTAATGTAACTCACTGTTCCTAAAATCAACCACATCGGATCATCGTTAAAACCTCCACCAATTGCATCATTTCCTCGTTTTGTCAATGGTTGGTATTGGTGATAACAACCTCCATCAGGGAATTGAGTGGAAGCAATATCGATGATTCTCTCTCTAGCTCTTTCTGGTACTTGATGCACAAACCCAATCAAATCTTGATTCGAATCTCTGAAGCCCATTCCTCTACCGATTCCTACTTCAAAGAATGAAGCGGATCTAGACATATTGAAAGTTACCATACATTGGTATTGGTTCCAGATATTGACCATTCTATTGAGTTTGTCATCCGAGCTTTCCAATTGGTAAATCCCCAATAACTCTTCCCAATACGTAGCTAAATCAGCAAGGGCTGTCTCTACCTTTTCTACTGTATCAAATTTTGAAATAAGGTCTTTTGCTCTTGTTTTATTGATCACACCTTTGCTTTCCCATTTTTCATCTTCTGGGTTTTCTATATATCCTAAAAGGAAAATATAGTCTTTGCTTTCACCTGGTTTTAATTCCACTTCTATATAATGCGATGCTATCGGTGACCATCCATGTGCTTCAGAATTTCTTGGAGTACCTTCCAAAACAGCTTGAGGACCCGAAGTTTCATTATACAAACCAACAAAAGACTCTCTATCAGTATCATAACCGTCTACAGGAGTATTCACATGATAAAAGGCATAGTGATTACGTCTTTCTTTATATTCTGTTTTATGATAAATCGTAGATCCATCAATTTCCACTTCTCCTGTCGAAAGGTTTCTTTGAAGGTTATTCTGATCATCTTCTGCATTCCATAAGCACCATTCGTTATAAGAGAATAGCTTTATTTTTTTCTGTGATGTTCCATTGTTTGTTAGTTTCACTTTCTGAACTTCACCCCAAGTTTTCAAAGGAACAAAAAAGAGTGTTTCTGCCTCAATATCATTTTTAGAACCGGTAATTTTTGTATAGCTCATACCATGACGGCACTCATAACTATCCAATTCAGTTCTTACAGGTTTCCATCCAGGAGACCAGATTGTATCTTCATCTTTGATATAAAAATATCTTCCTCCATTATCCATAGGTACAGTATTATATCTGTATCTATTCAGTCTTCTAAACTTTGCATCTTTGTAAAAACTATATCCACCTGCACTGTTAGAAACTAATGAAAAGAAATCTTCATTACCTAAATAGTTAATCCAAGGCCATGGAGTTTGAGGATTAGTAATTACATATTCTTTTTTCGCGTCATCAAAAAATCCGTATTTCATCTTATTATTTTTTTCAGTATTAATTCCTTTTTCAAGAACAAAACATCGAAGCATTTCACTACTGTGAAACACTCCAACGTTTTGTATTACACACACATATCAATTTCACTTTCTACCAATTCTTCTTCCCTTCTTTTATTGAGTTCGATCGTCACCTCATCTAATTTCTTTTGATCTAGTGGATATAGATACATCACTCCAGCTGCAAGTACAGAGACTATTGCTGGTATCCAACTCATTAGCATCACTATACCTGGCAAAGCACCTTGAATGGCTAATGTATTTTGTCCATCATAGTGGAAAATAGAAAGAACAACTCCTATAATTGCTCCAGCGATACCTCCTCCAAACTTTGTAGCAAATGAACCTGCAGAATATATCAAACCTGTTGCTCGTCTGCCATTTTTAAATTCAGAATAGTCTGCAGCATCTCCTAACATGGTAAAAAATAAGGTAGGGAAAATAGCTGCTCCAAACTCAGATACAATACCGATAGTAAAAATTGCCAATGTATCATCTGGTTTACAGAACATAAACAAGGCATTCACTGCTCCTGAAAAAATCAAAGCATAAATAAAGAGCATTTTCTTCCCTAAACGATTCGCTAATGGTGTGGTAATCATTGCACCTCCAATAGACGCAATCATAAGCCCTACCATAAATGATGCTGCCATCAACTGGTCATGTACGTAGTGTGTAAAATAGATCACTACTATTCCTTGTTTGATAGAATTATAAACATTAAATAATAATCCAATCACCAACAGTACTAACCAAGGTCTATTGTAAATCAAATCCTTCAGGTCTTTCATCAAATTACTTTCCTGTGATTTAGATGGTTGAATGCGTTCTTTAGTGGAATAAAAAGTAATCAGCATAAACAAAGATAAAAACACTGACATAATATAAATGGCATTTCCATACCCTTTCTTTTGATCGATCAAACTAATGTCTTTTGCCGTTAAACCTTCTTCACCATCTACTACAAAAGAATATTTCTGATGAGCCAACATGCTAAAACTTTTTGCATGAGTTGCTGTGTTATCCTGAACTTCCTTTGTTATATCAAACCAAGTAAATTGGGCAATACCATTCTCTGTTTTAATGTTTGCATTTTCAACATCATTGGGAGAGCTTACAGTTACTTGATACTTCTTACTTTCGATCTTTTCTACATTAATCTGAGGATTGATATTACCAAAATAAGCGACGAGAAACAATAATGCCCCTTGTACTATCATACCGCCTGCAAAAGCCCCTACCATTCTGAATGAACCAATACTTGTCCTTTCTTTATCATCTCCTGTCATTACAGCCATCAATGCTCCGTAAGGTACATTGTTTGCCGTATAAATCAGTGTAAATAAAATATAGGTAGTATATGCATAAACTATTTTTCCGTTTTCACTAAGACTTGGACCAGTGAATAAAAGTGAGAGAATCACGCCTAACGGAATGGCTGTCCAAAGAATCCAAGGTCTGAACTTTCCAAATTTAGATTTTGTACGATCTCCAATTATACCCATCAAGACATCACTTACTCCGTCACTAGACCTTGCTACTAACATCAATATACCTACGGCAGCTGGTGCTAAACCAAAAACATCTGTATAAAAAATAAATAAGAATGTTGCGACTCCACGCCATGCAATGTTCGCTGCTCCGTCACCTAATGCATACCCTATCTTTTCTACTAGTCTAACCTTACCTACCATTATTAATTCAGAATTTGTTTAATGTATTAGATTCCATTTTATAGAGAAATATAGAACGAATTTGTCTACAAAAACTATTATTTATTCTCTGATTAAGCGATAATTAGACTGTTATTTTATTACAATATTTCAATAAAGAATTTTTTTTAAACTACATCTATCAGTGTTATATATACATCATTTAAGATCTTTTTTATGAGATCCGCTTTATCAAAAAAATATTTTCTGATAGTGGAAAAACAATCCACAAATATTACCGATAGTACAATAATTATATTCAATTTTTCATATAAAAAAGACACAATAATGAATTAACTATTGCGTCTTTTACTAATGCTATTAGCAATCATATATATATTTATAGTATAGTAAAATTTGAATATTGTTATTCATCTAACTTTATCATATAAAGATCATTTCTTTTTTACTTTTATGGAGTAGTTTTCTCTTTTAGAGTAAATATTAAGTACATATACACCTGGTGGAAGAGATGGACAATGAATCGTATTGCCATCTAAAAAGCCTTCTTGGACCACCATACCCAATAAGTTTACAAATCGGTATCGGTAATCTGAGGCTGGGTTGAGTGATGAGATGTGTACATAGTGATTTACTGGATTGGGATAGACATATAATTTACTGCTAATATTGCTTGTTTCACCAACATTTAGAGGAGGTGTTTCTTCAACATTTTGAGGAGATTGATACCACAAAAGATTATAGTATGGACTTACCTCGGTTCCAGAATCTGTTAGCCAAAATTCTGTAATGTCATTAACCGGATAATCCCTACCTCTAATATAACTTCCATGTTTAGACTTACGAGTCATATTACGCAACAGAATGTCACTAGAATTGCTAATATTAATTATTGTTCGGTCTCCTTCTTTATCCATATAATAATTTCCATTACCGCCACATATTTCAATATTATCGGAATCAACGATATGAAGTAATTCTGTAGGGCCCTCATACTTAAAACCAAACACGCTTAGGTTAGATACATCTTCTACCAATACCTTTGGCGAAAAGGCATGATGTTCTATACTCATTTGATAGAGCGTAAGCGGATTAGTAGTGTTTTTAATGCGAAAATGGTTATAAGTAGATATATTCGGAAGGGCATTCCAGCCGTCTCCAGTAGAGAGATGGTCTGTTGAAATATGATAAACCTTACCACCAGCATTCATTGAAAAATCAAAATAAGTAGATCCCTCTCTTGAATTTACGCTTTTCCAATCCTCATTTTCAGGCCAACCATAGCGAGTTTTTTGCTCGGTTATGATGTCTCTTACCACCGTCTCACCACTTTGAACACGCAGATAACACATGCGCAGATACCCCATAATTGAGAAATCGCTTAAAATCACCTCCCCGTTGGCATCGTCTACTGTTGTTATGATGGCTCCATTATCGTTGGACCATGGATTGTTCGCGTAGATGGTTGAGATATTCTTAGCCGTCCCAATGAGTTTTGTTCCTTTTTTTACCAAAATAGGGGCGTCTATCCCAAAATTTCCACGGGGAATTAAAACCGTTTTTCCAAAATTAGCACTTGTAGGATTGGTTACATCATCGACGGCACTCTGTATCGCAACCCCATCATCATCATCTGGATTTTGGTTGGCTGTTGTTGCGCCATAGGTGGTAATATCTACTATGTTTGGATTCTTAAAGTCTGGTATTTCTCCGTAGGAATGCTTCGTATAAATAGATGCATCAGGTGCTTCATCCGTAATGATTCCTGTAGAATCGTAACTATTTGTTCTGTCATTCAAAGATTGTCCATCTATCACTACTGACGATTTATCGAGGATAGATGTATAATAATGCTGACTGATTTTTTTCCATTGATTTTCATCCCCCTGAACATAAGAAATAGGAGGCGGATTAGTAAGGTCGTCATTATCCCCAAGTAATACGCCATTTTCTATGAGTGTGTTTGCTTTTATATATACATTCACCATACTCACATCTTGTCTTCCATTTCTAATTGCAACGCCATTTGCACGAGACACTTCAATACTACCATCGGTAAGGCATAGATCTGCAAGAGCATGGTCAAGAACAGTATTTTCCCCTATTACAGTCTCATTAGCCCAATCATTATCTAGATAAATTCCATTATAGCTTGTAGAAAGTGCTTGCGTACTGCTAATTTTAAAACCGACTATTACTAATGGGCCTTGCGTATTTGTGAGTTTAATACCATAGTCTTTTTGTTCTTCCAGCACCAATCCAATCAGCGTGGGACATGAGCGGTTTTGATCTTGATAAATTCCTATGTTTCCGCCTATAATGTGCACATTCACAGTACCACCACCAGAACCCGGTAAATCTTTTATTCCTACATCGAATGCGTCCCCGTATATTTTAACATCCTCAATCACACAATGTTGGGCTCCTGCCATGGTAAGGGCGGTTGCATCAGGGTTGTTACCCATGTCAATATCGATATTCCGAAAAGTAGCTGTATAATGTCTGGATTCTTCAGTTCCTCCTTGTCCGTTATTATATTGGAAACGTATTAGGGCATCATCATAATTATTATTACCTCCCAATCCACTTCCATCAACCAATCGAATAATTGGTTTAGTGCCATTGGCATCCCCAATAAATTGGTGGCCATATCGGCGACTTTCAACAGTTGTAATCAATCTAAGTTGTTGTGATACTAAAAATATTTTATTAGCAGGAAGGTGTACTGCAAAGTTATTATTGTAGGCATCATCTATAGCATCTTGTATCGTCTGGGTGTCGTCTGCAACGCCATCGCCTGCCGCATTGTAGGGTGGAAGCATTACATCAATAATTCCCTTTTGTGCCTCGTTAGGGTTCGTATCTACATACGTTTTCAAACGTGCAGGAAATGCTGAATACGGAACCGTTGTCGGGCCGTGCTCAAGGGTTTGTGCATTTGCCAATTGAATAGTTATACCTAAAAAAAAGATGCAGCTTATTGTTATTGTTAATTGAATTATGGAATTCATCATATTCTTATTTTTCAATATAAAAAACTCTCTATTAATACTTTACGTCCTTTATTCTATAATTTTCGCTTTGTGAGAAAATATTCAAAACATAAACGCCTGATTGAAGAGACGAAAAATTAATTTTATTACTACCAAAGAACCCTTGATGCACCAACACTCCAGGTAAGTTTATTTCAACATTAGTATTCAGGTGTTTAATCCAATTTAATCATATAAAGATCATTCTTTCCTTCTTCAGTATAATTGGCCATATTACTTCTAAAGAAAACTCTTGTACCTGCATGATTTATCCAAGCCTCAGGTTGATCATTAAAAATATGTTTAAAATTACTATCAGATGGTCTTGCTCTATGATGTACTAATCTTCTAGTGACAGTATTATCATCTAATCCTAGTAATACAATCTCACCAGAACATACTCCCCATCCTTCTTCTCCAGGAGAGTAACCATTACTTTCAATTGCAACTACAGCCATTCTATTTCCTGATCCACCAACAGCTGAAAACATCTGCTCTCCATATTGAGTTAAAGGTAAAACTTCTTCCATTACCTTTCCGTCGGATACCCTAACTGATACAATACTATTTTTATTACTCACATTATTTGCTGCTAGCCAAGACTCTGGCTGATCTTTATGACCTCTTTTACCTAAGAAATAATCTACCCCATTAATTTGATACAAATCACTGTGACATGAGTTAGGGAAAAATGCTGTTTCATTCTGCCAATCTTTATCCCATCTTACATGTTTTTGAGGAGAAATATCTCTAAGATCACCTATTATATATTTACCACTTGGACTTATCGTCAAATAATCTACTCCATAATCTGAAAGGTCTTTTTCTGGACCCTTCTCTTTAGTTTTAATATTAAAGGCAAAATAAATATCCTCAAATGAGAGCATTATCCACTCTTTGTTATCATCAAAGTCGTTTCCATCGCCACCTGCTAACCATCCCCAACCACTTTCTTGTCCTAACGTTTTTTCAAAAGTATATAAAACAGTCTCTTCTTTTGTCAATACATTAATTTCACGTAGCTCATTCCCTACAGGAAACATCAAATGATCTTCTCTAGACCATCGAAAAACATGTCCCCTTTTATTGCTAGCATTAAAATCCTCAATAAAAGCTCCAGTAACTCCATCAAACAAACGCATTTTTCTATCATCCTCTCTTCCTACCATCACTACAAAATATTTATCATCAGGACTAAACATGGCTCGTTCTCCATTTGAGCCTGTAATACTTTGGTCATCAGTCAATCTTATGATTTCTGTACAGAATACTGGGTCATGAAATGATTGACCTGCAGCAGGTGGTACGAATGTATCATAATCAGGAGCTTCTAATATATCTTTTGATAACCCTAAATTATCACAAACAATAAGTTCAGGCTCTTCCGTTTCTTCCTCTATGTTTGGAGGTGTTGGTGTTATAAAAGGTTCAAGCGAGTTTTCTTTACAAGAACATACAAAAGCTATAAAAAATATAAACCAAAATAACTTCAATTTATTCATTATAATTAAAATAATTAATTCTAGATAACTTACATTTCATCGTAACCAGTGTTTATAAAAAAATGTCAGATTAACAGTAGGAGAAGGCAGGTGCTATTTTGTCTACAAATGTTCAGAAATATTGATTATTTATTTTGTAAAAAAGAAAATAAGGCTTCATTATTCATCATGAAACCTTACTTTTTAAGTTGCCTATATTATTTTAATTATTGAATACCATCTACTTTCGCTGCTTCAATTCTTTGATCTAATAATACTCTCATCTCATCCAACACCTCTTTATATTCTGGATAAGCAGCTACATTTTGATTTTCTTCTGGATCTGTTTTATAATCAAAAAGCATTTCTTCTTTCGTTTTAAATCTTGTGTAGGCATATCTGTCTGTAATGACAGTTTCTGCTGCATGATACCTTGTATAAACACTGTTTTTAATTATATCAGTCTTCTTTTCTAACAGTGGAACAAAACTTTTACCATGCAACTGATTTGTTGGAGCAGGCACATTTGCCATTTCACATAATGTTGGAAATACATCTATTGATTCAAAAAGTGCATCTGTTGTTCGCGCATCTCTAACTTCAGGTAATCGAATCATAAAAGGAATTCTTACCCCTCCATCTAATGTTTTATGCTTACCGAATAATTCATGCTCACCGTTCATATGACCATGATCTCCCCAAAGTACAACGATAGTATTCTTATCAAGATCTAATGCTTCCAATTCTTCTAATAAGTAGCCTACCAATTGATCAATATAACTTGTACACGCATAGTAGCCATGACGAACTAAGCGATGGTGTTTTTCACTATTTCTTTTTACCTTTTTGCCTAAGTCAAATTTCCAAGTATTATCATCTACAATGTTATATGCTTTGTATTTATTGAACCCATCTTTTGGAAAGTAACGGTTCGTAGCAATTTGAATTTCATCTCTTTCATACATATCCCAATATTTTTTGGGTGCATACAAGGGTAAATGAGGCTTCTTAAAACCACAAGCTAAAAAGAAAGGATCACCACTTTTCTTTAATTTACGTAAGTCTTCAATACTTCTTTTTAAGGTTTGTCCATCCTCGTAAGCGAAGTCATCAACATCAGCTTGCTCGGCTAATTTTAATTGTTTTCCCTTATAGGTTTCTGGGAGTAATGCCCCTTTTGCCTTTTTTGATTCCGGAGTCTCTGCTACTCTCCAAGGTTTCTTAGACCACGACTCTTTATATTTATCCATTTTAGTATGGAATACCTTACCATTACTAATCGTAGTATAGCCATTTTCTTTAAAAATTTGAGGTAGTGTTTTAGCATTCGGTGCATCTACATCTACTGTCGCCTTTGCATTCTTGAACCTCGCTTGTGTAGGAGACATACCACTTAATAAACTAGCTCTTGAAGCACCACAAGTTGGTACGCTTGCATAAGCTCTAGTAAACATCACACTCTCTGATGCTAACTTATCAATATTAGGAGATATTACTTGTGTATGCCCATAACACCCTAATGCAGGTTTTAAATCATCGATCATGATAAACAATACATTGGGTTTGTCTTTTGATTGTGCCATAGATACAGAGTTTGTACCAATTATTAATGCCAACACAAGTAATATATTGCCCAGATTACCTAATCTATTCATTACTAAATTCATACTAAAATTAATCTTAAATTATATACTGTTTTACATAGAAGAGTTTAGGATGAATGATGTGTCTACAACTTATCATCTAATGTTTAAATTTTTTCTCTGAAACCAATCACTCCCCTACTTTACGTATATATTTCAACTACAGTAGTCATTAAAAAAAGAGAAATATCCATTTATTTTGAATATGGATATTTCTCTTAAAATGATATTCTCCACTCCTTTTTTAAGGGAATCTAATCGTTTTTTTAGCCCTCAATATCGATAATACAATTACTTGTAACGTTACTTTATATACATTTATTTATCCAACATGATCATATAAAGATCATGTTTACCTTCCTCGCTGTAATTTGCCATGTTACTTCTAAAAAAGACTCTAGTTCCAGCATGGTTTATCCAAGCTTCAGGCTGATCTTCAAAATTATGTTTAGTACCATTGGTTGGTCTTGCTCTATGATGTACCAATCTTCGTGTTGGTGTACTACCATCTAAACCAAGTAATACGATTTCACCATTATATCGTCCCCACCCTGTATCTTTAGGATTATATCCATTACTTTCAATAGCAACAACTGCCATTCTATTTCCTGATCCACCAACAGCAGAAAACATCTGTTCTCCATATTGCGTTTGTGTCAGAATTTCATTTGCAGACCCATCTGATAGTTTTACAGAAACAATACTATTAGTATTTTCTACATCATTTGCTTTTAACCAATTATAGTAGTCTCCACTTAATCCTCTTTTGCCTAAGAAATAATCTTCACCATCAATCGCATAAAGGTCACTATGGCAAGAATTTGGGAAAAATTGATATTCATCTGACCAGTCTCTATTCCATCTTACAAAACTTTGGGGATTTGCATCTCTCATATTTGCTACGATGTACTTACCACTTGGGCTAATTGTTAGATAATCGAACCCTGATCTATTCATGTTTTTTTCAGGACCTTTTTCCTTGGTTTTGATATTAAAAGCAAAAAATATATCTCCATGATTAAGAACTATCCATTCCTTGTTATCATCTAAATCATTTGCATCTCCACCACCAAGGTTTCTGTTATTTGGACCAGATCCTAAATCACGCTCAAAAGTATGTAAAACTGTCACTGCTTTTGTTTGGACATTGAATTCTAAAAGTTCTTTTCCTTCATGGTACAATAAATGATCTACTCTAGACCATCTCAATCTTTGTCCTTTATCTCCTCCTATCGGAAGGTCTTCTATTATATCTCCTGACAAACCATCAAATAATCGTACTCCACCCTTCACCTGTACTACAAAATACTTATCATCTGGACTAAACATTGCTCGTTCACCATTAAATCCTTGAATGCTTTGATCGGCTGTCAGCCTTTTTACTTCAGTACAGAATACAGGATCATTAAATGTTTCACCCACTGCAGGAAGTTCAAAGCTATCATATTCTGGAGCTTCGATTTTTTGTTCGGATTTCCATGCGTTTTCACAGTTCAGTTCTTCTTCACTTTCAAGAAGGATATCTACTTCATCACCCTTACATGATATTAGGAAAGACCATAAAAGAATCAAGATGCATTTATTCCAATAAATCTGTTTCATGATTATCAAGTTTTTTAAAAAAAATAGCAAACTACTCTTTTGAAAATTGTATTTTTTACTAACTCATTTAGAAAATGATATTGAATAAAAAAACGAAACCAGAGAATAAATTTATTTTACTTTTCAAGTGATAATTCCTCTCTGGTTCATTTATACATAGTCACACATAACACTATTATATCTGATAGTATCGCTGCTTATAAGTAGTTCTATTATTTAAGAGTGTATTAGTGTTGTTTTGTCTACACAATGAAGTTGATAATTATATTAAATATTACTCCTCTTTAATTAACGTTTGATCAACTTCACTACATGTCTTCTCTCTGCTGTTGTGAGTTGTAAATAATATACTCCCTGTGATAATGATGCAACATTTAATACCTTATCAGAATCTGTTATTCCAGCTCTCAAAACATTTCCATGAATACTCATTAGGCTGTAATTTACAGGTCCATTAATCCCTTTTAATGTAATCTTATCTTTAAATGGGTTAGGATATACAAGAACAAGTGATCCATCATTTATTCGAGTAGATAGTACCTCATCCTTAGGGTTTGAACTTGTATCGGATGGATGTGTGATTTTATCAAACTCTTCTTTCTGGTATAACTCTAAAGAGGCTTTCAAGACATTAGTGATACTGTCATTTTCAGGAAGGTCTGCAATATTGATGTTTTCTTTTGGGTCGTTTATTAAATCATACATCATATACGATAAATGATCTCCTTTCCAATCAGTATATTCTGTAAATATATATTGGTCAGTTGTTAACGTTTCTCCTCTAATATATCTCGAATACGCTCCATTTTTATGGCGAATTGTTGGATCACTTAGCACTGATGTAAAACTTTTACCTTGCAAATGATCAGGTTGATCTACTCCAACTAAATCACATATTGTAGGATAAATATCTATCAATTCAGTGATAGCTTCTGTTTTTACACCTTGTTTTTTTCCTGGAGCCTTAATGATCAAAGGAGTATTTAACGTCGTATTATAAGTGCAATGTTTCCCCCAGAAGCCATGTTCTCCAAGGTGAAATCCATGATCACTAACTACCACTACTACTGTATTTTCTTCCAGTTGTAAACGTTCTAACTCATCAAACAGATCTCCAATGAGTTTATCTGCATAGGTTACACAAGCAAAATAACCATGTTTTAAAGTTTTTGCTAATTCATCATCCACTTGCCCCTCTTCAGGAATACCTTTATAAGGTCTTAATTCTGTTGAATAAAACACATCTGGATTAGAAGGGCTTTTATAAATGCCGTTAATAGGTGCATTTACAGGAGTCCAAGGATTGTCTGCCAATTGTATAGAAGCCCTATCGTACATATCCCAATACTTTTTGGGAGCATTGAATGGTAGGTGCGGTTTTTTTAATCCTACAGCCAAGAAAAACGGTGCATCATCCTCTGCTAATTCCTTTAAAACATCGATTGCCTCTTTCACTACTAATCCATCAGTATATTCATAATCACCTACATCAGCCATTTCATAAGCAGGACCATGTTTTTCACCCTTCGAGAGTAATTCATGTGCCTCAGTCGTCAGATAATCCAAACCTTTACTATTTTTAGATTTTGGACGAGTTGGTGCACTACTCCACGCCTCCAATTCATCATTCATACTGTGATAAATCTTACCAATTGATCTTGTCGTAAACCCATTTGATTTCAACCACATCCCCAATCCGGGAACATCTGGGGCATCAACATCATGGCTTGATTGGTAATTCAAGAAACGATCCTTTGTGGGATAAAGTCCTGTCAGCATACTTACTCTTGATGCTCCACAAGTTGGCACTTGACAATATGCCCGATTGAAAACTACCGCTTCATCACCTAGTTTATCCATAGTAGGTGTTATCATTTCCTCATTACCATACACACCTGCTTGTAATCTAAAATCATCTATCATGACAAATAGTACATTTTTAATTGTAGGCGTATCTTTGTCTTGTGCAGAAAGAGAAAGTGATATAAAAAAGCCAATGATAAAAGAAAACCACTTCATATTTTTATTTTTTAATCAATCGTACTACGTGTTTATTATTAGAAGTAACAAGTGCTATAAAATAGATCCCTTTAGGAAGATCTAATAAGCTGATTTTGCCATTTTGGAGCAATACTCCTTCTTGAAGTATTCTACCATTAATATTTGATACAGTATAATTTGTTGGCTCCTTAATACCTGCAAGGTTCACCTCTCCTTCAAAAGGATTAGGGTAGATAAATAGCTTATTTGCCAGGTCATCAACACTCAATACCTCATCTTCATCATCTGGCGTTTCCTCTTCTTCGTTTGGTGTTTCTTCCTCTTCTTCTTGGTCTAATACTGCCAGCGTATATTCTTGAGTTACACTTGATCCAGCAAAATCTTCTTCTGGCATATCGAAACTCAACACACTATGACCATTACCATCAGTACTAACATGATCACCTTTCAACTCCATAGAAATGGTAATATTCACTTGTCCTATCAACTCTCTTGATGGATCTGATACAGACACAAAAATAGATTCTTCTGTTTGTTCAATTAATAATAAACAACGCTTATCTGAAGATACAGATACACTGTCATTTAAAGAAATCGTTTCATTTCCTTCATAAAATGCCACACCATAAACGTTTTCTTTACCGAAACTTACGGCTTGAATTTTATCATCATTTTGTAATGTAGTATAGGTATTTTCCCATTCTTTTAAGTCATCTGTTGAAGTTCCTGGAAGAATGATATATTCATAAGTATCATCAGAAGGTGTACTTCCATGATCTACCCAAACACTAAAAACATTTCTTTCAACCAGATCATCAGACCCTTTTGTATTCACATCACTTTCCTTACCTGTTTGTACTTTATTCGCCACAGTTACAGATTGAGAAGATGGGAAATAATACCCCACTCCATCATGATGTACCCATTTTAAATTATTGAACGATTCTTGGTCTGTGTTTAATGTTTTCACAGTACCATTATCGTCAAAACTTACCTCTCCATCTGAGTTACATTGGTTGATATTAGTTAATACGCTATTGGTAGCTGTTGCAGATATTCCTCCCCCGATACTATAGACTCCTTCTGATGTCATTAAGTCTAGCTTTCTTGCTGCTACAGGTACAATATCTGTATTTTTCAAATGCAATTCATTTACTCCTTCTTCCAAGTTTTGATCATAGACGGTAAGTCCATATCTACCGTTTGATACACCGCCTGCAAACTCAAAAGGAGGCGTCATGATCCAGCTCTTCGTTTTAGAATTTCTTCCTTGTTCAAATGTAGTCCCTGGTACCCTAGTCCAATCATAGGCATGAAAAATATCAGTATATTCTGTACCATCTATCATTATACATTTACTCCCCAATCCTTGATAAGCATTTCGAATATTTTCCCCTTGGATTGTCTCTGTTGACACACTTTTATTTGACGTATTTCTAATCGAGACATACCATCCTTCACCTCTTTGTACAGACATATCACTGATCCAGAAGTTCTTATTACCTGTTACAGTTGTCTTATCTCCTTCAATATGATTGGCCATTACTTGTAACTCTGCTGCACGAGGTGATCCTGCTGCTATCATATCTTTTATCGATGATAAAATTTCAGAAGAATTATGACTATACAACACTACTTGTCGACCATTTACACCATAATCGTATGAAGCATTCTGAATGACCCATTGAGTACCATCTAGCAGATATGATTCTAAAATAGTGGTTGTCTCATCATCAAAGGCATACTCCGTACCACTAGCTAAATTGAAAAATGCCAATTCCATAGTAATGAACTTTGAGCCGTACCCCTTAAAATAAACTAATTCTTCATGTTGATGCCAACTCATATCTGCTTTTAATCCTTCCTCTTTTCCAGGCATCACTTGTGCTACTATTGCAATACTATCCAATGAGCGTTGAATCCAAGTTTCATTTTCTTCAATTGCTGCTTTAAATAAATTAGGTTGGTTGACATATATCTTATTTACCCCTGACATATCTGGTTTGTCAGTATAATCTCTTATCGCAACATAGCTTTTAATTTGTTCATCAGTAAAGCCAAATTCATCTCCTGTTTTCATTAACAGTATAGCGGGGTACCAATGAGACACCATTTCTACCTCATTCGTATGCCAATGACCTGATTCTACCCAATTGGCTAGAAAAAAATCTGCTGACTTCATAATCTTTACTTTCCATTCTGCATTGTGGTAATATTTACTTTCTGGATTAGCATAAGACATGATAATTTGATAAAACCTCTTTGCGTGATCTAATGAAGGTACGGGTGGTCTTTTATAATAACCATAAGTAATGTCACTCCAACTTCCATTGTCTTGCATGTTGGTCATGTGCTTATTTGCACTCCAGTCATTAAATTTCACCGTAACTTTAGCAGGAATAGCACTATTTAAAGCCATTTCATAAAGTCGCTCTTCCACAACATCTACTTGAGCAGAAGCAATGTATGAAAGTAAAAGCAATATAATTGTATAGTAATATCTCTTCATTTCATTTGTGTTATTATTCTTCTATTAGAAGAGTATTACATACAAATAATGTCTACAATAATTGATTATTTAAAGAAATAAAATCAATTACTGTAGACATCACTTTTCAATTTTACAGCTATTTGTTTACCTTCCTCCTTCCATATTTTCCTTAAAATTTGAATATAAAATTGTCTTCAATCTACTGATTTCCTCTTTGTATGTCGGGTCACTTACTACATTACTATTTTCATCAGGATCCTTGATATGATCATAATACATAGAAGCGATGGGTTGTTGTTGATCTAAATCAATAAAATCAGTATAACATCCTTTTTTTGTTTTAATAGAAAACCCATTTTTATTTTTCATAAAGATATAATCTTTCCCTTCTAGAGTTGGTTTATCAAGAATTGTCACCAAACTCTCTCCATCCAATCTATGAGATGGTTTGGTTAGATGACATAGATCAATAAGTGTAGGGTATAGGTCCACCAATTCTACCAATGCATTTGTTTGCTTTCCTCGAAGGCCAAATGGAGTAGAAATAATAAAAGGAACTCTTTCAGTGATTTTATAACTATTGAACTTTGCCCAAAAAGTATGTTCTTGAAGATTGTAACCATGATCAGACACTAAAATCACAATAGTATTATCTTTTAAATTTGATGATTCTAACTTCTTCAAAATCTTCCCAATTAAAGCATCTACATAACTTACAGTAGCATAATAACCATGAATCAAATTGATTGCGGTACTATCACTTACTTGTCCTTTTCTTGGGATGTCGGTATAAGCTCTCATCTCTCCCCAATAGCTGTAAGAAACTTTTGGAGCATCTTTAGGTAAAAAGTTATTGTAAGGTTGCTTGAGGGAATCTCTCTCATACAGATCCCAATATTTTTTAGGGGCATTAAATGGTAAATGATTAGAAATAAAGCCTGCTGTTAATAAAAATGGTTCATCAGTATGACTTAGTTTTTCAATATCACTGATTACCTTATCCGTCATTATACCATCAATATAGGCGTTGTCTTCTACAGGAGCAGCCTCATGTGATGGTCCTTTATTGGTCTCTTTATAAACTTTTGCATTCTCAGGTAATAGATAATCTCTCCATAAAGACTGCCAATAGTCAATCGGTGAAAGTCCTTGATCATTAGCTTCAAATGCGTAAGGTCGCCACACTTTATCCCAGTCGTTCCACTTATCATCTAGATGGTGAAAAACCTTTCCGTTTGATATTGTTCGGTAACCATTCTTCTTAAAAATTCCTGGAAGTGTTGTTATGTTCGGTTTCTCTTTGTCTACTCTCGTTGCGTAGTTTATAAAATAGTTTTTTGCAGGATACATCCCCGTTAGCATACTCGCTCTTGATGCACCACAGACCGAAACATTACAATAAGCTTGATTAAATTGAATACCTTCATCTGCTAACCTATCGATATTCGGTGATAGAATTTGTTTGTGTCCGTATGTTGCCAACTCAGGACGTAAGTCATCCATATATAACAACAATACATTTGGTTTTTGTAGTGTTTCTTTCTTTGTACAACTGCTGAAAGATGTCAGTAAGATTAAGGTTGTAATTAGGTGAACGTATTTCATTTGTTGCTTGTTTTTTCATTTTTATATCCCAAGTGTTTAGCCGATAGGCATCACTTGTGATAATACTTCTGAGAAGTCAGGAGACTTCGCCAATTAGCAGTTCCAAGTGACGCTAGCACTGAACACTTGAAACATGGTAAGTAGATTTTTTTATATCGCAATCCCTCTCATCAGCCCACGACTTAAGTCGTGGGCTGATGAGAGGGACATTATCAATTCACTCTAAACTCCACTGTTTTTAGATCCTCATCTCTAGAAGAGTTGCCTACCATTACCGTAAAAGCACCCGATTCTACGATGCGTTTCATATCCACATCTAAGAAGGATAACATCTCTGGAGTAATGGCAAAAGACACCTTTTTCGACTCTCCTGCTTTTAATGCTATTTTTTCATAGCCCTTCAATTCTTTCACAGGTCGAGCTACTGAAGAGAATTGATCTCTTAAATAAAGCTGTACCACTTCTTCACCATCAATGTCTGAAGTATTTTTCACATTAATAGTAACTGACAATGATTCATCAGCATTAATTAGTGTATCAGAAAGTATTGGTTCACTAAATTCAAATTGACTGTAAGATAAACCATAACCAAAAGAATAAAGAGCACCGGTTTTACTTCCAGCATAGTTTTGTTTGTAATGTGAAGGTTGATGATTGTAAAATGTTTTGATCTGTCCTACATTTCTAGTTACAGATATAGGCATTTTTCCTGAAGGATTTACTTCACCATACAAAACGTCTGCGATGGCTTGACCTCCAAAACTTCCTGGCTCCCATGCTTCAAGGATAGCAGGTACATTTTCATCAATCCAAGTGGTTGCTAGTGGTCGTCCGTTAATGAAAACGACAACTACTGGTACTCCTGTTTTTTGCAATGCTTCTATCAATTCTTGTTGCGAACCAGGTAGTTGCAAGTTATCTCTATCAAAGTTTTCTCCGCATGACCTTTCTGCTCTTTTATTCCATCTTACTGAGTTTTCACCTACAACAACGATCGCTAACTCTGCTTTTTTTGCTTGTGCTACTGCTTTAGAAACTTGATCTCCGTACG
This sequence comes from Flammeovirga sp. AWQ4_249, assembly GCF_056161045.1. Classification (NCBI taxonomy): domain Bacteria; kingdom Pseudomonadati; phylum Bacteroidota; class Cytophagia; order Cytophagales; family Flammeovirgaceae; genus Flammeovirga; species Flammeovirga sp. AWQ4_249. The sequence continues at coordinate 43,403 of NZ_JBSWYJ010000009.1, forward strand.
ATTTATTAAAATCCCACTTGTAATCAAATACCGAGAAGTTGGCTTTTGGATCTACCTTTTTCAATCCTTCCAATACAGTAGTCACTTTATCTTCAGGCTGTGCAAATACCCAATCTCCTAGTAGTTTATGATTATCGGCAAGCGGTCCAGTCACAAAGATATTCTTGTATTTGCCTTTCTTAAGTGGTAAAATCCCATTGTTCTTTAATAAAACAATAGACTTCTGTGCTGCTTCTAATGCTGTTTTTTGATGTGCTTCAGAGAACAATGTTTTCTGATAGAGTTCTTCTGTTACTTGATTATTCTCAAAGAGTCCTAACCTAAATTTCGCTTCTAATATTCTTCTCGCACTCTGATCGATACGTTCTTCCGTCAGCTTGCCTTCTTTGATTAACTCCAGTACTGGTTCCATAAAACCTGGTCCATGCATGTGCATATCCATTCCTGCTTTGACAGTAATAAAACTAGCCTCTTTCTGATCCTTTGCAATTTTATGCAAATAGTTTAGACGTTCAATATCTCTCCAATCACTTACGTAAAAGCCATCAAAACCCAATTCATCCCTCATCAAATCGGTCATCAACCATTTGTTGGCATGACAAGGTATTCTATTGATTTCATTATGTGCGGCCATGATGGTATAACACCCTGCATCTACTGCTGCTTGAAAAGAGGGCAAATGCAATTCTCTTAATGTACGCTCTGACATTTCGGTAGGAGCTGCATTTAGTCCATTGATCGACTCTCCACCGCCTACTAAATGTTTGGCACAAGCCAACACCTTTTCATCACCTGTAAAATCACCTTGTTGTAAACCATTAATCATGGCAACTCCCATATCAGATACCAATAGTGGATCTTCTCCGAATGTTTCACCTACTCTACCCCATCGAGGGTCTCTGGCTAGATCAATATTTGGAGAGAATGCCCAATGTGAACCTGTAGCTCTCATTTCTTTTGCCGTTTCAGTAGCTACTTGATTTGCTATTTCAGGTTCCCATGTACTTGCTAATCCAATAGGTGAAGGGTAGATGGTTGCTCCATGCATTAACCCAGTACCATGAATCGCATCAATACCAATCAATAGTGGAATTTTCAGTCTACTTTTCTGTGCTAATTGCTGAAGATGATTTGCCTCTTCTCTACTCAAAACATGCAGGAAAGAACCGATCATTCCTTCTTCCACCATCTTACTAATTTCAGAAGAGTGAAGACCTGGATAAAACCCATGTGAGTCACTTTTTTCCAAATCTTCTTTACTCAGATGTTTCTCTGCTTTCTTGATATGTTCAACGCCAACATACTGACACATCTGAGCCACTTTTTCTTCTAAAGTCATTCTGCCCATCAGATCATTTACTCTGTCTTCCACAGTCGCGTTGGGATCTAAGTAGACTATTTTATCTGAAAACTTTTCTGATTGACATCCTAACAAAAACAGGGTAATAAAGATTAAAAAGTTTTTTACTATCGTCATTGCCATTATGTTTATTTTGATTTTTTCTTCTTTAGTTTTTCCACCCATTTTTTAGTGTGTACCAATCCTAGAAAAGTTGGGTCCATTAATTCTGCATCCCATTTTAAACGGATCTTATCCATTTTTTTTACAATTTCAGGATTTTGCTTCGCTATGTTATTTGTTTCTCCTAGATCCTCACTTAGATTATACAATTGTGTCCATCCCGACTTATTGTACATATATTTATAATCTCCTTCTCTAACAACCCAATGCCCTGCATCATACATTCGCAAATAGATCATATCATGAGGAATACCTTTTGCTTCTCCCTTGATATAAGGAACTAGATTAACACCGTCTAATGGCTTTGATGAATCCACTGGTACATCATTAATAGCTCCAATTGTAGCCAAAATATCTAAAGATGATACTGGTGCATCATACGTTTGGTTTGCTTTTAATTGGGCAGGCCATCTCATTGCAAAAGGTACTCTAAAACCTCCTTCAAATGGGCTTCCTTTTCTACCTCTCAGTGGAGTATTGTCTGAATGACTTTTTGCAGGACCACCATTATCTGATAAGAAAAATATAATTGTATTATCATCTAAGTCTAATTCCTCTAATTTATCTAACAGTCTTCCCACACCTTGGTCTAGGCAACTAACCATAGCAGCATAAATTTTTCTCTTCTCATCGGTAATATGATCGAACTTGGCGATATCTTCTTTTTTTGCTTGAAGTGGTGTATGAGGAGCATTGTAAGATAGATATAAGAAGAAAGGTTTATCTTGGTTTCTACTCACAAAATCAACCGCATAATCCGAGAATTCATCTGTTAGGTATTTTTCTGTTTTTACAGGTTTTTCATTGTGAGTAATCCATGTTCGGTAACTTTCCTCTTCTTCGTCATCCTTCTCAAGTTCGCTATCATCTATAAGTGTTAATTGATTTGGGAAATAAAAATGACCACCCCCTAGATGACCAAAAAATTCATCGAAACCTCTATTTGTTGGGAAATTTGATTTATGAGCACCTAAATGCCACTTTCCTACTACACCAGAATAATATCCTACCTGATCTAATGCTTCTGCAATAGTTTTCTCCTCCTGGGGAAGTCCCATTTTTGGTTCTTTCGGTCTATATTGAGGGTTTCTTTCAAAACCAAATCGCTGTTGGTACCTACCTGTAATAAATCCAGCTCTACTTGGGCCACAAACTGCATAAGAAGTATAGGCATTTGTAAACTTCACTCCATCGTTCGCTATTCGGTCTATGTTTGGTGTTGGAATGTCTTCACATCCATGGAAACCAACATCTTTATAGCCCAAATCATCAGCCATGATTACTATCAAGTTCGGTTTTTGCGATTTTTCCTGAGCGTATATGCTTTGGATGGTAGATATCGTAAATACTATCACCATCCATACTTTTGTTTTCAACATCGTTTATGTTATTTCCTTTCTAAATCAGTCTACAATAATATAGAGTGATGTAGACTTGACTTGTCTACAGTGCATCGTCTATATATCATTAATTGTAAAATCAATAGTACTTTTTCAATATTTCCACTTCTTCTATTTAGAGATATTCCTCTCTTGTAAACACAAAAAGAAGGCATTCCAACGAGTACCTCCTTTTTGTTAAATTGAACCGAAAAGACTTTAGTTTAGCTCTTACCAATCTTATAACACAGAAATATTTTTTTCGCTTTTTAAATCTGCAGAACTACTGCCTATATATATAGTGAACTCTCCTTTTTCAAATTGAGCCTTTCCATTACTATCATAAAAACTTAACATCTCTGGAGTGATTTCGAAACTTACTTTCTTTGATTCTCCAGGTACTAAATGAATTTTCTTAAAATCTTTCAATTCTAATTGAGGTCTCATTAAAGAGCCAACATGATCTTTGATGTACAATTGTACTACCTCTGCTCCATTATATTCACCGATATTTTTGACTGTTACTTCCACTTGAATATGCTCAGATTTAGTCATCGTATTTTGTGACATTTCTAATGATGAATATTTAAAAGTGGTATAAGAAAGACCAAAGCCGAATGGATAGGCAGGCTTTACAGATACATCTAAATAATTGTTAGACAAGCCTACAGGATTTAAAGGTGTACCTGTCGGAATACCTAACATTTTTTCATTGGCAGGTCTTCCTGATCTTATTGATGAATAGTAGATAGGGATTTGTCCAACTGTACGAGGAAATGTCACAGGTAATTTACCTGAAGGTACTTGCTTACCAAGAAGTAAATCTGATATCGCCTTACCTCCCATAGTACCGGGATGCCATGCATAATAGATCGCATCAAAATAAGGTTCTAAGTCTCCGAATACTAAAGGTCTTCCTGCCATTAATACTGCTACAATTGGCTTTCCTGCTTTGGCAACTTCTTGTACTAATTCCTTTTGTGCTCCCGGTAGATTTAAAATCGATCTACTATGTCCTTCTCCAGAAAGAATAGCGTCTTCTCCTAAAAACATCACCACTACATCTGCACTTTTTGCTACTCTGACTGCTGTATTTATTTGATCTTTATTAAAATCTCTTGGTGAATTTAACCCTTTTGCATATTTTACCTTGTTACCCAATTCTTTTTTCAAGGCTGATAATGGCGTTATTGCTTCATCTACTACTCCATCAAAAACCCAACATCCCAATTGATCTTTTTTGTTATCTGCTAATGGACCTATCACAGCCACTTTTTTATCGTTCGAAATAGGTAATACTCCATTGTTATTTTTAAGCATCACAACACTTTCTATTGCCGCTTTTGCAGCCGCTTTTTTATGCTGATCACTCAACATTGAAGATTGAGATGGTAATCCCTTATAAGGATTATCAAAAAGATTTAATCTAAATTTAATTCTTAAGATATTTCTTACAGATTGATCAACTGAAGCTTCTGATACTTTCCCTTGTTCTATTAATTCTGTTAAATGATCTGCATAACCTTTACTAACCATTTCCATATCAAGGCCTGCATTACTACTGACTTCAGCAACATGCGTTGTATCTCTACAGTAACCTTGTGATATCATTTGAGGCATCGAATGCCAATCACTTACCACAAAACCATCGAAATCTAGTTTCTTTCTCAATACATCTTTCAACAAAAACTTATTTCCTGATGCGGGTATTCCATTAATATCGTTGAAAGCCGTCATTACAGTAGCACATCCTCCTTCAATAGCCTTTTTAAATGGAGGGATATAGACATTCCATAATCGGTTAGTTGGAATAAACGTTGGGTTGTAATCTTTTCCATTTTCCGTCGCTCCGTAACCTATAAAGTGTTTTGCACAAGCAGCAATACTACCGTTTTTACCAGTTAGAGAGTCACCTTGAAAACCTTTTACCATTGCTAAACCTAATTCAGCACTTAATACAGGATCCTCTCCAAGCGACTCTGCAATGCGCCCCCATCTGGGATCTCTACTTATGTCTATCATCGGTGCAAAAGTCCAATTAATACCCACCTCTGAAGCTTCTACAGCGGCTACTCTCGCACCTTCTTTCACAATTTCTCTATTCCATGAAGCAGCTTGCCCCAAAGGAATTGGAAAAATAGTTTGGAATCCATGAATTACATCTCTACCAATGATCAATGGAATTCCTTGTGGACTTTCTTCAATGGCTATTTTCTGCATTTCTGCAATCATATCAGGACTTCCTGCGTTTAGAATAGAACCTAACTTTCCTTTTCTAATGGCTTCTTTGATCGATTCTGGAACCTCAGTGATTCTATTTCGAATATAGGTTTGTTGCATCTGACCTATCTTCTGTTCCAAAGTCATTTGGCTAAGAATTGTTTCTATTTTCCCTTCAATTCCAGCCTTTTGTTTGGGTTCACAACCCGATAACAAGATGGCAACAACTGCGACTGTTATATATTGATATAGTTTGTTCATTAGTTTAATTTACTTTTATCATTCAGGTTTTACAGTCTCTTTATATTCTATTGATGTAAAAAGACTTTTTTAGCATAGGGCAAATGGTTTTGTCTCTCCACAACAACTATATATAGTCCCTTACGATGAATACTTATCTTTTTATCATTGCTTTGCACTACTAACTGCCCAATTAGATCAAAAACCCTTGTAGTAGTAGGTTCCTGACAATCAATCTTAATTTGATTTTGGTAAGCGTAAACCTTAATATCTGCTATTTCATCATTAGCAGATGAAAGTGGTTCTTTTGGTTCAGGTCGTACCTTATCGTTTTCATACCATAAAAGACTATATAGTCCAGAAGCTTTATCCACGTCATCTTCAACTACCCAAGGCTTATTGAGATCCTCTTCTTTCTTACTCGCTCTCGTTAAATTACGTAGAGTAACATCATAAGAGTCTTTAATGACTACCATTCCTTGGTCATGTTCTTGAATCAAATCATAATTTCCTGCACCCCCAACGATTTTTACATGGTCAGAATTCTCAATATTGAGAAGTTGAGTTTCTCCTTCATATTTAAAACCATACATTGAAAAATTGCTTACATTTTCCACCATTACTTGTGGTGAATTAGGATTAAACTCAGCACTTACCTGATACATATCCAATGGATGATGAGTGTCTTTTACCCGAACTAAGTAATAACCTGGCGAAGGCGTAGCGAGTGCACCTCTATCTTTTATGTGTATATGATCTAACGATAAATGATACACTTTACCGCCAGCATTATTACAAAAATCAATATATGGTTCATCCTGCTCATTTTTCCTTTTCAATGTGGGAGCTGAGATTTCACCATTATTGAAATAACGATACTGATCTTCCGTACTAAGATCTCTAACAATTGTATTTCCACTTTGTACTCTTAAATAAGTCATTCTTAAGAATCCGAGAATACCAAAATCACTAAGTACTATATTTCCATCCGGTGTATCTTCTGTTGTAATTATTGCACCCAATCCATTGTCCCAAACTTCCTTTGGCTGAATAGATGAAATATTCATTGCTGCTCCGATCAGTTTAGTTCCTTTTCTTACGATCAGTGGAGTAGTAATATCGAAATAACCACGAGGTACAAAAACTGTTTTTCCATAGTGCTCACTTTGAGGGTCAACTACTTCATCCAATGCCTTTTGAATAGCAATACCATCATCATCATCACTGTTTTCAGTAAAAGGTGTAGCTCCAAATACAGATATATCTAATAAATTAGGCGAATCAAAATCTGGAATGTCAGCAGCATCATAAGAGTGCTTCATGTATAACTCTTCACTAGGCGATTCATCTACAATCTCCCCCACATATTCATAGTTGGCTATACGATCATTAATTGGCAAACCTTCCGCTACAACAGATGCCATATCTATCGCAGAGGTAAATAGTAATCGGCTGACTTTCTTCCATTGTGTCAAACTTCCTTCAACACTTGAATAAGGTTCAGTAGTTACTCCATTTTCCACCATTATTGGGGCTTTGAAATATACATTTACTAATGTAAGATCTTGTGACCCATTCGATATCCCCACATCTTCTGCTCCAAATACTTCAATACTACCATCAGTCAAACACAAATCAGTCACACCATGTACAAGTGCTCCTGAGGGAGATACATTTCCCCATTTTTTATCTAGAAAAATACCTTGGTAACCCGAAGCTCCTTCACTAGGGCCAGTGATTTTAAAACCAGAAATGATTAAAGGTCCTCTAGTAATCTCATGTTTGATACCATATTCTTTTTGACCTTCCAATACTAACCCCTCAATAGTAGGGTTATCTCTATATTGATTTTGATGAATCCCAATATTTCCTCCAACAACATGAACATTCACTGTAGCTCCTCCAGAACCTGGTAAATTCAAGATTCCCGTATTAAAGTCTTCTCCATAAATCTTTATATCCTCAATGGCACAATGTTGTGCTCCTGCCATTGATAGTGCCGTTACCTCAGGGTTATTACCCATATCAATGTGAATATTACGGAAAATAGCTCCATAATGACTTGCTGGTGCATCTCCTTTGTTTGGACTATTAAGTCGAAAATAAACTAAAATATTATCCTTGACTGTACTACCATTCTTTAATCGTAGAATGGGTTTATTGCCATTGGATGATCCTACAAATTTGTGACAAAACTTACGACTCTCTAGGACGCTTACAAGTTCTAACTGATCCGATAGAATAAAGATTTTATCAGCCGGTAAAAAAGTGACAAAGTTAAACTCGTAAGCATCATCAATCGCATTTTGTAAAGCTTGTGTATCGTCTGTACTACCATCACCTTTTGCATTATAAGGAGATGCAGTAACATCAATGATTCCTTTATGTGCTTTTTCGGGATTATTATCTACATATTCTTTCAATCTAGCATTGAATTCTGAATACGGAATTGTATTTCTTACATGCACCAATGTTTGTGCTTGAGAGTAAGAAATATGCAATAACGATAGTAATAAAAAGAGTAAATACTTGAGTAATAATTTCATCATACATTCTTTTATGTTATTCAATATATATGAGACATTATTACCGTAATAGTCTACAGAAAGAAATGAAAAACCTAAATTATTTCCCTTCTTTTAGTCCTTCCAATTTCACCTCTAACACTTCACAATCTTTGTACCCTATTCTATTGGCTAACACATAAATGTATTTAGCATCGTTCAATGTCACAGGTTTTGAATATAATTGCCATCCTGAATCAAGATTTGGTGTCATTGGTTGATCACTTAATAAATAAGCAATTGAATTACCAGGAGTATCACATACAATAGTTGCCGTTCCTTTATTAATTGAAACTACAGGTTGATTGGTTTGAGGTTGAATTCCTTTAGGCCAAAAACTTTCCACAAATTCTCTCTCTGGTATTGTTCCTTTATCTCCTACATCAGCCAACCACTTATCCATTTCTTTTCTCAATTTGGCTATTTGACGCTGATATTTTTTCTCACCTATTTTATTCTTAAGATTGAAAGGATCACTAGATCGCACATAAAATTCTTCTTTCGTTTTCTCTTTTCTGAAATAATAGTCTTGATTATTATTAAGCTCTCCTAATTCATGCATTTCTATCAATTCATTCATCATTGGAATATTCTTTCTATAGGCCACATCTTTGTAGGATGGTAGATTAGGATAGTAGTTTCTTACATAAACGAAATCTTTTGTGATAATACTTCTTGATCTATCTGAAAACTCATCAAATCGATCTCCTGAGCCAAAAATCATTTTTGGATCATTAGAAGAGTTTTCACCTACAAATACTCTTCCTTGTAAGTGTTCTGGTATTTCTACTCCTGCTAATGACAATACTGTTGGTGCTAAATCTACAAAAGAAACCATCTGTTGATCAAAATAAGATTTTTGTCCTGGTATACTTACCATCATGGGTACATTAAGTCCTGAAACATAGTGTTCTCTTTTTCCTCTTGGTAATGGACCTCCATGATCACTAAAGAAAAAGATAATTGTATTCTCCAACAAACCCGCTTCTTCTAACTCTTTGATCCTTAAACCTAATTCTTGATCCATAAGCTCGATGTTTGAATAAACTCTAGCCACATCATTACGAACTGTTTCTGTATCTGGAAAATAATCTGGTAATGGAACCTCTTTAGGATTTACAGTAAGTGGTTTATCTTTATTTTTCCATATTCTTGATTCATGAGTTACATTAATATTAAACACAGAAAAGAAAGGTTGACCTTCCTTACGATTTCGCCAATGTGCTGTTGCACTATTTTGATCCCAAGCAGTAACAGGGGCAGCAAACTGATAGTCTGTTTTGCTATTGTTCGTACAAAAGTATCCATCTTGACGTAGGTATTCTGTAAAACATTTCACCTTTTCAGGCGTCACTACACTGTATTGGGGTACTACATTTCCATCTATATCTACCGCCTCACTTTCTTTCTTATACACTCTATTTCCCCATGAAGCTACATCTTTCGCTGTCCTCATGTGCATTGTTCCAATAGAAATTGGATACATACCTGTAATAATAGAAGATCTTGCAGGCGCACATACACCTACTGTTGCATAAGCTTGAGTATAAACGGTTGCTCTTGCTGCCAAATCATCCAAATTTGGAGTGTTTGCTGTCTTATCTCCATACATAGAAAGCAAAGGACTGATGTCTTCACAAGTAATCCATACAATGTTTGGGCGATCATTCCCCAATAGTGTATAGCTCAAAAATAAAAGTAGAACTAAAAATAATTGTTTCATTTTTTATAAATTATTATGATAAATCATATATCAAGCCAGTGAACAAATAACCCCTCTTTCTCAATTGAGAATAGAGGGGTATTATATTATAGTCAAATAAGATTGTTTGTAGTATATATTAGTCTACTTTTTTAACACTCTAATCACTCCTAAATCTTTCTCTGTTTGTACTTTAATCATGTACACGCCTGCTGTTAAACCTGAAAGGTCAAGAGCTTCATTTGGTAATAATTCTGTATTTAAAACAATATTACCATTTACAGTATAAACAGCTACTTGTGCTTTGTCCATTAAGCCATCTATCGTCATAAAATCATTGACTGGATTTGGATATGCAGTTAATGATTTTACAAAAACATTATCTCCAATTGACAATACTTCATCTACTATTAATGTTATACTTACCTCAGGAGCACTATTGTAAAATTCATTCCCTTCTTGTGAAGCTGTAATAACAGTGCTTCCAGTTCCTACTATAGTTAATGTATTTCCTGAAATTGTAGCTACTTCAGTATTTGAACTTACAAAAGAAACTTCTAGCTCAGAAGACGCTGTGGCAACCAATTCAAATGGGTCCGTATCAACAGCTACCTTATCAATTGGATCAAAAGTAATGAATTGATCTTTTTTACTTACAGTAATTGTTTTTGTCACTTCCTCTGCCGCTGTAAAATTATCATCACCAGCTTGGTTTGCCCTAATCGTTGTAGTTCCTAAACCAACAATTGTTAATTCGTTTCCTGAAATAGTGGCAACAGCTGGATCATCGACCGTATAAGTAATTGCTAATTCTGAATTAGAATAACCTGTTAGTGTTACAGATGGATCACCGTAGAAAAGTAAAGATAAATCATCCTCAAATGTAATCGTTTGGCTCCCTTTTAAGATATTAATCTCAAATGAAGGCTCTACTGTAGCTGCATTATAATTATCATTACCAGGCTGAGTTGCTGTAATCGTCACTGTTCCTGCTTTAACAGTTTTGATCAACCCACTTTCTGTCACATAAGCTACTGTTTCATCTGAAGTCGTATAAAAAACCGGAAGGTTTGAATCTGATGTCGCACCTGGATCAAATTCAACTCCAGCTTCTTGATCTTCTGGTTGAGTAAAAGTAATCGTTTGATCGGCTTTCGCTACTATTAATTCCTTCTCTAATGTTGTTGCTTCATAACTATCTGTACCAGGAGCATTAGCTGTAACAGTAATACTACCTGCATTTTTAATGATTAATACTCCGTCCTCAACATTAGCTACAGAATAATCACTAACACTATACCAAATATTTGATTCTTCAATACCATTATCGGCAGTTAGAACCACTTCTTGATCAGCTCCTGTGTAAGTAAACCCTGTCAAATCTTGGTCCCATGTAATGCTTTGTTGCCCTTTGTTCAATTTCACAAAGAAAGATACTTCCTCTGCATCCGCATATTGATCATTACCTACACTACTTACAATTACCTTCACACCACTTGTACCTTGTAAAGGAGTAAGTACACCCGATGCTGTAATTGTGGCTTTACCTACTGAAGCCTCATCTAATTTATACTGTAAAGGTAAACCAGAAGTAGCGCTTCCTAAAATTGTTAGATCACTTCCTAAATAAGCTTCTTCGTTTAAATAAGTTAGCCCATTTTCTGAATCTACATACGTTCCTGCATCCATTGATATCTCATTTTTTGCAAGCAGTCTAACTTCATCCACATCAATACTTCCTGCTACTCCTGTTGTAACGCCTTTCAGCCTTAAACTTGAAACCAATCCTGTATATGCAGATCTACTAGATAAATCAACGCTATACGTTTGAAATTCAGCATCACTTGCTGTTGCTACAAATGTCACAGAAGCAAAACCAGCATCAGTTTGAGCTACTAATGTAATATCATCAGCGGTTGGCGTATTATTTTTTAATTTCAATTGTACGACTGGGTAATCTTCAGCAGTGTAATGTAAATCTGATACTCTCATCTCTGGAGAAGCATTACCATTATCCCATCCTAAACTAATCGTACCATCTCCTCCATGAGTTAATGTTGACGCTCCTTGCGGCTTCCAGTTTTCAACATTACCGTTCTCATCAAAATTCCAAACATAGCCATTCTCATTAGCCACAACAGTCACTGACTCAATCAATACTGAATGTGACCCAACTTGACTATTTTGTAACCTTAATCCAAATCCTTTGAATTGATTGTCTGTAAGGTTGGCGTTTTGAGGAATATTGATCGTATAAGTAACAAACTCATTATTGGTAGATATTTCAAAATCACTTCTCTCCCAATTCGCATCACCCGTAGCATAATCTGCTGGTTCAAATGCATTAAATTTAAGTATATCCCATTTAGAATGACCGCCATTATTATTGATCTTTATTTTGACTTGATTATAAATTCTTTGATCTAATGCTTCTGGTAACGTAAAAATGAGTCTATCATAACCACCTACAAAATCAACCTTCAACTCTCCATTCGCTGACATACTTTCATTGGCTCCACTTGTCGCATTTGTAAGATTTACAGCTGCTTTTGAGTTGAAATCATACACAATATCTAGATTGCTTGATGAAGTGTTTACAAGTGTCACTTTTGAAATAGATAGATCTACATCACTTTCAGCGCCTGCTGCTCTAACCCCAATTCTTTCCAGTAAATTATCTGTTAAATCTGGATTATTGTAGTAGATTGAAATTGTTTCGTTGACAGCTCCAAAAGGTACTGTAAAAGCAAACCTTACACCATCATTTACAACAGCACTTCCTTTATCATAAACAATAAATTCGTAAGCTGTATTGGCTCCTGAATTAGAAGCTACAATGTCAATTCTATTCAATTCATTCTGATTCACCTCTCCTTCAATATCCACGTAAGCCACTTCATAAAGTTTTTTATCCACATAGTCACCTACAAGCTGAACTACTTTGCTTGTCTCATTGTAGTCAGTCCAGCCTTGATTGTCAATTGAAAAATCATAGACTACGTCTTGTGCCCAAAGAGAGAAGCTTAAAATTTGAGCCATAAAAAATATTAGTGTAGAAATTCTTTTTTGCATGTTCATTTCATTAATTCATTAATATATTTTTTAAGTAATATTTATAAACAAGAGTGAATAAACTATAAAGTGTCTACAACAAAAATGTTTTTTTATGAAGTTAAAGTTATTTGTATTTGTAATACTAATTATATAACAATACTTCTACAACTTTTTATGGGTCAATAACAAAAAGTGGGCAAACCGCATAATATTTTTATCTTTGTCATCATTATGAATGATGATTTATTAGCCTTGTTTTTCCCAGAAGGGATGTTAGATTACTTCGAAATAGAAGACTACACCAACAGTTCCACAGAACTTCAAATTTATTTAAAAGAAAAAGATATTCCTCCTGTAGAATATTCACATTTAGAACTCCAGAAAAGAGGTTTTCATAAGCCTAAGACAATTGAAGATTTCCCTATTCGTGGCAAAAAGGTAAAGTTGATCGTAAAACGTCGTAGATGGGCAGAAAAAGATAATCATTTAAAATTGTCAAGAGATTGGAAATTAGTAGCAAAAGGAACACATATGTCTGAAGAGTACGCGTCTTTTTTAAAAGCACTTGCTCGATACTGAAGCCATAAGTAGCCAACGTCTTTCTACTTTCTATGGTGTTAAAAGCTCTAATTTTCTTCGAAGTCATAAAAAGCATTTGAGTGAATTTACTGAATGGGTAAATGAACACTCTGATGACAATAACCTTTTTTTTCCTGAAAATATTTCCACCTCGATAGGTATTGATGAAACTTCTTTATCCAATGGAGAATTATATACGATTGCCACCAATAAACTAGCAGGAGGAAAACAAGGCAGTTTAATCGCCTTGGTTGAAGGTGTAAAATCTGAAGATGTAATAAAAGTTCTTAAAGAAATACCAAAAGATCAGCGTGATAATGTGGATACAATGGACTAAGCTGCCCCCAAAAACAGGCTTAATGTAGCTATAATAGCTCATGTCACGATGGCAGATACTGACCCCTCAAAATTACTATAAAAGTGATGGAGTATACTGACCCCTTCAATACTTTTATTTAGCTTTCTTGTAGTGAATTTCACTAACATCAGAGAGGTATGGCAGGAAAACCAAAAGATATGAGTAGTATAAAACAATTACTGACTTTACATCATCAAGGGCAAGGTATTAAACCTATCGCGAGAACATTAGGTATTAGTAAAAATACCGTAAAAAGTTATCTTCATAAAGTTAATGAAGGTCCGAAAAGTATTGTTGAGCTTTTAACAATGGAGCTTCCTGAACTTGAAGTTTACTTTCATCCTGGAAATCCCATGTATAAGGAACTTACTTATGAACATCTGAAAGGAAAATTACCTTATTATGCGAAGGAGTTGAAAAAAAGCCACTTCATAAAGTTTAGAATCTACATAAGTATCTACGAGGTGAACTGTTTTATCCGTTGCATTATAGTCAGTCCAGCCTTGATTATCAATTGAAAAATCATAGACTACGTCTTGTGCCCAAAGAGAAAAAGTCATCATCTGAGCTATCAATAGTGAGTGTAAAAAAATTTCCTTTCATGTTCATTTCATTTTGAAGTTATTAAATTGTCACAGTTGTTAGTATTTTAGAGTAAGAAAAAGGTAAAGTGTCTACAAAGCCTCTCCTTTTTTAAAAGCGTAAAACGAAATTGTCTTATACTCAGCTATCATGCACTTTTGGTGGAAAGTTTTTTGTAACGGCAATTTTTTCTTATTTCAACATCAGTAAGATGTTTTTTTTCAAGTGATAACATGTAGAAAATAGGGATAAATAAAAGAGGTGCTATGGGGTAAATAATGATAGTAAGTAGAGAATAAGCTGAATGTTGAAAATAAGAATTCCCTGTTATCCTACTAATTATACTAAATATAAAGCTGATAATAATTAATGTAAAAGAGGCATAAAAGAGTCTCTTTGTCGCTTTTCTGTTTGTGAAGAAAAGGGCTACAATAGTGAAATTGCTGATAATTATTGTGATGAAATAGAGTTTTGTTGCTAACCATTCTATTCGTACAGATTGATACCCCATGTTTTGGAAAACCTCAAGAACAGTTTGAATAAAAGAAAAACTGATTAATACTGAAGCTGCATCGTCAAAAAATGGAGAAGTATCTTTTTGAACATCAAAACAAAAGTAAACAATGAAAACCCAAAGTAATAATGAAATAAATTTAGTAAAAACCCGCATTATTGTTTATTTTTTAGTCCTGAAAATTTATTAATCCAAAGCATCCAAAGACAGAAAATAACACCATATACGGCATAAGCATAGGTGTATTTATGGTTAAAATCAAAAGTAGTGGGAGACTGAATAAAGTTGTAAGCGAGTATCATGACTCTAAATACATTGGTAAAATAGATAAGAATTAACCCCATTAAACCAAAGTATATTTTGTGTTTTAATGAACCTGGAGCGGCAATGATAAAACCTAAAAAAAGCATTTCTATTTGCAAGCCATTACAGCCTATACCAACAAAAACAGCTTTAATACCGTTAAGTGTTACTACATTGCCCTCTACTACTGAAGAGTCAAAAATAACATTTAGTAAAAATGAACTCATATAAGTTACCGCATCCACAAGTGAATGATCAACTACTTGATGGGGACCTATAAATATCCCATAGGCTATTTCCCAAAATAGGAATAGAACTATGCCTTTAAAGATAAATTGTTGCAGAATTGTCGCTTTATCATATCTGTTTTTTACGTAGGAAATATTCATAATACTTTAAATTAAAGTAAGAGGAGTGTTACAAAACCTTAGGTGATTAAGACCTTTTAAGTACTAGTTTTGTAACAACTCCTATGTGAGTAATATTAAGCTATGCTATTATTCTGCTTTTTTGCGTTTTTGTTTAAACTTATAATAGCTGTAAATAGCTCCTGAGGCTAGAAGTACATATCCACCATCATCAATAGGCACTCCAGCAGGTGTTGGAGGTAAAGGTGGAGTTTGTGCTAATAAAATTGTTGTAATACTGCTAAAGAATAGTACTAGGAAGAGTGCTTTTATTTTCATGACTTGTTATTTTTTTAATAGTACTTTATAAGAATAATGATCGTTTTCTGTAAAGAGTTGAATGATCACAGGTATATTTTCTGGAACTGCAAAAGGGAAAGAAGTTGAATTACCCCTAACGATATTCTCACCTTGATAAAGTTGAGTACCTAAATAGGTCATCACCATCACTTGTGCATTTCCATTAGGAATGTGGTCGATCATAATTTGAGAGCTAGTTACAGCAATACTTGCCTCTAATTCTTTCTTAAGATCTACAGAAGAAATAATATCACCTTTATCTCCTGTATTTTCCTGAGCTATTGTACTAATATGAATTTCATATTGATTTTCAATCACTCCTTCCCCACTTAGTAGCACTTCTTCAGATAAATTGAAAGCTTGATCATTTAATTTATTTACTAAAGAGATGTTATAGTTTTCAAAAAGGTTCTGATCTTCGAGCTGTAAACGGATTGATTTTGTATTATCAAACGCTATTGTAATAGGAAGGATATATTCTTCTTTTTCTTTTAACGCAAGTACATGATACCCTTTATTATTTTGATCGAATTGTATAGATAAACTTTGTGATCCTTTAAACTTAAAAGCATCAAAAGAAAAATCATCATCTTCAGAAAATTGATCTCCTTTTAAGAAAGAAACATTATCAGAATACAGGTCAGAGGAAGCAATAAAGGTGAAATTTTCGAATAGTGTAGTATTGTCTTTTCTGAAAAAACTATTGCTTTGAGCTTCCTTTTTATGATCATGATCAAAATTAATAGTACCGTCAGCGGATACATGTATAAAAAAGCCTTGAAAAGAAGGAACATCCAGTGGATTACTACTATTCACTACGGTATATACTCCAGTACCATCCGCATTTCCTTCATAGAAATACAATGTGCCATTGGTGATATTTGTATTGTCACCAATAAAATCTGTATAACTTAAAGGTGCTAGAAATACATTGCCAATTAAATTGAATCCTTTTACAGTAGCATTACTACTTTGTGAGGTTACAGCAACAGTTACAGCATCTGCATAAGGAGTACCCGTCATTGTAGTAGTTCCTGCACCTGTACTAATGATTCCTTGCCCTATAGTTATAGATGCAGTAACATTTTGCCATGAAGCGTTAGGTTCATCATAGTAATAACGGTCTCCCCCATTAATTTGTGTTACTTGTGTTCCTTCTTGCATAGGCACTGCCCAGTAGTTATACACTTTATTGTCTGTATCACCTGTTCTTTTGGCAATAATATTTCCGGTTATCTCTCCAGTTGTAGCATGATATAATGAAGCTCCATTTTCTAAGGTTAATTGATTATTGGTAATGAGTTGATTTCCTGTTGTTATAGAAATTGTACTTTCTACTGATAAAGCATCAATTATTTCTACCGTACCATCAATCTCTAAAATACCACTGCCCGCTATTCCGTTACCATTATTATTAATATCTCCTTGTACTGTAATAGTAGTACCGTTAGCAATATTTAATGAGTGTCCTGCCTCAATAGTGATACCAGAGCAAGTGAAATTGCTAGAAAGTGTATTATCACTATCAACCACCATTACCATTGTAGCGTCAGGTGTACCATTAGACCAACTTGTACCATCCCAAGTAGTTGAATTAGGAATAGAAGGAGTGTCTGGATTTGCGATTGATGTGATTGTATGACTTACCGGGAATGCTGTATTATAATTATCATTACCAGGCTGAGTTGCTGTAATCGTCACTGTTCCTGCTTTAACAGTTTTGATCAACCCACTTTCTGTCACATAAGCTACTGCCTCATCTGAAGTCGTATAAAAAACCGGAAGGTTTGAATCTGATGTCGCACCTGGATCAAATTCTACTCCTACCTCTTGATCTTCTGGTTGAGTAAAAGTAATCGTTTGATCGGCTTTCGCTACTATTAATTCCTTCTCTAATGTTGTTGCTTCATAACTATCTGTACCAGGAGCATTTGCTGTAACAGTAATACTACCTGCATTTTTAATGATTAATACTCCGTCCTCAACATTAGCTACAGAATAATCACTAACACTATACCAAATATTTGATTCTTCAATACCATTATCAGCAGTTAGAACCACTTCTTGATCAGCTCCTGTGTAAGCAAACCCTGTCAAATCTTGGTCCCATGTAATGCTTTGTTGCCCTTTGTTCAATTTCACAAAGAAAGATACTTCCTCTGCATCCGCATATTGATCATTACCTACACTACTTACAATTACCTTCACACCACTTGTACCTTGTAAAGGAGTAAGTACACCCGATGCTGTAATTGTGGCTTTACCTACTGAAGCCTCATCTAATCTATACTGTAAAGGTAAACCAGAAGTAGCGCTTCCTAAAATTGTTAGATCACTTCCTAAATAAGCTTCTTCGTTTAAATAAGTTAGCCCATTTTCTGAATCTACATACGTTCCTGCATCCATTGATATCTCATTTTTTGCAAGCAGTCTAACTTCATCCACATCAATACTTCCTGCTACTCCTGTTGTAACGCCTTTCAGCCTTAAACTTGAAACCAATCCTGTATATGCAGATCTACTAGATAAATCAACGCTATACGTTTGAAATTCAGCATCACTTGCTGTTGCTGCAAATGTCACAGAAGCAAAACCAGCATCAGTTTGAGCTACTAATGTAATATCATCAGCGGTTGGCGTATTATTTTTTAATTTCAATTGTACGACTGGATAATCTTCAGCAGTGTAATGTAAATCTAATACTCTCATCTCTGGAGAAGCATTACCATTATCCCATCCTAAACTAATCGTACCATCTCCTCCATGAGTTACTATTGACGCTCCTTGCGGCTTCCAGTTTTCAACATTACCGTTCTCATCAAAATTCCAAACATAGCCATTCTCATTAGCCACAACAGTCACTGACTCAATCAATACTGAATGTGACCCAACTTGACTATTTTGTAACCTTAATCCAAATCCTTTGAATTGATTGTCTGTAAGGTTGGCGTTTTGAGGAATATTGATCGTATAAGTAATAAATTCATCAGTAGTAGATATTTCAAATTCTCTTTTCTCCCAGTTAGAATCTCCCGTAGCATAATCCGCTGGCTCTAATGTATTAAATTTAAGTATATTCCAGTTAGAATGACCGCCATTATTATTGATCTTTATTTTGACTTGATTATAAATTCTTTGATCTAATGCTTCTGGTAACGTAAAAATGAGTCTATCATAACCACCTACAAAATCAACCTTCAACTCTCCATTCGCTGACATACTTTCATTGGCTCCACTTGTCGCATTTGTAAGATTTACAGCTGCTTTTGAGTTGAAATCATACACAATATCTAGATTGCTTGATGAAGTGTTTACAAGTGTCACTTTTGAAATAGATAGATCTACATCACTTTCAGCGCCTGCTGCTCTAACCCCAATTCTTTCCAGTAAATTATCTGTTAAATCTGGATTATTGTAGTAGATTGAAATTGTTTCGTTGACAGCTCCAACAGGTACTGTAAAGGCAAACCTTACACCATCATTTACAACAGTACTTCCTTTATCATAAACAATAAATTCGTAAGCTGTATTGACTCCTGGATTAGAAGCTACAATGTCAATTCTTTTCAATTCATCTTGGCTCACCTCTCCTTCAATATCCACATAAGCTACTGAATAAAGTTTAGAATCTACATAAGTATCTACGAGGTGAACTGTTTTATCCGTTGTATTATAGTCAGTCCAGCCTTGATTGTCAATTGAAAAATCATAGACTACATCTTGTGCCCAAAGAGAAAAAGTCATCATCTGAGCTATCAATAGTAAGAGTGTAAAAAAATTTCCTTTCATGTTATTTTTTATAGTTAGCAAAAATTTACAACTGTTAACACTTAAGAGTAAAAAAAAAGAGAAGTGTCTACAAAGACACACCTCTTTTCCATGGAATAAAATCAAATTGCTTTAAAATATCTGATTTTGAAAGAGTTTCACCACTCGCAATCTTTATAATCAATTCCAATAATTCTTCCCCCATCTCTGGAATCGTCTTTTTTCCTTCTATTACTTCACCTGTGTTGAAATCAATAATATCTTTCATACGTTCGGCAGTCTTCGTATTTGAAGACAATTTTAATACAGGTGTGATTGGATTTCCTGTTGGTGTACCCAACCCTGTCGTAAATAGAATAATATTTGCTCCAGAACCTGCCAAACCTGTAGTGGATTCTACATCATTTCCAGGGGTACAGAGTAAATTTAATCCCTCTTTTTTGGCGTATTCAGCATAATCGAGTACATCAACAATAGGAGAACTCCCTCCTTTTTTTGCTGCACCTGCACTTTTCATAGCGTCAGTTATTAATCCATCTTTGATATTTCCTGGTGATGGATTCATATCAAATCCTGAACCTACAGCTTCAGCCGCATTCGCATAAGCCACCATTAGCTTTGAAAACTTATTGGCATCTTCTTCATTCTGCATACGATTGATCAATACTTGCTCTACACCGCACAATTCTGGGAACTCTGCCAAGATTGCTTTTCCACCTAAACCAGCAATCATATCGGATACGTGACCTAACGTTGGGTTGGCTGAAATTCCAGAAAAACCATCAGAACCACCACATTCTAAACCTATAGTTAATTTATCCAATGACGCAGGTTTTCTTTCAATTTTGTTGGCTTCCACCAAGCCTTTGTATGTTTCCTTGATTGCCGATTCTAACAAATCTGTTTCACTCCCTGTTTGCTGTTGATCTAAGATAATAATGGGCTTTTTGAAATCTTGATTCATTTCTTTGATTGCCGCTTCCAATATCTTTATTTCTGCATTTTGGCACCCTAAACTCAAAATAGTTGCTCCTGCTACATTTGGGTTGTTAAGATAACCGGCCATTAATTGACAAAATACGGCACTATCTTCCCTAGTACCTCCACAACCCGCTTGATGCGTTATAAATTTGACATCAACATTCTTAAAAACTCTATTTTTATCTCTATTTTCATCTTTGTTGATCTTTAAACGTTCAGGGTTTTTACCCTCCACAAGTTGTTGTGCCAAATCTATATAAGGGTCGTAGGATTCATACCCTAGTGCTTTATGAAAAGCATTCTTGATCGTTTCAATATTTCTGTTTTGGCAAAATACTAAAGGAAATACAAG
The DNA here is from genome assembly GCF_056161045.1 of Flammeovirga sp. AWQ4_249. Classification (NCBI taxonomy): domain Bacteria; kingdom Pseudomonadati; phylum Bacteroidota; class Cytophagia; order Cytophagales; family Flammeovirgaceae; genus Flammeovirga; species Flammeovirga sp. AWQ4_249. The sequence goes on from NZ_JBSWYJ010000009.1 coordinate 64,228, forward strand.
CCAATTGTTCGCTGTACCCACTTGTCCATCTTCTCGGTGATACCCCATAAATGTTCTATTTTTAAAACGAGAGATATCAGGGGATGACCATTGGTAACTTCCTACTCTTTTATCCGTAAAGGTTGTTGCTTTATGCCTTGTATTATCAGTAGTAATAGCTCCACCTGCTTGAATAGTTTGATTAGCAGTACCTACTATCAAACCATACATAAACATTTCATGACCTTCTTCAAAATCAGTCAAAGCAAATTTGTGTTTTGCTCTGACTGAATCTTTTAATACCACATCATTTTGATTGACTCTGACAGATTCACCTTTTTTTAAATCCGTAAGAGCCACTGCAACATTATCTTCTGGATTGATAGTAATAGCTGTTTGCATGTTAATTATTTTTTTGTGGTTGATAATTCTTTTCTTAAGCTAAAAGTTCAGGTTGAGTCAGTTCCTCCATCTGCTTAGTGACTAAAGCACAAACTCCCTCAATTTGAGTGAGATCTTGTCCCCAAAAATCTGTATTGCTTAATACAGCATCAACAAGGTCTTTTGTTGCTGATTTTTCTTGTCTCAGTTGAGTAAAATAAGCAATTACAGAAGCATCATCATTGATTTTAAAAGTGTCTGAACAATACAATTTGATCAAATTGGCGAGTGCGAAGAGTAACCCTTTAGGAAGCTCATTTTTAGATGAAATGTAATCTAAAACCGTTGGTAAAACTCTTACTTTAAATTTAGAAATAGAATTTAAAGCAATAGACTTCAATTCATGTTTTATAAATGGATTTCTAAATCTTTCTATCACCTCATTTGCAAATTTGACCAGTTCTTCATGTGGCAGATCTATTGTTGGTAAAATTTCATCAAATATTAACTGATTGATCATTTTTCCAACTTTTGCGTCTTCCACAGCTTCTCGAACGGTTTCCAAACCATTAAGTAAACCGATAGGCACCATACAAGTATGAGCACCGTTCAATACTCTTACTTTTCTAGTTCTGTAGGGTGATTGGTCTTTGGTATAGATTACATTCAAACCATATTGATCAACAGGAAACGCTTCTTGAATTTCTTTTGAACCTTCAATAACCCATAGGTGGAAAACCTCTGATGTAACTACTAATTTATCTTCATAACCAAGTTCTTCTTGAATGGTATTTATCTCATCTTTTGGATAACCTGGAACAATTCTATCCACTAATGTATTAGCGAAATAATTGTGATTTTCAATCCAATTCCTAAGTGATTCTGATAAGTTCCAAAGCTTACAATAATTTAAAACCGCTTCTTTTAACTTCTCTCCATTTTTATCAATCAACTCTACAGGTATAAACTTCAACCCCTTATCCCTTGCTCCATTGAAGGCTTCAAATCTCGCTTTCAATAGCTGGGTAATCTTGCCTGGAAAAGTTTTGGCTAAACCCTTTTCAGGGTAATGATCTTCTGCATTAAAAACTATTCCTGCTTCTGTTGTATTAGAGATCACTAATTCCAAATCTTCAGAAGTAGCCAATTCCCAATATGCCTTTTCGTCATGAAAAGGATTCACTGCTTTCTGTATTGCTGTGATAAGTCTTGTCTCAGATGTAGGTTTACCATTTTTTAAACCTCTTATCACATGATGGTACAATCCATCCTGATTTGCTAATAGGTCTACTATTCCATTTTCGATGGGTTGTACTACCGCAATTCCGTGATTATATCCCTCTTTTTCATTCATTAGATCCACCATCCAATCCGAGAAAGCTCGTAAGAAATTCCCTTCTCCGAATTGAAGAATTTTTATTGGTAATGCTGTTACATCGACTGTATTTCTATTTAGTTTTTGCATTTGATTTATATGTCTAGTTATCCAAGATATATTTATTCTTGTATTTTCGTTCTTACTCGATTCAATTATTATTAACTATGAAATAATTTTATTCCTCGTTTCTTCAAACTGAAAATAGTTTTTTGCGTTGTTATAACTCATGTCTTGAACCATTTGACCTAGCCATTCAATATCTGCTGGTAATTCTCCTTTTTCCACATCATTACCAATGAGATTACATAGTGTACGTCTGAAATATTCGTGTCGAGGGTAACTTAAAAAGCTTCTTGAGTCAGTAACCATTCCTAGAAACTGGCTCATCAAACTCATATTTGACAACGCATTGAGTTGTTTTTCCATACCGTCTTTTTGGTCTAAAAACCACCAGCCAGAACCGTAATGCAACTTTCCTGCAATTGAACCATCATTAAAATTTCCAATCATGGTTGCAAATATTTCATTATCAGCAGGGTTAAGATTAAAAATCACCGTCTTAGTTAATTGATCACTATTATCCAATCTATTGAAATATCTAGCCATATTTTGAGCATTTCTAAAATCACCAATAGAATCAACACCACAATCAGCCCCTAAAACTCTATTCAATCTATCATTCGTATTCCTCAAAGCACCAAGGTGAAACATCTGCGTCCACTTATATTCATGGTAGAGTTTACCTAACTCAAATAATACAGCAGATTTGAATTTCAGCTTTTCTTGCTCAGAAATACCCTCTCCTTCTTGAAGATTCACAATGATCTTATCAATTTCAGCATCTTTGTATTCAACAGAATACAACTCTTCTAAACCATGATCCGATAATCTACAGCCCAATTGGTGGAAATAATCAATACGAGACTTTAAAGCATCCATTAATGTATCCAGACTGAAAATCTTTGTATTCGTTTTCTGACTTAGTTTCTCTATATAACCTAACCACTCTTTCTGAAGGTCAACTCCTAATACATTATCAGGTCTAAATGTAGTTAACACCTTTACAGGATAGTTTGTTAACTTTAACTGTCTGTGATATTCTAAATCATCCAGAGGGTCTTCTACCGTACATACCAATTCTACATTCATTTTTTTCTGAATACCATGTACACTTAGTTCGTCACTTTGGAGTTTAGCATTACACTCCTCATAAATATCTTTTGCCGTTGATGGGCTTAATAACTTTTCTAATCCAAAGTATCGTTGTAATTCTAGATGCGTCCAATGATACAACGGGTTTCTCATAGTATACGGGACTGTATATGCCCATTTTTCAAACTTTTCATAATTGGAAGCATCTCCAGTGATAAAATGTTCATTTACTCCCAACGTCCTCATCGCTCTCCATTTGTAATGATCTCCGCCAAGCCAAATATCTGTAATTGAATCAAAACGTTTATTTTCAGCAATTTGCTGTGGAATTAAGTGACAGTGAAAATCATAGATTGGCATTGCAGCAGCAAAATCATGATATAATTTCTGAGCCGTCTTGTTTTCCAAAAGGAAATTATCATCTAAAAAACTCTTCATTTTCTTAAAATTTTGGCAAATGATTACCACCCACTGACAATTAAAATTGAGCGGTAATTTAATATTGTAATACTTATATTTTTTATCTTCTAGAAAGGTTTAGTCTAAAAAAAATCACGCCATTTTTAAGTAAGCGTGATTTTCCAATTGATTGCGATATTATTTAATCTACAGATTCTGTAATGATAATATAATCAACCAAACACTGAGGATTATCTCCACCTGATGTTTGCCAACCTATAGCCCTATTATTAAAATCAGGTATAAATGCTCCACCAGCAGATAATAATTCATATGACCAAGTATAATCTTTCCAAACTCCATCTTCTAAAGTGAGGCGGTCACTGATATATTTTGTCCTGGCTTCATCATTAGATCTAATAAATGAATTTATCACTGTCTCTTCTCCAACACCTGCAGCCCTAATTCTAATTTTAACATTTGATTTATTTTTGAACTGAGCCCAATATTCCTCAGGCATACCAGCTGCTCCAAAGAAGGCTTGACCAAATGAAGTAAAGTACCCATTTGAATTGTCATCGTATCCTATCACTGGCGAATTATCAGCATCAATCAAGAAGTCGTTGTTTGACTTTGCTACAACCCTTTCTGTTTGAGTTACAAACAATGGGCCTGTTTTTGAAGCTTCTCCAATACCATCACACCAAGTAATAGGATAAACATTAACGATGTCTAATACTTTTGTTGTTTTAATAGATGCTTTTGGATTAATAATCTCAATAAGACCTGAAACCGCATCACCCGGAATATCAACTAATAATAGAGTATCTCCTTGAATATTAGCGATATTAGCTGATTTGTTCCCAATTTTCACCTCAGTAGTACTTGCTAAAACCTCTCCAATGATTTCAATTTGCTTTCCTCTTTCAGCCCAGTAATCTACTTCAAAACCACCCACCATCTTTAACTTCTCAAAAATAGGTACAATTGGATTAATTTTAAATATATTTTCAAACTCACCAAGACCATTTTTAGTATTAACACTTAAAAAGCCTGACTCTGCTTCAAATTCAATTACGAACTTAACTTCAGTGTCGGTATTCGTGCCTTCTACAAGTTTCTGCACTCTTCCATTTAGAAGTACAGAAGCATTTGACAATCTTTCACCCGTAATAGTTACCACATCACCAGGCTCAGCTTCTAATGGCGATACACTTAAAATATTAGGAGCTAATGGATTGACTTCTTTTTCTTTTTCTTTCTTGTAAGTAGTGAGATACCAACCATCTTCCATAAGCACCTCTTTTACATGTTCCCAATTGCTTTGAGTCCAGTCATAACTACCCAACTCTACAGACTCAAATGGATTTGGAACCCAGAAATCATTATTAATAAATTCCTGATCCCATTGTTTTTTATTAACCCTATTAATGTCTTCAGTAATAGTTGTTTTTCTTAATATACCATCTTGCTGGAATCTGTAAGAATAAGAGCCCTCTTTAGTATTGATTACAGCAGAAACTGCTTCAAAATCTTCTGGCAATTCTTGAGCACAAGCAAATACTAACCAAGAAATCAAGGTATAAAAAATTGATCTATTAAGTAATTTCATAATTAATCTCATCATATTCATTTTTCTAATCTTACTATACAGAGAAATGATTAAACATTTTGTCTACAAATTTTAAAAAAAAATAAATATGATTATAAAAGTCACATTTAAGCAGTTTTAATGCTTTCTTTCTCACATTCAAGATACTCATAAACAATAGTTACCCCAATAGTTCGGACTATCTAAGTGTGTATATAGTTAATTGAAAACAACACCACTTATTACTTGAAAACACAGTACTATAATCCCAAAAGTATGAACTTTTATTAAGAAATTGAGTTTCAGTCCCTTTTTTAAAAAACCATTTAATGAATTATAAGGCTAGTATGTGTTGTGCTTACAGTAGACCATTCATCTTGGCTTTTATAACTCATAGTTAGTAGAGATTCAAATAGTCAACGCATGGGTAAATGATTATGAAATAAGTGTAGGTAAGTGGAGTATGCATATTTTGAAAAAGATCCTACATAAATTAGTTTAAAGAGGAAAAAAAAGCTAGAAAATTTGAATATCTAGTACATTTACTCTCATTATAGGTTTTGATGTGGAAACCCCATAACTATGATGGACTTTCATTTAGACTAGATGAATTCCAATATTATGATGAAGAAGGAATAATCTTTCTTTAATTATTCTACTCCTCCTCTAATAGTTTTTTAATTATTGGAGGAGGAATAGAAAGACCCACCACAAAGTAGCAGGCCTTTACCTACTGATCATCTTTTTAATAGCTTATAGTAATCGGTCAATAAAAGGCTCTTTTTGCCTTACAGCCTCTCTGAGGGCTTTATTGAGGCATCCAATGTTCTTGGTGTTGTTGAGTTTTACTAGTAGCCCATCAAAGGCTTTGTAGAGTGAATTTTCAAGGTGATTGATGGATTTGTAGAGGTTTGATTCTTGGAGCATATTGAAGTAGTACTGTAGCAATCTTTCAGTGTTATGTCGTGCTTTCTGAGAAATGGTGGTAAGCCACTCTCCGATTATTTTACCTGATTTCTGACTAACAAACCTATGGACATTCATTGCTGGTTGTACGGTCGTGTTTGTTTTCTCTTCCTTTGGTATTGTGTCTTGGTTCTTTTCAGGATGCTTCTCTCCTGTTGTTTTTGCTGTTAATGGTTTTGATTTGAAATACTTGAAACCAAAATGTTGCATTCCTCCTAACAGAAATGAATCAGTCAAAGTGAGTTTTTCATTACAGAGCACCACTATTTTTTCGATATCCAACTCTCCTTCAATTTGATGTGCTTTTTGTAATTCCAAACAGCGATTAAAAACCTTTTCCTTATCAAATTTCGAATGAGTTCTTTCTTCTTCTTTATTAATCTTTAGAGAAATAACTTCTTTACTGAATGGCACTGGTTTCGTGCTTACGGTTTCCGTTGTTACGGAATCCGTGCTACGGTCTTTACTACTCGTAAGTACAGCACTTTCAGTATTTGATATGCTGTTGTATACCCTTACTAAACTTGTTGAGATCTTGAGTATTCTAGGACCAAATTTCCCTTTGGCTAACATTGTTTGTGTTGCTTCCATCACTCCTTTGTGCTGTAGTTCTGTGATGATTCTTTTGATCTTATTGATGCCCTTTCCTGTTTCCTCTCTTAAAAGGTCATTGCTAGGAAAGGCCGTTTTTCCTTTTCCCAACCTCTTGCAGATATGTAGGAAAACGAAGGTCTCATCTTGGTTGAGAAGTGAAAGAAGTTGTGGATCGAATGTAATCATTTTATTGAGGGGTGAGGTTAGAGGTAAGAAGGGGGAGGTAATTTTACCTGAACACTTAAACATTGTTGGATGTCACAAAACCTATAGTGGTCTGCTCTGGTTTTGGAGCATACTTCTTGAAAAGCTGATTAGCTTGGATGACATTCATCTTTAATCGGTGCATCACTTCTCTTCGGTCTTGTAATTCGCCTGATTTTACTAAAGCAATAATACGATCAATATCTGCTGTATCAGTTCCAGAGTCTTTAGGTTCTGTATTTGAAATCACAGGAGAAATAGTTGATTGCTCAGTACCTGTAGGTACTATATTCGCTCTAACATCAGGTGCTGTTCTAGTTACTGTCACTGATGGAGTTGATGAATGATGGTAATGCTCTGTACTTGTCAGTACCTGTTCAGTACCTGAAGAAATCTCTGTTTCTACTGTGGAATCGCTGTTTAAGGTAGATGCTACAAAAGCAATCAGAAACAAAACGACAGAGAAGATTCTAAATTCAGCTGCTAGTTGATGAGCTTCTTCTTTCTTGATTTTGATCTCCTGTACTAGTTGTTCCTTTTCCTTTTGGAGCATTTTTAATTGCTCCGAAGCTGTGCGGTATTGCTCTACATTTCTCCAGTTTCTCTTATTGGCATTTTGATGAATGGTTGACATGACCTCATCAATGTGCTGATCGATTTTTTCTGTGGTAGGAATAGCAGTAGCCTTTTCTGCCTGTACATGTTGTCCTTTCCACTCGGAATAGAACACTGTAGACATAAGGGCAACTGCAATGATTGATGCTTGAGAAAGTTTACCACTATCTTTAAAATATTGAATAGAAAAGAAGGAGTAATGATGACCAAGAAGCACAATAAAAAGTGCTAGCGGAATGGCAAAGTAGGGGGGAAGGATACTATTGAAAAATAAACAAGACACGTAACTACTGTACAGTAATGACGCTAGGATTAGGGAATAATCCGCAATTCTTACTAACTTCACGATTGGTAATGTTTAGGCCCCGCTTTTAGCGAAGTGGAGCTAATTGAAAAATGAATAAATATTATCGAAATCTTATGGGGTTCAATCTCTACGTTTGGCGATGGAGAGGTTGAACCTTTTTTTTATGTAAAATCAAAAATTTGGCGATGGTTGATTTTACTAAAAATAGAAAATAGGAAATGAGTTTTGATAGGGGGTGCAATGTTTGCACCCCCCTCTAGCGATACTCTAAAGGCCTATTTTTTGAATAAGTGCATCAATATTTTCTTTGATGACCTTTTTCTCGTCTTCTGACAAGTCCTGCTTTAAATCCATTTCAGCAAGCTTATCAATAGAACTTAAAAGAGACTTATAAGTTAGGATCTTTGGTCTGTTGATGGGTGTTCTTTCTGAAGGTTTCTCTTCTATATTTTCACCTAACAACAATTTCTCGATCTCCTCTTGTGATAGCTTTTTTAAATTCTTGAATACCTCTAAGTAAACGGCAACAGGTACAGCAAATTCACCTTTCAAGAAAGCCAATTTAAACGAAGCAGAACACTGATCAATTACAGCTGCTAACTTTGAGAAGTTAAGGATTGTTCTTTCCCCTTTCCCAAACTCTTCAGCAAGCTTTGTCTTTGTCTTTCCTCCTTGGTTTTGATTGCTACCGATACCTTGCACATTGAGGTTGTACTTTGCACCAATGTAGTAAGCCGATTGGTTGTTGTTAAGGTTTCTTCTTCCTAACTGAAGTTGCAACATGTACTCTTGTGCTTCCTCCAAAGAATCAAATGTCTTATCAGGAGCAAGGCGATAATCAGCACCTGTTTCAGTAGCTAAGCGGTATCTATGGTGACCATCTAAAATGACTTTATCACCAGGTTGCGATCTTCTCACTTCACCATCAGCAGTCATGACCTCAAGGTCAGCATCCATGATGGTCCAAACAATGATAGGTTCTCGGACACCTTCCTCACGAATAGATTCACGAAGGATTTCCTCTTCGCTATCCGTCAGTGGAGAAATATAATCACGAAGCACTGGGCTAATCAATAGCTCTACATTGAGGTTGTGCTTTTGTGCCTCCGTTGCTTGAGGAGGCGCAGCATTAGATCTTTTTAATTTATTTGGCGTAAACATGTTCTAGGTTTATTTCAGGGCCATTACTTCCTTCGCTAATTCTTTGTAGGCTTTTGCAGCTTTGCTTTTTGGAGCATAATCAAAAACCGTTTGTGTTAATTCAATAGACTGTTTTAAATGTGCATCTACTGGAATTTCTGTTTTGAATACTTGCTCTTCTGAACGTAGTACAGGAACATATCCTTTGTAGATTTTCTCATTAGGAGCAGACTTGACAATCAAGATACCTAAGATAGATAAAGGATTTGAAGAGTTCATTCTATTGATCTGATCAATGACCAATTTTGCACCATCCAAACCGTTGTAAGCCAATTTTCCTGGCTCAACAGGAATGATCACATTTTCTGAAGCCTCCAGAGCCACGTAGTTTAAAACCGAAAGGTTAGGAGGGAGGTCAATAAAAATATAGTCAAACTCCTCTTCTTCCTGTGCTAATTTCTGACGAAGGATAGAATTAGGAATCGTTCTGTCTTGATTCATGCGGATGGTTACTTCATCCAATTTAATTGAAGAAGGAATAAGCGAAAGGTTGTCTTCGATCTTCAACTTCACATCTTCTAGCTCTGCATCTTCAATCAATAAAGACTTTAGTTCACGAACCGGTTCATCAATCCCAAGACATTGAGAAAGGTTACCCTGAGGATCCAAATCAATAAGTAGAACCTTTTTACCACTTCTTGATAGTGCTGTACCCAAGTTAAGCGTAGTCGTTGTTTTGGCTACACCACCTTTGTTATTCATTACAGAGATTACAGTACTATTTAGAATATTGTCGATACCAAAATTCTTCAGTACACCATAGAGCTTTTCAAGATGGGCATCTGAAAACTTCTTTCTACCTGTAAGTACAGCAGAGATAAGACCTTGAGAAAGTCCTGCCATTTGCTCCAACTTGGAGTGTTTTAAAAAGTCATTCTTCTTTAGGAATGATATAATCCTTTTCTCATTGACCATTGTATTTCCATTTAGTTCGATACAATGGTACAAACTTTTTTGTTTAAGTAAAACAAAAAGACTTATTTTTTTGTCTAAAAATTAAAATAGACAAGTTTTTTAGTCTAATTGATGTAAAGCATCAACCTAAAAGAGGTAAAAGTTATTACATCAGCTAAGAGGTAGAATCATAGTAATCCCTCAAATACAAGTAAGTAGACCATACTATGGTAGTAAATACAAGTAGGTTACCTAAAAATGTGAGCAGATAGTGGTTCTTTTAGTATACTAAAGCTATTTCCTAGTAGTTAGACCAATAGTAAATTCATTATTCATAGTAAGTAGACCATAAAATCAATCGAAAAAGGGAGTATTTCTAAATTTTGAAAGGTAATTATTTCAAAATAATGGACTTCTACTAGTATTAAGCTCTATCTAAGGAAAAAGTACTGGTAATTAGATCAGGAGGAGATAGACCTATTACTTCAAACTAAAGCGAATTCACTCAAAATATCTATTGATCCGAGTAGTTAGACCATCTTTCTATCTACAAATACGAGTAGGTTACTCTAATTCCTAGTAAGTAGACCATATCCGATCAGCCAAATTATTATATAATGTAGTATTTAAGTTGAAATTGATATGAGAAACATGGTATTTGAATCAAAAACACCTTTTTTAAAAGTAAAATGAAAGATTTAAAGACTATAGTGTTATTTAACTTATTAATACTTTATTATTTATAGTACTACGTAACTATCTGATTATTAGTATATAAAAAGCATTAATACAAGTACTTAGACCATACTAAAACAAGTAGGTTACTCTTTGAATACTAGTAGATAGACCAATTAAATACAAGTAATCTGCATGAAACCATAGGAAGTTGCACTAAATACAAGTAGTTAGACCATAAATCATGGCTGTTTTTGAATAAATCAATGATGATATACAGCTAACCTCAAAGAAATGAGCGTTTCCAGTAGCTTTAATAAGCGAATACTTTTTCAAAAATCAATTCAATTAACTAAAAGAAAATACAAGCTCTTATTAAAATTATAAATCCTTTTGTTACTTATTAATCAATATAATTATCTGATAAACAGTGTTTTAAAAATGAATGTAGAAGTGATTAGACCATAAGAATACAAGTAAGTTACCTCTTTAATCCTAGTAGATAGACCAATGTAACACTAGTAACTTGCCTAAAAGTATAGGAGTTTGCATTAAATACAAGTAGTTAGACCATAATATTAAATAGTATTTAGTTAGACAGGGCTTTAAAAAACTGTTTAGGGTCATAATAACTAGTACAATTGAACCTAAATACAAGTAAGCTGCCTACTTAATCCTAGTAGCTAGACCACTAATACAAGTAAAAGTCCGATATTTTTAAGTGAAATTATTGTAAATACTAACAAAAGTCCGTAAATATGTAATGGACTTCTGCTTGTATTTACCCGCTGTCTATCTAAACCAAGAGCAATTACAAGTTGTGAAGCATTTTTAGGCATACAAAACATTTCTAATAGAAGTAAACTATGGATAATCTTTTAACCAAGGTTTGGGTAAAGCGACATAACAATTTGGTAAGAGCTCATCAAAAAACTACCTTAAGTTTGATTGCTCAAAAGTTGTTGATTTTTTCATTTACAGTAAAAGAACAAGACTTAGACAAGACATTAGAATTTAGAGTTGCAGATTTTTTAGGTAGAGCTCCTGGAGGTAAAGATATCAAAAACATAGATCAGGCTTGTGATGAGTTATCATCTGCTAAAATCAAAGAGGGGAGTGGTACTAATGATGCAGACTACGATGATAAAGATTTTAATAGGAAATACATTACTCTTTTCGATACCATTGAAATCAACAAAACGAAAGTATCATTTAAGTTTAATCGAACTTTTAAGAAATTCTTAGGTCCTTCAAACAACTATACACAATACCTTTTTACAAATCTAAAAAGCATACGTTCCCCTCATGCTGTTAGACTTTATGATTTTCTAATTGGAGGTGTGGGTAAATATTCCGAACGTATCGTTGAGTTGAGCGAGCTAAAATCTGTATTAGGTGTAGCTGACAAAAAATCGTACAATGTTTTTAATACTTTCAAAAACTCCGTTTTAGAACCTGCTGTAAATGGTATTGATAAGACATCTGATATACATCTTTCATACACACCTGTTAGAAGAAGTGGTAGGAAGTATACCCATATACTTTTTGAATTTAGTAAGAAAACAGTAGATACAACGGATCAAAATTTAGCTGATGGAGGGGAAGAAGCCTTGAATATTACGAATAAACAAAAGATCCAATCCATGCGAGATATGCATCTACCTGATACAATCATAGATGCTACTATAAAAGAACTATTGAAGGAGCAATCTAAAGTCGTTGACATCACCGATCATCAGACAGATACTCAACCTGTACAGCAAGAACTATTTGGCAAAACGTCTAATACTCCTCAAAATTCATTCGAAGATAAAGTTTACAGACTTCAAGAGCGACTAAGTGAATTAGGAATAGACCAACAAACTATAGCTGCTGCTGTATTGAAATACTCTGAAAACCAGAAATGGGAAATATGGAGTGAAATCAATAAGGTAAAAATGGCTGTTAAGGATGGAGAAAAATTCCCGAATAAACATACTTTGAAGAAGTGGATTGTGGGGTAAATTAATGCTAATTACAAGTATTAATTAGGTCAGCATAAGCAAACTAAATTCTGTAAAAAATCTAAGATATTTCTGTTGGGTTCCTCAACCATTAGTCTGTGTTTAAACCTTTTCTATTGGACGAAATACAAAACCACTAAAGAAGTGTATGACATACTTTTACTTGCTAATAGTGTGATTGTTGTTGATAGATATTATAATGATTTTTCTTTATTAAATGTTTGGGACAGCAAAGAAGTCTTCATAGTCATAAGAAATAAAGAAAATATACAACTTAAAACAATTAGGGAATTAGAAGTACTTGATCACAAACATCATCATATCCCAAAAAAACTCAGACGTGTTATGATTTGGAAAGATGATAATATCCAAAAAATAGGACTTATCACCAATCAAATATCTTGGATAAAAAATACAATACGTGAGTTTTATAAGAGTTGATGGCAGATTGAAATCTTCTTTCGACAAATTAAACAGCTTCTACATATTAAATCATTTATCGGAACAAGTGAAAATGCCATAATGATTCAAATTTGGACTCCTTTGGTTACTATTCTAATTCTTAAATACCTCAAATTAATAGAGAAATTTGAATAGAGGATTTCTAACTTGATTGCATTTATATGGGTAAATTTATTTGTCAGAATTGAACTCAAAAAATGGTTAGATCGACCGTTTGAAGACCCATCGAAAACTAGATCAATGAATGTGTAGGGGGGATTTATTTTAATATTGAATGATTTTTACAATAACAATAGCTTAAACGTGCATTTTTTTGAAAAATAAAAACGTTTAGGACACTATTGATTTTTTTTTTTTTTTATGTAGACAACATCACCTTTTATCGCTCTTATGTATGAATTCTAAAATAAAATTATAAAAAAGTGGAAGAATTAATAAATTTTTTTTTAGCAAAAAGACTAAATAAAAAAGAGCAAGAAAAGCTTGATATATGGTTAGATGAAGATCCTGGTAATAAAAGAACACTGTCTAAGTTATCAGGATTTATGAACTATAACCAAAATGAAGTGAATGAGGCTTCATATAGAGTTAGAAATAAATTATTAAAGCAAATTCAAAATGAAAGAATTAGTACGGGAGCCAAAGTACAGAAAAATAAATATTCTGTAGTATCGAAAGTTGCTGCTGCCGTAGTATTAATGGTAGGTGTTAGTCTCTTAGCGATGATGCTTAATTTCTCAACTAGTATTGACGGAGATATGGCATTCGTGAATTATAATGAGAAAGTTACTCTTGCAGGGGAAAAAATTACAACACGCTTACCCGATGGGACAATAATTAAGATGAATTCTGAAAGTCAGTTGATAGTTCCAGATAAATTTGAAGATCATGTTAGAGTCGTAACTTTAAAAGGGGAAGCCTTTTTTGATGTTGCTAGAGATGAATCAAGACCATTTATTATTAAAACAGAAAAGTTTGATATCCAAGTACTGGGAACTTCATTTAATGTAAATGCTTACCAAAATGAAGATAATAGTGTAGCAGTGAAAACAGGTAAAGTTCAAGTTTCAAATACATTGAGTGAAGATGATCAAGTGGTTTTAGTTCCTAATCAAAAAGTGTCAGTTTCTACTGATGGAAAATCATTAAAATTTAGCCAGATTTCTGATCCTGATAAGGAATTTGGTTGGGTAGATCAGAAATTAATATTCAATAATGTAACCAAAGAAGAGGTATTTAAACGCCTTGAAAGATGGTATGGTGTTGATGTAAAGCAAACTGAATTATCGAAAATCCAATCTAACAAACGCTATACAGCGAAATATCAAAACCCAAGTTTTGAAAAAGTGATGACGGTTTTATCTCACGTTTATGGATTCGAATATCAAGTTGTTGATAATAAGTTAATTATTAAGGAGTAATTAACTGGCAAACTGAGTAAGTAGGGATTGAGAGACTTTGGGGAAATGACTCAATCCACTACTAAATCAAAACAGTTTTTAAACTGAATAAATATGAAGACAATATTAAAGAAAATTTCATTAAGTATGAAAAGGATAAGGGTTTATCATGTTTTCGTCTATCAGTTATTTTTAGTTCTGATGACTACTGGTGTTGGTATGGCCCAGTCTAATAAATTACAAAATGTAATCTTAACTTTTCAGCTTGAACCTGGAAAGAGCGAAGAGGTAAGCCATTTGTTTAGTGAAATAGAAAAAGAAGGAGAATTTACTTTTGCTTATTCTGATAGTGATGTGATGGACAAAACATTTGTACCAAATAAAGCTTATTATAATTTAGGAGACCTATTGGAAGAGGTTTCTAGTCAAGCAGGTTTATCGATAAAAAGAGTGGATCAGCTTTTAGCTGTGACAGCTGTTGAAGATAAGTCTCTCTTCGAAGACCAAGATAAAAAGTTATCAGGTGTAATTATCGATAATATAGGTAGTACCATTCCAGGTGTTAATATTAGAGTTAAAGGAACCAATGTTGGTACTGTCAGTGACTTTGATGGTAAGTTTAGCCTCTTGAACGTAGCACCAGGGACAGTTTTGGTTTTCAGTTTTATGGGTTATGAAACGCAAGAAATTTTAGTTGGTGAAAAAAGCTTTATAAAAGTGACTTTAGCGGAAGCAACGGAAGTACTTTCAGAGGTAGTTGTTATTGGTTATGGTACAGAGAAGAAAAGTGATTTAACAGGAGCAGTGAGTTCTTTACAATCTGATGACCTTACTAAGGTTCCTGTAACTTCTGTGGATCAAACTCTACAAGGTCTTGCTCCAGGTGTGCATGTTCAAAGAAATCAAAGTCAGCCAGGTGGAGCTGTTTCAGTAAAAATTAGAGGTACCAACTCAATTCAAGGAGATGGAGAGCCTTTGTACGTTATTGATGGTTTTATTGGTGCTGATTTTAATTCAGTAGATCCAAATGATATTGCATCATTGGAAGTTTTAAAAGATGCATCATCAACTGCAATTTATGGTGCACAAGGTGGTAATGGCGTTATCATCATAACAACAAAGACTGGTGAGAAGAACATGAGTGAAGTCAATTTCGGTATGTACTATGGTCTTCAGCAAGTAGCATCACCTATTGACGTATTAAACTCAGAAGAGTTCTTAGAAATTTCTAATGCAATTAGAGCAACAGAAAATCAACCACCACGAGTAATGCCTGATGGCCAATATGTTGATACTGATTGGCAAGATGAGGTATCAAGAACAGCACCAATGCAAAATTATAATTTATCTGTTAAAGGAGGAAATGAGGTGGTGAAATATTATGCTTCAGGTAATTATATTAATCAGCAAGGTGTAATTGTAAATACTGGATATGAACGTTTTAATTTACGTTTTAATTTGGACGCTAAATTAAATAAATTTTTAAAATTAGGTCTTAGATTAAGTGGAAGTGATTATACAAGAACACAAGACTTTTCTGAAAATATTACAGAAGCTAACAGTAATAGACACCCAATTGCTAATACAATAAGGTTGGCTCCAGTTATCTCACCTTACGACGAATATGGTAATCTAACCCCAAATGTTGTGGGTATTGATGTAAACCGTCAATATATGGGTAACCCAGTATATTACAATACTCATATCAATGATAAGCAGAATGTATTCTTAACAAATAATAATTTCTCTTTGGACGCTAAACTTCATTCTAAAGTTAATTTTAGATCGACATTTGGTTTTAAATATCAAACTATTGAGGATAATTATTATAAGCCCTCTCATGTGTGGAATTATAAGTATGACTTTAGAAGTAAAGCAGAAAAAGGTATTAAAGAAAGAACAATGTGGCAATCAAAAAACTATGCCACTTATAATGAAAAAATAGGAAAGCATACGTTCACATTGATGGGAGGGTTTGATGTAATGAAAAGTACACAAGATATCTTTAATACTTCGATTTTTGATATTTCTCTTGATAAGTTCCAATATAATAACTTATCAGCAGGTGATATTGCAACAGCATCATTATCATCTTCTTTTGAAGAAAACTCTCGTTTATCTGCTTATGGAAGATTAAAGTATAATTTTAAAGGAAAATATTTATTTACTTTTAATGGTAGATACGATGGGTCTTCTAAATTTGGAGCAGATAAAAAATGGGGATTTTTCCCATCAGCAGCAGTAGCTTGGAGGCTTGGCGATGAAAGGTTTATGAAGTCATTAAGATTTTTAGAGGACTTAAAACTTAGACTTAGTGCAGGTATATCTGGTAGTGATGCTTTACCTCCATACAGCTCACTAACTCAAATTTCTTCTTCAGTGAATACAGGTTATGTTTTGGGTGGAGAAATAAATCCAGGATATAGGTTGGTTAGATATCCTAACTCAGGGTTAACATGGGAGGAAACGGCACAGGTAGATATTGGTGTTGATGTAGCGTTATTTGGTAACCGATTAACAATGGTAGTAGATTACTATCAAAAACAAACGAATCAATTGTTCTTAAATAGACCAATTCCTACAACTAATGGTGTGTCTAAATATAGAGAAAACATTGGTAGTATGATGAATGAGGGTTTTGAATTAGGATTTACAGGTATTCCAATTCATAAAGGAAAATTCAAATGGGAAGTAGGACTTAACTTCACATGGCAAAGAGGTGAAGTACTTGATTTAGGGTTCCCATCAACAACTCCTGAAGATGACAGAAGAATTTTGGTGGGTAATGTCAATAGTTATACTGTTAAACAATCTCCATCTCAAATTTTACAAGCTGGTTTGCCACTTGGATCATTCTTTGGTTACAAAACAGAAGGAGTTTGGCAAGAAGATGAAATATCAAAAGCACATACTCAATTTGGACAAACGGTTCAGGCTGGTGATATGAAGTTTGTTGATACTAATGGAGATGGTGATGTTAATGATTCAGACAGACAAGTTTTGGCACACTCACAACCAGATTACTTTGGCGGTTTTTCTAACAACTTCTCTTATGGTGGTTTTGATCTTTCTGTTTTCCTAATTTATTCTATAGGAAATAAAGTTCTTAATCTCTCAAGAAGTTATACAATGAATACAAGAAATGCAGATCAGAATAAAATTCCTGAAATATCTGATTATTGGACTCTTGAAAATACAGATACTGATGTCCCAAGACTAGGATACAACATGCCTCAGGTAATTGCTGACACTTATATTGAAGATGCAAGCTTTATTAAAATAAGAGAAGTTACTTTAGGTTATAGACTACCTTCAAAGGCTGCAAAAAAAATAAAGTTGAAAAACTTAAGAGTATATACTACAATAACGAATCCTTTATTCTTGACAAATTACTCTGGTTATGATCCTGAAGTAGGTATTTATGGAAACAATATTGAAAGAATGAATACAGACAATGGGGCATATCCAAGTGCAAAATCATGGATTTTCGGTTTTAACATGGCATTCTAATAATAGACAAAATACAATGACAATGAAAAGATATATTAAATACGCTATTATATTGGTAACCATGTATTTGGCGTCTTGTGCTAACTTTCTTGAAGAGGAACCTATGTTTTTTGTAGAGGAAGCATCAGATTTTTTTGTGACAGAACAAGCTGCTGACGAATTATTAAATGGTTTGTATGGTACTTTATATCAATGTTATGATCACGATTATATAAGACTTTTTGATTATACAACTGATATCATGTCTGTACCTAGGGAGCCAATTAACCCTCTTCTTTTATCTTTATACGATTATTCATTTACACCAGCTGCAATATCTTTTAGTAAATTCTGGAACATGAATGCATATGGTATTTCAAGAGCGAATACTATTATAGAATCTGTTAAAGAAACTGATCTTGAGAAAGATTATATGCCTAGAGTTTTAGCAGAAGCAAAATTTTGGAGAGCTTTCTTCTATTTTAATCAGGTAAGAGCTTTTGGACCTGTTCCATTAACCTTAAAAGGGTTAACAACCAATGAAGAGGATCAATATCCAAAAAATGTTTCTGAATTGGATATCTATAATCAAATAATTCAAGATTTAATAGAAGCAGAAGATGATCTACCTATGTGGACAGATTTGGCGGAAAGTCAAAAAGGGAAGGTGACAAGTGGTGCTGCAAAATCTTTATTAGCATGGGTGTATTTAACAAGAGCATCTTTTAATACTGTTAGTGGAGGTAATACCCTAACCCCTGAAGAATATTACCGTTTATCTCAAAAAAAGGCTGAAGAAGTTATCCTAAATCATGGATATGGCTTATGGGAAAACTATGAAGATGTATTTCTTCCTAAAAACGAGAATGGTAAAGAAGATATTTTATCTGTTCAATATAGTATGGGGAATACTTATTATAACACTAATTTAAATACTTACATGATGCCAAACCCAGCTCCCAATGGAGGAAGGGGTTTTAATATGGCTGTCGTTAATCAAGATTTCTTTAAAGAAAAATATGCAGAATGGGATAATAGGAGAGATGTTTTAATCTATGAGGATTATTATCCAGAAGGATCTACAATTTTGAGAACAATCAATGCTCCGTATATTAAAAAATACTATGATCCAAATAGTGCATCAGATACTGATCAAGGTACTAACTTCCCATTGATCAGATATGCTCAAGTATTATTAATATCTGCAGAAGCATCACTAGAATTAAATGAAACTGGTAAAGCTTTGTCTAGGTTGAATCAAGTGATGGAACGTGCCAACTTAAAGCCATTAAATATAGGTAGCAATGCTTCCCAAATAAGAAAAGCTCTCCGAGAAGAAAGAGGTAAAGAGTTTGTAGGTGAAGGTATTAGATGGTTTGATCTTCAAAGATGGGGTATTTTAAAAGAAGAATTAGAAAAGTATAAGCCTGAAGCAAAAGTTCAGATGCCAAAACATAAATATTTCCCAATTCCTCAAAGTGAAATAGATTCCAATCCTAATTTGGTGCAAAATCCTGGCTATTCATTATCAGAGTAGTAAAATAACTTGAAATAAAATAGTGCCTACCATTTGTATATCTTCTAAATATAAATTGAATTATAATTTAGTGAGGTCTTCATATGGTGGGCTTTTTTTAATAAAATTTGACCTAAATATTTTAAAATATGAAGTTCATCTATGTACTATTGATCTCCTTTTTGATCAATACCGTATCCCTATCCAACGATGTTAAAAATTCTGGTGAATCATTATCCTTGAATGGACAATGGGAAATGGGATATGATAGAGCCTATACTCAAACGGTAAATGTTCCAGGTATTCATTCAGACCCTACCGTTATCAGAAATGAACCAACTTGGTATAGAAAGAAAGTTCACCTTCCAAATGGAGACTGGAACCAAGTAAGCCTATTGTTAAAGGGTGCAAGGTTTACACCACAGGTTTGGATTAATAATAAACAGGTGGCACAACGTGAAGGTGGGATGGGTCCAATACGTTTTGACTTAAACCATTCTGACTTATTGCCTGGAAAAACAGTAACAATAGAAATAAGATTAGCCTCTTTAAAAGAGGTCCCTGAGACAGATGCTTCTTATATTCCAGTGGCAGATCATTGGAGGTCAAATGTTTCATCATCTTTATGGGATGATGTAGAATTGCAGTTTTATAATAATATAAAGATTTCAAGGGTAATCCCTTTTTATGATAGAGAAAAAGATCAAAGTGAAATCAAATTTGAAGTAAAAGGTAAGCGACAGTCTATCAGTGTAAAAGCTGAAATATTAGACAAAGATAATCAGGTGGTTCAAGTAGGCGAAACCACTCTTAAAGAGTCAAAAGGTAGCCTTAAAATAGATCATAAAGGAAAATTAAAAGCTTGGTCTGTAGATGATCCAAACTTATATACGCTTAGGTTAACGGCATTCAAGAAAAATAAAATTCTTGATAAATGTGAAATGAATTTTGGCTTAAAAACATTCGAGATTCATAAAAAGAAATTCTACCTAAATGATGAACCTTTTACACCACTAGGAGTAACTGTAGTATGGCCAAGATGGATGAGAACCGAAGAGGGTAGAGCATTAGGCTACAATGAAGAATGGTTTTATGAAAACATCATTAAGCGAACCAAAGATTTAGGAGGGAATTATTTAAGGTACCACTTAGGATTACCTCCAGAAAAGTTCTTAGACTTATGTGATCAACATGGTTTAGTAGTGCAATACGAATGGAGTTTTTTCCATGGCATGCCTGCTTCTGAAGAAAGTTTATTGATTCAGTATAAAGATTGGTTGGATTTAGCCATGAAACATCCTTCGGTAGCTCTTGTCCACCCATACAATGAGACACATGAAGAAGAATTGGATATCGCTTGGTCGGCTTTAAATAAGCTGTTACCTGAATATCCACCTTTAGTACTGGAGGACAGAGATGTGATTCATATTCATAAATACTGGTGGAGTTTGTTTGAAAATCTAGGCTTATATTATGACGATGCAGACCAATTTCCTAAAGCTATTATGGTGGATGAATTTGGAGGAAACTATCTAGATGGGAATGGAGATTTTGGTGAATATGCCACAGTTCAAGAAACTTATTTAAGGTTTCTAGGTAGAGAAAATGATGCAACAAGCAGATTGGCATTTCATTCAGATGCTAACGTAAAAGTAGCGGAATATTGGAGAAGAATTGGTGCTGCAGGAGTATCACCTTTCTGTGCTTTGGGAAGTAAAAAAGACGGTAGTCATTGGTTTTTAGGAGAACTGAAAGATGGTATTCCAAAACCTGTCTGGAATGATTTGGCTGTTGTATTCTCACCTGTTTCGATAAGTTTAGATTTATGGGATCAAAATTTTGTTCCTAATCAAACAATCAATCTTCCTATCCATTTATTTAATGATTTAAAAGAAGAAAGAGAACTTAACGTACAAGTTTCTTTGGTGAATAATGATGGTAAATTGATAATAAAAAATCACTTCAAAGAAAGATTAGAGGGGTATAGTAAAAAGATCAAGAATGTTGCTTTGACCTTGCCAGAAAATATAGGGAAATACGATATCAAAGTTGAGTTGAAGAATAAACCGGATTTTGTAAAACACCCTGTAGTATCTAAGTGGTCTATCAATGTTCTAAAAGCAACATCAAAAAGTAAGTTGGTTGTAGGGGTTTATGAAGTAGACAAAGAACTTAAGGAGATGTTGGAGAAGAACAACATTGAGGTTGTTGATGTCAAAAATAAAAATGCTGATTTGGTACTTACAGGTTTAGAAACTTGGAAAGAAATAGCCAACGGAAACCAAAAGATTGTATCTAGACTCGACAAAGTGATTTCATCTGGAACATCAGTGGTGATGTTGGATATTGGTGACAAATGGTTGGGGCAAGGCTATCCTAAAAATGAGGGAGAACTCGGACCATTACAAGGTGCTGCTCAAGTAAAAAATGGCACACAGAAAAGCTATAAATTATTTAAAGGTGTCACAATGGAATTCAAAGAAATAGCAGAGCCTGAAAGTCATATACATGCAGCAAAAAATAATAATCAACTTTGGAGTCATTTAGAAAAAGATCAGACTTGGTTATGGAATGGCTATAGAGGTGGCCTTATTGTCCCTGCAACTGAAATGCGTTTCTATGGTTTAAGTGCATCAGCTTTCTTAGCGGATTGGATTGCAAAAGGAGCAGATCAAGAAGCTATCAAAAATGGAGAATATTATGCTTATCATCTTGAAGGCTTTTATGCTTATTCTAATACATCAAATGATGTTGGAGTAAAGAAACAATTAAGAAAAAAGCTAAAGTTTTTGATGGATGATGCTCCTGCATTGGCGAAGTCATTGAATAAGAATGCTAGAGTAGAAATAGTGAATTTAAGTACAGCTTATCAAAAGTCAAAAGAAGGAGAAGCAAAGTCTTTTATGCCTCTTGTTAGTTGTGGAAAAAATTTAACGAAAACTCCAGTTGCCTCTATTCAATTTGGTGAAGGAAATGGAAAGTTAATCGTGTCTCAATTATTAACAGCAGGTCGTTTAGCAGATGGTTATGGAGAAAAGACTCCTTACGGAGTACGTTACGATGAAGCTGCAGTACAGTTTGTCATCAATATGATTGAACAAGCTACTAACCAAACAATATATGAATAGGAAGTAACAATTTTCATTCTAACTAGCCCTCATTTGAATATGTTCAATTGAGGGCTTTTTTACATAAAACAGTTCAACTTGTAGACAATATAATATTTGTATACTCTTACAATAAATACGACTGATGTCATTATTTTTTACATTTTAAATAGGGTAGCGTTGTACCTAATAGATATTTGAGAATGTCTATAAAAATATGTGTGATACACAAATAAAAGTAGTTAAACTTAGTATAGGAAAGAAATGAAAAGTTATCTAACTTCAATAATATATAATTCTACTCTATCTATCTTAATTCTTTTGGCCTTATCAATCGGTGGTTGTAAAAGTAAGCAGGGTAAACCTAATATCTTATGGATTACATTTGAGGATACTTCTCCTCAATTTTTATCCTCTTATGGTTATCCATTAGAAACAACTCCCACTTTTGATAAGTTTGCTAATGAAGGAGTTCGTTTTACGAATGTATATGCAACAGGAGCAGTCTGTTCATCGAGTAGAAATACGTTAATAACTGGTGTTTCTACAGAAGTACTAGGTACAGGTAACCATAGAAGTAAATATAAAATACCTCATCATATTAAAGGTTTTCCCTTTTACTTAAAACAAGCGGGATATTATACTTCAAATAACAAAAAGACGGATTATAATATTAAGAATGAGAAAGCTTTTATTGGTGAAGCTTGGGATGAAAGTTCTAAAACAGCAGGGTGGTGGAAAAGGTCGAATCATCAACCATTTTTCTCTGTTTTTAATTTTAATGACTGCCATCAAAGTAGAACCATGACCAAGCCTTGGGGATTTTATGAAGAAGAAATATTAGATCATTTATCTCCTGATCAGATAGTAAGTAGTAAACAAGTAGTTTTACCACCATTTTATAGAGACAGTGAAGAAGTACGTAGACATTTTTCCAGAGTTCCCAATAGCTTAAAAAAGGCAGATTTAGATTGGGCTAAAGTATTGGACCGCCTGGAGAAAGATGGGTTGAAAGAGAATACCATCATATTCATGTTTGCAGATCATGGTGAGGGTATGCCAAGAGGTAAAACGCATAGTATTGGTTTTGGACATCGAGTACCGTTTTTGGTTTGGTTTCCTAAAAAATATAGACATCTATCTCCTTGGGGTACTCAAACAGTGACGGAAGAATTAATATCTTTTGAAGATCTAGCACCAACTATTCTAAGTCTTGCGGGACTTAAAGCTCCATCTCATATGAAGGGAAGGGCACTACTTGGTGATCAAAGAAAACATGCTCCAAAATTTGTTTTTGGCTCAAGAAACAGATTAGACGATTCTCCAGGATTAGAACGCACTGTTTTTGATGGAAAGTTTGTTTACTCCAGAAACTTTTATCCGAGATACCCTGTAATGCGCTATCAAAAATACAGCTATGTAAGTGATATCGTAAGAACTATAAACTTTGATCACAAAAATGGTTTATTGGATGAGATTCAAAGTGAATTGGTGGTGAAACCTCGACCTGTGGAGTATTTATATGACTTAGAAAATGATCCTTGGGAAACGAAAAATTTGGCATATGATCCAATGTATCAAAAGGATGTAGAGCGACTAAGACAGCAAATGGTATCAAGAGTAGTTTCTACAAAAGATATTCATTTTATCCCTGAAGGGATGATGGTGAAATGGACAGCAGATTCTACAGCATATCAACTAAGAGACAACAAAAAATTAATTGATATTGAAAAAGTAATAGAAGTGGCAAATAAAGTAGGAAAAGTGACACATATTGATGAACTGACTCCTTATTTTATGAGTGATGATGAAGTGGTTCGTTATTGGGCAGCCGTAGGAATCAATTTACTTGGGAAAAATGCTCTTGGAGATATCACAGAGTTACAAACTTATTTGCATGATCCTAATATCTATGTTCAGATAGAAATAGCGAATATGTTGTATAAGACAAATGGTGACCTTAGAGCAAAGGAGATTCTAATAAACACAATGTTGGGAAGAGATTATTATGCTGCACACCATGCTATGCAGCAAGTGATTTATGAAGATAAAATGGCTAAAGATTTTCTTCCTACTATAGAATTAATCAGTAAGAGGTATAATGAAGATCGAGCTCCTGGTTTTGAATATTCTCTTCAAAATACAAGCGAGATGTTTTTGTACATACATAAAGGTGATCCCCTTTTTTATAAGAAAGATTTGAAATATATGCAATCTTCTTTAGCTAGTTTTTCAGGTAAATAAAGTATTACAATATATTCAGATGAGTTATGCTGGCTATATTCTCTTCATTCATAGAAAATGAATAATAAATTATGGAAAAGAAAAATAATGTTATGGAACTAGGTGAAAGAATTAATGATATCAAGAGTCATTTAATTTCAAAAGAAATATCATACGAAGATGATATCACAATAGAGATTAATAACAATTGTTTAGCAAAGGCAAAGGCGGAAGTCAGTGAAAAAGATCACAAAATAATTATTTGCTTTTACTTTAACGGGTTTTCAATAACGATTAATATTCCTTTTCTACCATTGTCTGAAATGGATATTGAAGAGCTATTCCTATTTATTAGAGAATACCAATTACAATATTTTAATTATTACAATGAACAATACTTATCTAATTAAAAACAAATTAAAATGAAGAATATTCTTTTAATAATAATTACGATTCTATTAATTCATCCTATTTATGCTCAAAAGTTAGAACATATTCCAACAACTGTACCCCATGAGGAGTTCTCAGATCGTTTGAAATTATATGTTTTAAAGAATCCTGACAAAGCAAAAAAAGGTATTGTTGATGTAACAGCTCAGCCTTATGGAGCAAAAGGAAATGGAGTGACAGATGATACCAATGCGATACAAAATGCTATTGATGATGCCTATCTAAGTAATTTTGTTGTTGTTCTACCTGCGGATAAAATTTACTTAATATCAAGACAGATATCATTACTAACAGGGATTGAAAGTCGACGTATCGCTCATCAATTTGTTGGGGCCTCTAATGGAAAAAGGCCAATTTTAAAACTAAAAGACAAAAGTGATGTCGAAGGTAATATCTTAGTTTATTACTTCTATAATGGACAGAAAAAGAGTAAAGATGCGGTGCATTATGGGGCGACTTTTAGAAACATTGATATCGACATGGGTAACAATCCTGAGGTGAGTGCTTTATCGATGTCGGGGGCACAGCATTGTGTGATAGAAGACACAAAAATCTTTGGAGAGTCATTTAAATCGGGGATTTATAATCTACCCGGTTCTGGAGGAGGTGCAGTGAATGTACATATAGTTGGAGGTGAAATTGGAATCGATCAAGAACAACATCGTCCAAACCCTACGATAGAAGGTCTTGTCCTTGAAGGTCAAACAAAATATGGCATTAAGATGAAACATTTAAGAGGACCACTGGTAATTTCAGGTTTTAAAATTATTGGTTCTCAAAATGAAAATAAAGATTATAAAGCCATCTATTTGGACCACCCTCAAAAAGGGAAAGTGACGGAAGGGATAGTTGAACATGGAAATTCAAATTTAAGTTTGACGGATGGAAATATAGAAGTGAAAGGAATATCAGGTGTTGCGATCTCTAATGTCGCTCAAGATTTAACTTTTGAAAATGTCTATATCAAAGCTGCAAAGATGATTGAAAATGGAGTAGGTTTTTCTTCTTATTCTATATTGAAAGGAAGTCCAAATAATTGGAAGAAATTAAGTAAGTACGCTTTTACCTCAAAATTGGATAAATCATCTGTGATGGTAAAAGGAAAGAAATTGAATGATAGATCGAGTGATTTTGAATATAGTTGTGAGGTCATCAACGAAGCTCCAAGGGAAATTCTTTACACAAAACATAGTTATGGTAATATACCAGATTTTAGTAGTCAAAATATGGTTAGTATTACTGAATATGGTGCGACAACAGAATTTGTAAATGCTGATGATAATGATGCACTTGCCATTCAAAGAGCCATTGATGATGTTGCAAATCCAGCTAGTGATAATTTCAATAAAACAGTTTTTATTCCAAGAGGTTATTTCGATTTGGCCACACCTATTGTAGTAAAAAAGGGTGTTAAATTGATTGGTGTAGCAAAGAATATATCTACTCTACAAGTTAAAAATCCTTGGGAAAATACATTAGGAGCAATTATTACGACAGAGAACGATAATGATGGGAATATAATATTGAGTGACTTTTCAATTCTTGGCTTCTGTCGTATGAGTTATCTTAGAGTGCAAAGTGGAAATACGATAATACGAGATATTATCACAGAAGATAAATTTAGGTATGTAAAAAACTCAACAACAAGTTGGAAAATAAACGAAAGAGAACAACCGTACATTGATTTTTGCAATAACGCAGGAGGTAAGGCCTATCATATCTCATTGGACCATATAAGTTTGAAAGATAGAGGACATGTAGATGAACGTTTGTCTTCTTATAACCAGTTAAGGATAAAAGACACTCACAATCCTCTTCATCTATATCAGGTGAGTATTGAACACCATCATTATTCTCCACAGGTCATGATAGATCATGCAAATAACCTAAAAATATTTGGTTTAAAATATGAAGGTCCAAGTGAATTACTGAATATCTATAATTCCAATAATGTATTAATTAATGGAGGGTCAGGTAATTACTTTATGGAAGAAAAGGAAGATAGAGGAATAATTGTAATTGAGAATTCAAAAGATATTTCAATACGAAATCTATGTTATTCTCATAAGACTAAAATTTTTGGAAGAGAGCTCAACAACAACATAAAATATTGGATAGTTGAAGGAAAAAAGAAATTGACCAATAGATATTCTATTCTTTGGTTTGAAGGAATGAACAGTAGAACTGTAAAGGTTTCAAGAAAGAAAAATAAAGAACTATAACTTATTACTTAATAATAAGATGAAAAACATTTTTTTTATATTAATTACTTTTTGGGTAATCCAGCTAACTCATGCCCAAAAATTAGAACATATTTCAACAACGAGGCCTTATTCAGATTACCCTGAAAGGTTAAAGACTTATGTAAATGAGAACCCTGAAAAAGCACGAAAAGGGATTGTAGATGTTACTGCCGAACCTTATGGAGCTAAAGGAGATGGTATTACTGACGATACTAAAGCCATTCAAAATGCTATTGATGATGCTTTTTTAAACAACTTTATAACAGTACTTCCTGCTGATAAAACTTTCTTAATCTCTAAACAGCTAACATTACTTACAGGTATTGAAAGTCGCCGTTATGGACATCAATTGGTTGGGGCTTCAGGAGGTAAAAGACCTATTCTGAAACTGAAAGATCAAAGTACTGTAGAGGGTAATATTTTTGTGTATTATTTCTATAATGGAAATAAAAAATGGACACATGGATGTCACTATACAGCCACTTTTAGAAATATTGATATCGATATGGGCAATAACCCTGAAATCAGTGCTTTATCGATGTCAGGTGCTCAACATTGTGTGATAGAAGATACTAAGATTTATGGTAAGGCTTTCAAAGCAGGTTTGAATAAAATTCCAGGATCAGGTGGAGGACTAGTGAATATCCATATTGTTGGAGGTGAAGTAGGGATCGAACAAGAACAGTTTCGTAACAACCCTACAATTGAAGGATTAGTTTTAGAAGGGCAAGAAAAATACGGGATTAGAGTATTGCGTTTAGCTGGACCATTGGTGCTATCTGGTTTTAAGATCACAGGACCAAAAGCTGGAAATAAAGACTATAAAGCCATTTATCTAAACCGTCCAAAACAAGGAAGAGTTGCTGCTGGAGTAGTAGAGCATGGAGATTCAAACTTAAGTCTAACAGATGGAAGTATTGAGGTATTTGGAGATTCAGGTGTGGCTATTTCTAATGTCGCACAAGACTTAGCTTTTGAAAATGTATACATCAAAGCAGCGAAACTGATTGAAAATGGAGTAGACCTCCCACCATATACTTATGTAAATGGCGATCAAAATCAATGGAAAAAAATAAGTGAATATGCTTACACTTCAAAGCTGGATAAATCAACAATTAAGATAGAAGGGAAAGACCTAAATGATAGAAGTCAGCATTTTGAATACAACGCTGGGATTACCAATGAAGCACCCAATGAGGCAATTTATACTAAACATAGCTATGGTGTAATACCAGATTTCAATAGCCCTAATGTAGTAGATATTAGTAGCTATGGTGCAACTACAGAATTTGAGAATCCTAAAGACAATGATGCAATTGCTATTCAGAAGGCAATTGATGATGTTGCCAATCCATCAAGTAAAAACTTTGGTAAAACAGTATTGATCCCTAGAGGTTATTTTGATTTAGCGACCCCAATTTTAGTGAAAAAAGGAGTAAAGTTAATTGGTACTGGAAATAATATATCTACACTACAAGTAACAAATCCTTGGGCAAATAAATTAGGTGCTATTGTAACAACAGAAGATGATAATGAAGGAAATGTTGTATTGAGTGATTTTTCTATTCTTGGATACAGTAGAATGTGTTATTTAAGAGTTCAAAGTGGAAATTCAATTGTAAGAGATATAATTACTGAAGACAAATTTAGATATGTGAAAGATGTTCCAACTACATGGAAATTGAATGAACGAGATACACCATATATTGATTTTTGTAATAACGCAGGAGGGAAGGCCTATCATATTTCATTAGATCATATTAGCCTCAAAGATCGTTGGCATGTAGACCACCGTTTGCCTGCATATAATCAATTAAGAATCAAAGACACACACAATCCATTAAACTTTTATCAAGTAAGTGTGGAACACCATCATTATTCACCTCAAATGATGATAGAAAATGTAGAAAATCTAAAAGTATTTGGTCTTAAATACGAAGGTCCAAGTGAATTATTAAATATCATCAATTCTAAAAATGTATTGGTGAATGGAGGTTCTGGAAATTATTTCATGGAAAACGATTATGATAGAGGAATCATCGTTATAGAGGGTTCAAAAGATATTTCCCTTCGTAATTTATGTTATGTACATAAGACAAGGATTTTTGGTAGAGATCTAAATAACAACATCCAATATTGGGTAGTGGAAGGAAAAGATAAATTGACCAATAAATACTCAATAGCTTGGTTTGAAAGTGGAAAGAGTATTTCTTCTGATAGTAAGAAAAAGAAAAAGAGAAAGAAAAAGGAGTTGTAAATCAATAATAAGTGGAGTAAAACTAAAGAAAACATTGAATATGTTTACATCTAGAAAAATATACGTAACACTACTATTGGGCATTATTTTATCGGCTTGTATGCAAAAGAAACCTGCCAATAAAGAATTGACTAACTCAGAAGTAGTACAGCAGAATATCAATAAAATTGTCAAGCAAATAAAAGAGCCAAACATTGTACAGACTTTTTACAATGTGATGGACTATACTTCAGAGTCGGCAAATATCTATGAAAACATAAAGCCTGTATTGGACAGTGTTATCGATTTATGTCACAACAATGAAGGAGGTATAGTAGTAATTCCTGCAGGAGCATATTTTTGCAAAGGTCCGATTCACCTTAAGAGTAATGTTAACTTACACCTTGAAGAAGGAGCGAACATTACATTTAGTCAAAATCCTAAAGATTATCTTCCTGCTGTATTCGTAAGATGGGAAGGGGTAGAATGCTATAATTATTCACCGTTTGTATATGCTAAAGACCAACAGAATATAGCAGTGACAGGTAAAGGTACATTCAATGGAAATGCTGAAGGTGGTATGTTTTTATGGCGTTCAGAAAAGAAAGAAAAACCAGATATAGAATTGTTGAGAAGTATGGGGCATGATGGTGTGGCAGTGGAGGAAAGAGTATTTGGAGAAGAGCATTATTTACGTCCAGCTTTTATGCAATTTGTCAACTGTCAGCAACTCTTAATTGAAGATATTACCATTACAAATGTACCTTTTTGGGCCATTCAGCCTACATATTGTAAAAGTGTAACAGTTAGAGGAATCAAGGTGAATAGTATGAACATGACCAACGATGGTTGCGACCCAGACTCGAGTGAAGATGTTTTGATTGAAAACTGTTGGTTTAGAACTGGTGACGATGCAGTGGCCATCAAATCTGGAAGAGATCAAGATGGATGGCGTATCAATAAACCCAGTAAAAACATTGTGATTAGAAATAATTATGCAGAAAAGGTATGGCATGGTGTTGCTTGCGGAAGTGAAATGTCTGGAGGGGCTGAGAATATTTTTATCCAGAATTTAGAATTGAAAAAAGTACAACGTTATGCAATTCAATTCAAATCAAACAAAGACAGAGGGGGTTATGTAAAAAATGTTTTTATCGATAACCTTAAAGTAGACTCTACAATGACATTACTCTATTTCACAACAGATTACCATAGCTACAGAGGCGGTAACAGCCCAAGCCTTTTTGAAAAGATTAATATAAGTAATGTGACTTGTAATCATGTTGAGAAATATGCATTAGACATTGTTGGTTTACCGGAGCAATACATCCAGCAGATTAAACTTGAAAATGTTGAAATTAAATCAGCAGAGCAAGGTAATCGCATTAAAAATGTAGATGAATTGACTTTTGATGAAGTCGTAATGAATGGAGACCAAGTTAATTCAATATAAAGACATGAAAAATATAATCTATATTATCCTGGCAATTGTTTCATTTATTAGTAGTTGTCAAAAACCTACAAATAAGAGCAATTCAATTAGCAAAGAAGTTAAAAAACCGAATGTACTTATTCTTCTCGCCGATGATTTAGGATATGGAGAATTGGGGTGTTATGGTCAAGAAGAGATAAAAACCCCAAACATTGATAAGATTGCGAAGGAAGGGATGAAGTTTACCCAATTTTACGCAGGTTCAGCAGTTTGTGCACCTTCTAGAGCGGTATTAATGACTGGAATTAATGTCGGTAATTTGAGTATTAGAGGAAATTATGGACGTACAAATACTGGTGAATGGGGACGCGTAGCGTTAGAGAAAGACGAAATTACCTTAGGTGAAATGATGGAAGATGCAGGCTATCAAACCGCTTTTATTGGGAAATGGCATTTGGGAGTACCTCAGGATACTTCGACATGGGCTTCAGGAAGAGGGTTTCAATATGCTATTCAAGAACAATGGGGATACAGTGCAGATAGTATTAAGTTTAATTCTGACGATCATTGGGTAAATGGTGTAGACAGTTTGATAAAGTATGATTATACACAATGGGACTGTAAAGATGAATTTAGAACACAGTTAGCGTTGGATTATCTGGATAAAAAAAGAAATAAAGATAAACCATTATTCATGATAATGTCTTACCGTACACCTCATGCACATGAGTTTGATTTAAGAGAAAAAGATCGTTATAAAGAGAAAGGGTGGCCTGAAGAAGAACGAAGACATGCTTCTAGAATCACAATGTTAGATGAACAAATACAACGTTTATTAGATAGACTGGAAGCAACAGGTGAATTAGAAAATACTTTAGTCTTAATTACGAGTGATAATGGCCCACAGGCAGAAAATCATAATGAGAAATTCTTTAAAAGTTCGGGTACTTTAAAAGGTCGAAAAAGAGATATGTACGAAGGAGGAATTAGAGTACCTATGATTGCTTATTGGAAAGGGAAAATCAAAGAAGGTGCTATTTCGAATCATCCAGGAATCTTTTATGATATAATGCCAACCCTTGCTGAAATAACTGGCGTAAATGCTCCTCAACAAACAGATGGGATTTCTTTCTTGCCAGAGTTGTTAGGGAAAGAACAAAAACTTCATGAACAACTGTATTGGGAGATTCAAGTAGGAAGAGAGCCAAAAGGGTTTAAGCAGGCGGTAAGGGTTGGAGATTGGAAAGTCTTAAGAAATGGTTTTGATGGTGCGTTAGAATTTTACGATGTAGTAAACAATTCTTCTGAACTACATCAACAAACTCCAAAAGACTCAACCTTGTTAGATCAACTCAATACATTGATACAAACAGAAAGTAAAGTTAATCAACATTGGCCTTTTGCAGGAACAAGATAAGGACTAATGGATGATAGAAACTAACTTTTATCAATAAACAAATGAAAAAACTAATAGTAAGTATATTGATTGGAAGTAGTATTCTTTCCTGTCAAAAAGTTGATAATTCTAAAAGTGATTTAACCGAAGAAAATAATAAACCTAACGTTATTATCTTTTATGTAGATGACTTAGGTTATGGTGATATTGGGAAAAACGGCCTTGTAGGAGCAAGTACACCTGAAATTGATAAATTAGCTAATGAAGGTATTAATTTTACAGATGTCCATTCTCCTCATGCTACTTGTACTCCATCAAGATATTCAATGCTAACAGGTGAGTATGCTTTTAGAAAAAAAGCTAAAATTCTAAAAGGAGATGCACCATTATTGATTGATACAAACCAAAAAACGTTACCTGATTTATTCAAACAAGCAGGTTATGCGACAGGCGTTGTAGGAAAGTGGCATCTTGGATTAGGAAATGGCAAAGTAGATTGGAATAAAGAAGTTAAACCCGGTCCACTTGAGATCGGTTTTGATTATTCATTTCTCCTTCCAGCAACAGGTGATAGAGTTCCCTCAGTCTACCTTGAGAACCATCAAGTTGTGAATTTAGACCCGAATGATCCGATCACAGTGAGTTATAAAAAAAATATCTCTGATCGTCCAACAGGAAATGATCACCCTGAACTTTTACGTCAAGGTGCTGATGAACAACATGGGAATACAATTATCAATGGTATTTCAAGAATTGGCTATATGAAAGGTGGTGAGAAAGCATTATGGACCGATGAGGATTTCCCTGAAAAATTAGCAGGAAAAGCCTCTGACTTTATCAAAAAACATAAAAACAAGCCTTTCTTTTTATACTTTGCATTCCATGATATTCATGTTCCTCGTTTACCATCAGATCAGTTTAAAGGGAAATCTAATATGGGTGTAAGAGGAGATGTAATTTTACAAATGGATTATGCTACAGGTTTAGTCTTAAAGACATTGGAAGATTTAGGTATTGATGATAACACAATGGTTATATTCACTTCTGATAATGGTCCAGTTTTAACAGATGGTTATGATGATAGAGCAGCTGAATTATTAGGAGATCATAAACCTGCGGGGCCATTTAGTGGCGGTAAATATTCCGCTTTTGAAGGTGCTACAAGAGTACCAATGATTGTGCGTTGGCCTAACAGAATTAAAGGTGGTCAAATTAGTGATGCCACTTTCTCGCATTTAGATTTCTTTGCTTCGTTTGCTGATTTATTCAATATTGACCTTCAATCAAATGAAGCTATTGATTCTAAAAATATCTTGTCAGCTTTATTGGGTGAATCCAAAGAAGGAAGACCATACATAATTGAGGAATCGTATACAATTAGTCTTCGACAAGGAGATTGGAAATATATCCAACCAATTCCAAAATCAAGAAGAATACCTGATTTCATGGAAACAACTAAAAATATTGATGGTGGTTTATCTAGAGAACCTCAATTATTTAACTTGAAATCAGATATTAAAGAGAAAAATAATATTGCAGACCAACATCCTGAAATTGTTAAAAATATGCAACACTTACTAGATTCTATTCAAGCAATCAAAGTAAGTAGTCTTTAGGAAGTAATTATGATAAAATTAAAAGTTAAGTCATCCCTTTTTATTATAACGATAGTAATTGAGGGATGACTCATTTTTATTTTCATAGAATCTTAAATTATTTCACTTTGTATGTAGACAATATTACGTATTGCCCCTCTATACAGTAAGGAACGAGACAAAAATTGTTCGAATAATGAAAATTAAAGAAGACCTTATTTATAAAATGTTTATCATCAGAATTTACTCTGAATTATAACATAATCATTTTTAATAAAGGTTTGTAATATATACTATAATTACTAATACAATTTACTAATTATAAAAATATGTTTAATTGATCATTTACTTAATGAATAATTTCATTTTAGACTCAAAAGCTAAATATGGTTATAGATTTCTATGACCTTGCAATGAGTTTAAATCGGACATGTGGCTTATATGTCGATGTATAATTAATTCGTTAGCTATAAGTCACTCATACAGTGTGGACAATTTTATAAGAGAGATCGAATGAGGCGTTTCTATGAAACGTCTCTTTTTTTAAAGGAATTTTTTTAAAACCAAAGCATACAAATATGGAGATTTTCGTAAATGAAGAATTGGTGAAAGAGGCCTCTCATCAAGAAGAAAAGAAAAGTAATTATCGGTATAGAATATTGGCATTACTCTTCATGGCAACGACCATTAATTATATGGATAGAAGCATCATGGGTGTCTTGGCACCAACACTTGAAGTTGTATTTGATTGGACAAAAACTGACTATGCAAATATTAATATTGCTTTCAAATTAGCCTATGCGATTGGGATGCTATCCATGGGAGGATTGATTGATAAATTTGGTACAAAAATAGGCTATGTTACCGCAATTTCTATATGGAGTATATTTGGTATGTTACATTCGGCCTTAAGACCTGCTTTTGGTACAATGGGTTTTATAATGGCTAGATTTGGACTAGGTTTTGGAGAGGCAGGTAATTTCCCAGCAGCAATAAAAACGGTAGCGGAATGGTTTCCAAAGAAGGATAGAGCATTTGCAACAGGAATATTTAATTCGGGTAGTAATGTTGGTGCTATATTGGCTCCAATTGCTGTAGGTTTAATTGTTCAAGAAGACGGTACCAACTGGCAGTATACTTTTTTAGTGACAGGAGCATTCAGTGTTATTTGGGTATTATTATGGCTTAAGTTTTATAAGAAACCGGAACATTGTAATGCTGTTAATGAAGCAGAATTAGAATATATCCAGCAAGACGAAGAAAAAACAGAGGTTGATAATTTTACCAAATTACCATGGTCTAAAGTAGCAAAAATGAAAGAAACATGGACATTTGCTATTGGTAAGATGACTGATGGTATTTGGTATTTCTTTATGTTTTGGAGTGGAATGTTCTTTAAAGATAAATTTGGTGTATCTATTAAAGAACTTGGAGCAGCACTAGTCATTGTCTATGTTTTTGCTGATTTAGGTAGTATAGGAGGGGGATATCTTTCTAGGTTTTTTATTGATAGAGGTTGGACTTTAAATAAGGCTAGAAAAATCTCAATGCTTATCTGTGCTTTATGTATTGTACCGGTGATTTTCGCCACATTAACAGATAATCAGTGGGTTGCAGCAGTCTTAATTGCTTTGGCTTCTGGTGGTCATCAAGCATGGAGTGCAAATCTATTTGCACTTGCTACTGATATTACTCCAAAACAAGCCACTGCCTCTGTAGTAGGAATTGGAGGAATGATTGGTGCTTTAACAGGAATGGTCATCGATTTTATTTTGGGTAAATATTTAGATGCTTTTGGACAAGGAGCTTACTTTTGGATGTTCCTTATAGCTGGATGTTCTTACCTAACTATTTTGGGTATTATTCATCTGATTTCACCAAAACTAAAACCCGCTGTTGTTGATTAACTAGATCTTTTTGATAAATGAAAAATAGAATTGTATGCTTTGGAGAGTTGATGATCCGACTCTCCACAGCACATCACCAAAAAATACAACAGTCACAATCTTTTAATGTGAATTATGGAGGAGCAGAAGCTAACGTAGCCGTTTCTCTAGCTCATTTTAATCAGAATGTGGCCTTTGCTAGCCGATTACCCGAAAATGAATTGGGTGATACAGCAGTGATGCAATTAAGATCTCATGGGATCGATACTTCTACCATTGTTAGAGGTGGAAAAAGATTAGGTATGTATTTACTTGAAGTAGGTACTGCTCAAAGAGGATCAAAAGTAGTCTACGACAGGGATGATTCTGGTTTTGCCACTTTTGAATCAGAAATGATTGATTGGAAAACAGTACTTGAAGGAGCAACTTGGTTTCATTGGTCGGGAATCTCTCCAGCAGTTTCAGAGAAATCTGCATTGATCACATTGGAAGCATTAAAAACGGCAAAGGCGCTAGGTCTTACTGTCTCTTGTGATTTAAACTACAGAAGTAAGCTATGGAAATGGGGCAAAAAACCTATCGAAGTAATGCCTGAGTTGATTCAATATTCTGATATAGTTTTAGGAGGTAAAAGTGATGCAGCTCTAATGCTTGGAGCTGAATTCCAAGATGGAGATAGTTACGATGCTGCTCCAAAAAGAATTAAAAAGAAATACCCTCACTTAAAGTATGTGATCACAAGCTTAAGAGAATCATTCTCTGCTTCTCACAACCAATTATCGGGAGTACTTTTTGATGGAGTTGATACTTTTCGATCTGCCAAATTCAACATGCCAAATATGGTAGACAGAGTGGGTGGAGGAGATGCATTCATGGCAGGACTAATTTATGGTTTTCAACATATGAAATCGGATTTACAACAGATAATAGAATTCGCTGCTGCGGCATCATGTATTAAACATACTATTCCAGGTGATGCAAATATTTGTACTGCAGAAGAAGTGAAATCGATTATATCAGGACAAGATGCAGGTCTTGTAGCCAGGTAATGCAATCCTATCTTCATCAATCAATCAATTTATCATCTATTAATTTCTTATAATGGCAAAATTAACCAGAATAGAAGTAGTAATAAAAATGAAAGAAACGGGTATGATTCCAGTATTTTTTCATTCAGATATAAAAGTATGTAAAGCAGTAGTAACTGCTTGTTATAACGGTGGATCAAGAGCTTTTGAATTTACAAATAGAGGAGATTTTGCACATGAAGTATTTGGAGAATTAGCAAAATATGTCAGAGAAAATCACCCCGATATGGCTATTGGTATTGGCTCATTAGTTGATGGTCCTACCACTGCATTATATATTCAATTAGGTGCTGATTTCGTAGTTTCTCCAATATTAAATCCAGAGATGGCTAAGATATGTAATCGAAGAAAAATCTCATGGTCTCCAGGTTGTGGAACACTATCAGAAATCTCATATGCAGAAGAGTTAGGAGCAGAAGTAGTCAAGATATTCCCAGGTCAACAAGTAGGGGGACCTGAGTTTGTAAAAGCAGTAAAGGGACCATGTCCATGGTCTAGTATTATGCCCACAGGAGGTGTAAAGCCAGAGTTTGATAATTTGAAATCATGGATAGGTGCGGGGGTACATTGTGTTGGTATTGGCTCTCAGTTATTTGAAAAAGATGATAAAGGAAATTTTGATATTGATCAAATTGAAATTAAAGTAACTAACGTATACAAAATGATAAATGAAATTAGACAGTATTTATAATAAGAGTTCCCTTCACGATTCCAACTAGCAGATGTCAGCCTTAATTGTAATACTAATTTATATATCAAATATTGCGTAGAAAGCCTCAAAATAGTGATACTCCCTTAAATTTTTGTGCACACGCATGTCGATACTTTTTTAATGCTTATAAAGGAGGTTACAAAGATGCATCTGATGTCGTTGATTTGATCACCAAGCTCTATGAATTAGATAAAACGTTTACTGCAGATACAAAAATAGACGAAATTCAGTCTCAAAGACAGAAATATGTTGTTCTAGTTATTGATATGCTCTTCGAATGGGCTAAAAAACAATCTATTTTACCTAAGACAGGCATAAGTAAAGCAATTACTTACTTTTTTATCATTAAAAAGGGTTACGAGAATATGTCAATAAGGGTGGATTACTCATTGATAGCAATCCCATAGAAAATAAAATACGTCCACATGCAATTGGTCGTATCCTGTTTGTTTTTTAGCCATTAACGCCGTTTTCGCTTTATTTTTAAAAAAACTACAAAAAAATAATTTTTTATGTAGACAATTCTTATTTATATATCTCTTTATGTTAATAACGCTTATTTGTAATTATTTACCATATGTTATATGGTATTTAACATTTATAAAAATACAGTATGATTAATGAAATGAGATTTATAATGAAAGATTTTAAGACTTGCTATAGATTAAGGGTGATAAAATATTTGATCTATTTTTAGTATATTTTAAGATAACATTGTACTTTAATGTTATCAAATATTTTTTTCATATCATCGAAATGATGATTTTTTCTACTTTCTACTTTTTATATATCTTAATCTGGCACACTGATGGATAATACTTACTCATTGAAAACAACTACAATAACTAAGGTTTTTATTCCTGATACTCATAAGTTTGAAAATTGGTTTGAAAATATATATACGACTTATTTTGATGGAATGTTTGTGTATGCAAAAAGCATAACAAGATCAAGTCAATTAGCCGAAGATGTTGTTTCTGATATTTTTATGAATCTCTACAAAAAAGGGCAAGATGTTAAAACTATCAAGGACATAAAATCCTACTTATTTAGATCGGTTAAAAATGAAGCTGTAAGAGCTGCAAGTAAAAATGCAAAGTTTACTGATGGTGTTGACGAAGATTATTTTTCATGGCAGGTAGAAAAAGTATCACCAGAAGAAATGATGTTCGAAAAAGAGCTGATGGATGTGATTCAAATGGCTGTTCAGAAGCTACCAGAACAAAGTAGAGCCGTTTTTAAAATGGTTAAAGAAGAAGGAATGAGTTACAAAGAAATTGCAAAAGAGCTAAATGTTTCTGAATCAACAGTAAGAACTCAGATCAGTAGAGCAATAAAAGTAGTGAAAAAGGTAATTGAAGATTTCTACAAAGTCAAAGATGTTAACAACACTGGTTTATCTTCAGCAATGGTGATTTCTATGTTGTTAGTAGTAATTAAGAGTGCTGATATTCTATAGATCAAAAACAACGAATATATATAATTTTGAAAAGGCTACCTTGATGTTGAAGATTAAAGTGGCCTTTTTTAGTAATCGGCTAACTGTTGTATGTATAATTGTAGATGATTTATCATAACATATCATACTAGTTACGTCATTAGTTATAAGGTATTGAAACAAAAAAGAAGATGAATTATATCATGTGTAAATAATTCATCTTCTTTTTTGTTTATCCCGCAAAGATATTTAAAATCTATTTTTTGTTAATTGTAATATAAAAATACTAGACGTTGTGATCTCTGAATTATAACACAGGCCTTTCCTTATTGAAAAACTCTAGAAATAACTTTCTCATTCTTTTCAATTCTTCTTGGTATTCTTGATGACTGGCAAAGTTTGTTGTTTCTAAAGGGTCATTAGCATAGTCATATAATTCCTCTACTACTTTCTTACATTTTTTCAATGACTTTTTTGTACGAGGTGAATTACTATACCATACTGTATATCTGATACGCTCTGTTTTCAGAGAGTATCCTTGCACTCCTCCTCTTGACATTTGACTAACTGCATATTCTTTAATCGAATCTTGTGTTCCTAATAATAAAGGCTTTAAGCTGTTACCTGATAATTTATGCCTATGTTTTGGTATATCTGCCAAATCCAATAATGTAGGATATACATCCACAAACTCCGTCATACTATTAACTTGCTTTACAGTAGCTTGAGTAGGATCAACAATGATCATTGGAGACCTTGTGGCTTGTTCAAAATTTGAATGTTTATTCCATAAATTATGGTCTCCTAAATGCCAACCATGATCACCTCATAGGATAATGATCGTATTTTTATCCAAACCACTTTCCTTTAATTGAAAGATAAGTTTACCTACTTGAGCGTCTACATAAGAAGTTGAAGCATAATAACCATGGATTAATTTTCGTTGACTTTCTTCTTCTACCATAGTAAACCCATCTTCTAATTCAAAATCAATACCCGTCATATAATTTCGTAACTCACTAGAACTATGATAAGCCTTATCGTAGCCTCCTTCAATTTTATGTTGATACTCAGCTAACGGAATTTTTTATTCATCATATAAGTCCCAATATTTACTATGAGCGACAAACGGAAGGTGTGGTCGTTTAAACCAAACCGCAAGGAAAAAAGGTTTATTTTGGGCAGCTAATTCTTTGATATCAGCAATGGCCTGTTTTGCAATTGCACCATCAGGTACATCTGCTTTTTCTACGGCAGGATTAAACCTTTTTCTAATCCATCTAATCACTTTCCAGTTTTCCTCAATTCCCTCTGCTTTTGCTTCTGCTTCAAGTGCTTTTATGGTAGCTAAATTATCAGGGTGCTGATAATTATATAGTGCAGGGTAATGATATAAGAAGTCCAAGATACTTTATCTCGAAATTGATCTACATTCCTTGGGTCAAATACCTTACCTACGCCATAGGTAATATACCCATTCTCTTTAAAATACTGTGGGAGAGTGACCACTTTAGGTACTTTATCACGAATTTGTGTTTTAAGATCCCACACTTTTACAATATCGGGTCTTAATCCTGTTAATAAACTAGCTCCTTGAAGGCCCACACACCGCTTGTTGACAGTAGTTTTGCATAAAAACAGTTTCTTGACTGGCTAATTTATCAATGTTAGGAGTCTGTGAAAAAGTATCGCCATAAGCCCCAATAGTAAGTTTTAGGTCATCTATAGCTATAAAAAGAATATTCTTCTTTTGACTATAATCACTAATGGCTACAGTCAAAAGAAGAATTAGACTTACATAAAATGCATTATTTTTCATTATTATGCTTTTTAGATTAAAAAAGCATTATGATTTCCACATTTTTATTTGATCAAGGTTGATGTAGTTACCATCTTCTTGATTTTTTACAGATAATACAATCTTAGAAACTTCTCTATTCTTTAACGAGATTGAACCTTTGTATTCTTTATTTCTTTTCTTCCATGCTGTATCTTTAGAATCAGGAGTATCTAACCAGTACTGATAAGCCCCTTTACCTTTATTGAAATCTAAAGTAATACCGTAAGTCGTCGCTTTTTTACTCTTTATACCATATTGGATATCACCTACATACCAAATAGTGTTATCATCACCACCCACTCTAATCATGTTATTTCCATTGCTGTGGAAGTTTAATCGAGTGATGTTTTCATCATTCTGATCTTTCAGTGTAATAATAAAACTATGTTTTCCAGTAGGAAGGTTAAAGTCAGATAATGTAACCTGAAGATTGAATTTTCCTTCGCCTACAGGAGTGATTTTAACACCTTCGTAGAAGTCTTCATGATCAAGATACAGTTGATCATCAGAACCATCATCTTGGTTTCCTTCAGAAAAACACTTAAGAGTTGTACCATCTTCGCTTGTTGGAGATCCTTTTGTAAAGTTCCATTCTTTGATTACTTCTTGTGACCAAGAGCTTACATGGATAGATAAAAAGATAGACAATGTTAAAAGTAATTGTTTCATTTTTCGATACTTTAATAGTTAAAAAATTAT
Source organism: Flammeovirga sp. AWQ4_249 (assembly GCF_056161045.1). Lineage (NCBI taxonomy): Bacteria > Pseudomonadati > Bacteroidota > Cytophagia > Cytophagales > Flammeovirgaceae > Flammeovirga > Flammeovirga sp. AWQ4_249. The sequence continues at coordinate 105,778 of NZ_JBSWYJ010000009.1, forward strand.
TTGTTGAATTTCTAAATCTTCACTTTCTAGAGTTGAGAGTTTTCTTTTTGTCTACATCACGAATGGGAAATAGTTGTATGACTATCACTTTTAAACTGAAAATTAATGACTTATTTAGATTTAGATCTTCATTACACAAACAGGGTAAATATAGGTTGTGTCGCATTGCTAGCTGATTTATCTAAAATTGTTATCTTTGACTTATGCCATCATCTCCATCGATCTGTTTTAAGAGTCAACGTTTCCCTAAAGAAATCATATTACACGCTGTATATCTAAAACTACGTTTTAGTTTAAGCTATCGAGATATCTAAGAGTTACTATCTATTCGTAATATCTCTGTAGATCATTCTGGTTCGTCATCAAGATGCTGTATCGTTGAATTTATTTATCGAAATATGATTTAAATCTTAAGCAATTTGTTTTAAAGTTTTTAGAATGAGAACTGTCGTTTTAGTAACAATTGGACACTATGATAAGGCATTGATTTTTAGTATCAAACCATTGTACAATGTTAGCGTGAAATTACTTCTTTCTACTTCAAAATTAGAGACTTAGAAGCTTTTCTTTTTCACCTATCAAAGATTAAATTCCCTCAAAATGACACGCTCCATTTTTCTAAAATCTTTTTGCAGTACGATTTGAGATTTAATCCTCTTAAAAGCATTTTCCATTAATAGCTTGTAGCGGTCATTTTGTTGCTTGGATTCTTTCCAGAACTTCATAGATATCTTCTGATAGAAGTCCTTATAGATGGCTTTTTGTTCGCAAAACTGCTTTAAGTCCTGTAGGTTTTTTATGGCCAATAGCTTATTCTTCTTATTGCCTTCTGTTTTTCCTCTCACAACCTTTTCTTTGATTAAACTATTAGGTTCTGTATTCGGTAAGAAAGTGCATCTTGCAAAGTGTAAATGCTTTAAATGAAGCTTCTTTCTTTTCATACCAATTGATGAATTCAGGAATCTTATTTTTATCAATCTTGAAACCTAACTGATTGTCTTTCACGTACTGTTCAGCAAATTCAAAACACTTTTCAAAAGAAGGCTTTAAGCTTAAGCTTTCTTTAATTACTCTGGTTTAATTATTTAAGAAAAGGCAATTTTCACTCTAGTTTATTCATACTCACTCTACATTTTCCATTGCTTTATTGCTCCAAAATTTTCATAATGAATAATTGTTCCTACTTAAACAAGTAAAAGATTAGATTGATCACTATTTATAAGAAGTTTTTTTGTGAAAATATTTTGGAATCACTAATATTTTATCCTACTTAAAATGAGTAAAAACTAAAATATTTTTAAACTCTTTTACACGACTAAATTTTGAGCAAGCTATGTTTATGTGGTAACAAAAACTCAATGAATTGAGATTTTAATGTGGCCACAAAAACCCGTTTCGTAATATACTCACTCGCTTGTTACTACCGTAAAGTTGGGGACATTCGCAATACTGCTCATTTGTAATATTATGTTTCATATAAAACAATAATTTAATGGAAAAAATTAGAGGTAAAAAGAAAAATGGTAGACCTTTAAAAAAGGAATTGAAAAAAACTAAGTATAAAAAGTTTAGAGTAACTGATGATGAAAATGAATACATCAATCAATTCTTAAGAGATTCCAAACTTGGTGTTAGAGATATCTTTATGATTGGTCTTGAAAAACAAAAATCTCGTAGACCATTTTCAGATCAATTATTAATTGCTCAGATTAGAAAAATAGGTCATAACTTAAATCAGGTAGCAAAAGCTTTACATATGGAGGTCCCTCCATCATACCGACGGAAAAGTGACATTTCGTCAAAAATGATCAATTTTGCTCATTTTCAGATAACTTTTACAAACCAAATATAATTCTGAATAAAGTTCAGTCACTGTGTTAATTTAATTGATCTTTATTCTGTATTATTCTTAGATTTTCTTAACCATAATTGATTTAACATTTCATCATTCAATACATAAAATTTATACGTACTATAACTCAAAGGCCTATCTAGGTCAGCATTAATAATTTTTCTTATTGAACTAAGAGATGCACCTGTTTTTAAGAAGGTAATTACTTTTTCTCGATGCTTATCTAATGCTCGCTCTTTTTTATTCTTACTCCCTTTTGGTCTACCTAGTATTTTTCCTTTAGCTTTTGCTGCGGCTAATCCTTGTTTGGTTCTAATAACAATATACTCTCTTTCAGCTTCAGCAAAATAACTATAGATAGCCAATAGTAATTTCGTATGAGTTGAATTAGTAGATAATTCTAGTTGTCTGACAAAAAAAAATCTTGATGCTTTTCTCTGAAAGCGTATTGATGATATTCAATGTTTCCAACATATTTCTTCCTAGTCGACTTAATTCTGCTACTAAAAGGATATCATCTTTTTTAAGAGTTTCTAATAATTGATCCACCTTTCTTTCTTTTAAAGATTTCGTAGAAGATACTTCACCTTCAATAAATACATCAATATTCATTTGGTGTTGATGTGCATATTGAAACAATAAATATTTCTGCTTTTCTAAATCTTGCTTATCACTCGAAACTCTGGTATATCCGACAATTTTCATGGTTTACTATAATAGTGTTGAATTATAGTAAAAATACCTATTAATCATTACTTTAATCAACCAATTTTATAGCTAATAAATAACAAAATAAACGATTAATAAGCTATTCAGAAAAGCACAAAAAGAAGTAGATCAATATTATCTTGAGCATGTTAAAACTACTGATTATTTGATTGATAATTATGAAAAAGCGTTAAGTGCAATAGCTGTTGGTGATGATGAAGCACTCCTTGAATTAAAGAAAAATAATGAAAGTAATTTAGCACTTTGCAGGAAACATATTGCTGCTACACAATCAAATGTCTACTATTATTTATTACCCATTTATAAGCGAAAAAGAAAACTCATTTTTGATTGCATTAGCTTGCTTGATATACGCTCCACTACTGCTGATCAATCTCTGATTAACTGCCTTAAATTTATCAAAGAGCATAGAAATAAGAAACGTGAATGGATTATAGACCAAATGCCCATTGGTCTCCAATGGATAAATGAAGAGGTAAAAACATTAATAACAGGAACTACAAACAGGCAGAAACCTATTGAAAAGTTGCATAGAAATTATTTAGAAATTGCCTTATTTCATGAGTTATCAAAATCTTTAAAATCACTTGATTTGTATGTGAAAGGGAGTTTTGAATACGATGATTATAGAGAGCAATTAATTGATAATAAGGAATATGAAAATAAAATAGACCTCTATAATGAACGGTTAGACTTTCCGAAAGTGAAAGAAGATTTTATAGCAAAGTTAAAGAAAGAGTTAACCCATTCTATTCAAACTACAGATGTTAATTTTGATGATAATAGATACATTACCTTTGAAAATGAGCAACTTGTTATACGAAAAAGTGAAAAAAGAGAACGACATCCTGATTATAAAAAAGTGGATCATCGATTAAAGAAAGAACTAAAACAAATTTCCATTTTAGATATTTTGACCTCCGTTAATAAATCAGTTGTGTTTTCTGAAAATATAGGATTGCACAGTGGAAATGATCCTAAAATAGCTAATTATGATCAGCATCTACTCAGTACCTTATTTTCGTATAAATGTAATTTAGGTCCTGCTCAAGCTGAAAAATCGTTGAAGTTTATCACACAAAATCAGCTTTCATGGTTCAATAGAATGCATGTAACCGAAACAAAACTGTCTTCTGAAAATACAAAAATAATCAATAAGTTTAATCAATTAGAACTACCTTCTTTTTGGGGGCAAAAAGAGAGTGTTTCAGTAGATGGTACCCATTGGAATATCTTTTCTCAAAACTCCTTTTCTGAGTATCATATCCGTTATGGAAAGTATGGGGGTATTGGTTATTATCATGTCTCAGATACTTATATTGCCCTTTTTAGCCATTTCATTCCTTGTGGGGTATATGAAGCTGTTTTTGTTTTAGATGGAATCATCAACAATACTTCCAACATTCAACCCCATAAAATTCATGGAGATACGCATGCACAAAACGAAGCTATTTTTGGTTTATCGTATCTTTTAGGAATACAATTAATGCCGCGTATTCGCTCTCTAAAGGAATTGAATTTTTATAAGCCAGAAAAGGATTTTGAAATAGAAAACCTCGACACTTTATTCACCAAAACGATTAATTGGTCATTAATTCAAAGGCATTATGATGATATGTTTAAGGTGGCCATAAGTATTATGGAAGGGAAAATTACGGCATCGCATATCATGAAAAAATTAACAAGAAAAAGCAGAAGAAATAAGCTTTATCTTGCTTTTAAAGAGTTAGGAAAGGTAATAAGAACTCAGTTTTTGATGGAGTATTTAGATAGCTTAGAATTAAGAAAACAGATTCATCAAGGCACTGTTAAAAGTGAAGAGTTTAATCATTTTACTAAGTGGGTTAGTTTTGGAAGCAACAATACTATTCGTGAAAATAGACGATATGAACAGTTGAAAATCATACAGTATAATCACCTGGTAACGAATGCTATTATTCTTTATAATACCTATCAAATGTCGAAGATTTTGGATATAATGATAAAGGATGGTAGCCTTGAATCTCATGATGTGTTTAAGGAACTATCTCCTTACAGGACAGAGCATATTAATCGTTTTGGAGAATATCACTTAAATATGAATTTCCCAGGATTAAATATATAATAAAAAAAACAATATTTTCAGCATTATATTTCTTAAAAATGAAAAATCACATAATATTGTTCCGAAGTTAGATGGGCATATTTTTATCAAAAAACATATCAAATTTACAATATATTAAAATAAGTTAAACACAAGTCATAAAGAATTTATATTCAATTGTTTACAATTTGAAATGTCACTTCTTCGTAAGAATGATGGAGGGACCTCTTTTAAAAGCTTCAATATACCCCATGTATCTATTAAAGGTGGTTGAAATGCCTTCTTCACCTTTTAAATGTGCTATGTTTCTATGTCCTTTTTTTATTAGATAGTCTACAGCCTTAAAAGCACCTGAAAAATCATCTGTGATTACTGCTGAAGTATCAATATCTTCACAAATTCTATCCAACAATATAATTGGTATTCCTTTATCCCTTATCTCATTTAAGTAGGAATAGTCTTCCATATCTTGTGATAAAGCAATAAGAATACCGTCTACTTGAGCGTCAGCCATTGCATAACATGCTTCTTTTTCTCTTTGATAATTACGTCCTGTGGTATTTATCATCATCTGATAACCAACCGCTAAAGTAGCCTCTTCAACACCATGTAACATCATTGAAAAAAAGTTATGATTAAATTCTGGTATAATTACTCCTACAGTCTTTGATTTTTTCTTTTGTAAATTTCTTGCTAGAAGGTTTGGTCTATAATTATATTCTTTTGCAAGATCCTGAACTTTTTTCCTAGTTTTTTCAGATATCCTCTCACCACCATGTAATGCTCTTGATACAGTTGTAGTGGACACCTTCAACATTTTAGGTGATATTTGGCTTGTCCGTATTCATGTCTTATTTCAGTTAATCATATTTGAATACAAAGTAAGCAAAACCTTCAAAAAGACTTTGCGCAAACGTTAAACTTTTAAGAAAAACTTGAACTTCCTACATTTGTATCAACAAGAAATGAAATGATAAAGGCAATATTTGAATATGCCTTAAAAAGCAATTATTACCCTTCAAAATAAGATGAAAAGAATAGATGCACACCATCATCTGTGGAAGTATTCTCCTGTAGAACACTCATGGATTGATGACTCAATGTCGGTTTTAAAACAAGATTTTCTTCCTCAAGATTTATGGGCAGAAATGCAGAAATCTGGGTACGAAGGTTGTGTAGCTGTACAAGCTAGTCAGACAGAAAAAGAAACTCAGTTTTTATTGTCAGAAGCAAGTACAAACCCTTTTATATTGGGCGTTGTTGGATGGGTAAATCTTCGTCATAGTAATGTAAGAGAGCGCTTAAGTTACTTCTCTCAGTTTTCAGATTTTAAAGGAGTAAGACATGTACTTCAAGATGAAGAAGACGATGAGTTTATGTTGAGAGAAGAGTTTTTGAATGGCATTGCAGCCTTGGAGGAATTCAATTTAACCTATGATATTTTGATCTTCCCTAAACATCTTCCTTTTGCAATGGAATTGGTAGAGAAGTTCCCGAATCAGCCATTTGTGATTGATCATATTGCGAAACCAGAAATCAAAAACGGAAACTTTGACCAATGGGAGCAAGACATCAAAAAAATCGCGGCTTTCGAGAATGTTTCTTGTAAACTTTCAGGGATGGTAACGGAAGCAGATTGGGAAAACTGGACGGAAGCACAAATCCACCAATACATTAAAATAGTAGTCGATGCATTTGGTGTAGACAGAGTAATGATCGGTTCTGATTGGCCTGTTTGTAAACTAGCAGGTGAATATCAGACAGTGATGAATATTGTTGAAAACTACTTCACAAACCAAGAAGAGAAGGAGAAAGTGCTTGGAGGTAATGCGATGAAATTCTATGGTTTAATATCAAAAACAACCGAAGTAATCTAATTTTAAATAGAAAATACAATGATAGAGACAATAGCAAAACCAACTTTTTTAGCCAATGTACATAAGGATCATGCTTCTTTTTCTCATGGTACAAGAATGGTATTAGGAACCTCAGGACTAGGAGGGGTATGGGGACCAGTAGATGAAAATGAATCGGTAGAAACAATCCTTTATGCTTTAGAAAATAATATTTTATCCTTAGATACAGCCCCATCTTACAATAGAGCGGAAGAGTTTGTAGGTAAAGCGTTGAAGCAATGGAAAGGAGAGAAACCATATATCAGTACTAAAATTGGACGTCTATTCGCAGAAAAAGCAGACGAATTCCACTTAGATTATTCTAGAGATGCCATGATGAAAAGCATGGAGACTAGTTTAGAAAGAATTGGTGTTGATGCGGTAGATATTCTATTCTTACATGAACCACACATGGTGCCTTACGATCAGAAAGATGATATTCTAGAGACATTAGCCTTGATCAAAGAAAAAGGTTATGCAAAAAAAATTGGTGTAGGAGGTAATCCAGTTCCAGAATTTTATCCTTTTTTAGAATCTGGACTTTTTGAAGTAGTTTCTGGGTTTATGAAAATGGATGCTTGCAATATGTCTGCTTTCGAGAAGGACATTCCTTATTTCTTAGAAAACGACATTCGTTATTACGCTGCTTCTGCTATTCATATGGGATTACTTGGAAGTCGTTTTGAAAGACTTTGTGAAGAAAGGCCCAACAATGAATGGATCTCTAACAGGGATGTAGATGTAGCTATAAAAGTAAAAACAATTGCTGATGAGAATAATCTTGATTTAGCAAATATGTCACTTCGTTATTTGATGTCTGTAAAAGAGGCTGATCGTATCGTGATTGGTTCAAGAAAAATCCCTCAAATAAAATCTACTGTTGATGCTTGGAATCAAGGGGGATTATCAGAAGAAATCTTTAATAAAATAACAAACTGTATCTATTAATCTAATAAGGAAATGAAAACGATTATTCTAAATAAACCAGGTAAATTTGAAGTAAGCGAAACAGAGAAACCTCAAGAAACACTAAATGCAGGAGAAGCTTTGGTAAGAGTTCATAGAGTAGGTATCTGTGGTACAGACTTACATGCATATACAGGCAAGCAACCTTTCTTTACTTACCCAAGAATCTTAGGACATGAGTTGGGTGTAGAAGTGGTAGAAATTGCCGATGATGTTCAAAATGTAGTGGTAGGCGACAAATGTTCAGTAGAGCCTTATTTCAACAAAACAGAAGACCATGCAGTAGAAAGAGGTTTTACTAACTGTGGTGAAAATATCTCTGTATTTGGTGTTCATGAAGACGGCGGAATGAGAGAATATTTCAAAATTCCAGCAAAATATCTTCATGCTTCTAAGTCATTGAGCTATGATCAGTTGGCTTTAGTAGAGACACTAAGTATTGGTTGTCATGCTGTAAATAGAGCAAGAGTTACTGCAGAAGATACTGTTGTCGTTATTGGTGCGGGTCCAATTGGTATGGGGGCTTGTCAGTTTGCGATGGCAGCAGGAGCTAAAACAGTAATGATGGATATTAATCAAAGTAGATTAGACTTTTGTCATAAGCATATAAAAGTGGATGGAACGGTAGAGGTACATCAAGAAGTAGCTGAAACAGAAAAAAGAATAAGAGCTCAGTTTGACGGCAACCTTCCAACAGTAGTCATTGATGCAACTGGCAATAAACATTCTATGGCGAATACATTACAGTTTACAGCTGCAGCAGGTAGAATTGTATTTGTTGGTTTATTCCCTGGTGATTTCTCATTCCATGACCCTTATTTTCATAAGAAAGAATTAACGATTATGGCGAGTAGAAATTCATTACCAGCTGATTTTGATCAAATTATTGAAATGATTGAAAAGAATCAAATTGACACAAATCCATGGATTACACATAAGGTCTTATTTACTGATATCGCGAATCATTTTGATAGTTGGTTGAAACCTGAAACAGGTGTAATCAAAGCCATGTTGACATTATCTTAAAATAGAAAAATAACAACTCTAAAATGAACAATCTAACAGTTGACAATAATATACAACATCAAAAAGAGGAGGATGTCAATCCATCTTTCCTTAAAGTTAAAAAAGAGAAAGTAGTAGAGAGAAAATACCTTCTGCCATTTATCTTGATTACTACTTTATTTGCACTTTGGGGATTCGCCAATGATATCACAAACCCAATGGTTTCTGCTTTTAAAACGGTAATGAATATTTCCAATTTTGAAGCTTCTCTAGTACAGTTTGCTTTCTATGGAGGTTATTTTACAATGGCAATTCCAGCAGCAATTCTTATCAAAAAATATTCTTATAAATCTGTAATTTTATTAGGGTTAGCCCTGTTTGCAGTAGGAACATTATTATTTATTCCTGCTGCTCAATATCAGATTTTTGGGTTCTTTTTAGCCTCTTATTATATATTGACATTCGGTTTGGCTTTTTTAGAAACTACTGCCAATCCATTAATTTTATCTCTGGGAGCAAAATCAACATCTACACGAAGGTTAAATTTAGCACAGTCATTTAATCCAATTGGATCACTAATGGGTATGTTTGTAGCTCAACAATTTATCCTTTCAAATTTAAAATCTGCGGAAAAAAATTCAGCAGGTAAATTGATTTATAATTCTTTACCAGAAACAACTCAGGCATTAATTAGAGCCAATGATTTAATGGTAATACGTGATCCTTATGTAATGCTTGGATTGGTGATATTAGCTTTAACAGTAGTAATCGGTTTAACGAAAATTCCTATCACAATAGAAAAGGACAAAGACTTTAAATTGAAAGATACTTTGAATAGGTTGATAGAAAATGTTAAATATAGAGAAGGGGTTTTTACTCAGGTTTTTTATGTAGGGGCACAAATCATGTGCTGGACATTTATTATTCAGTATGCTGAAAATATTGGTTATTCCAAAGCGGAAGGACAAACCTTCAATATTATAGCAATGGTGCTCTTTTTAGCAGGTAGATTTTCTTCTACAATTTTAATGAAATACATAAAAGCTTCTCTACTTCTTTCTCTCTTCGCTTTTGGTGGAATTCTAATGATGTTGATTACAGTATTTGTTGGTGGAGATATTGGTTTATATGCACTGATTGGAACTTCACTTTTTATGTCTTTAATGTTTCCTACAATTTATGGTATTACACTGGAAGGTTTGGATAAAGATGCAGAATTTGGTGCAGCAGGTTTGGTAATGGCTATTGTTGGTGGAGCATTAATGCCTCCTTTACAGGGTGCAATAATTGACCTAAAAGAAGTCATGAATACGAAAACTTTATTTGGACTACCATTTGAAAATATATCATTCTTACTACCATTGATATGTTTCTGTGTCATAACAATATACGGCTATAGAAGATTCTTAAATACAAAAAATTCAAATAATGAAATTTAAAAGATATTGTAAGGCATTGTCATTAGAAGATAATCCAACCCTTATTGAAGAATATAAAAAAGTTCATGCAAAAGGATACGCTTGGAAAGAGATTACGCAAGGTATGAAAGAGGTGGGTATTCTTGATATGGAAATTTACTTACATGGACAGCAGCTTTTTATGATCATGGATACCGTATTGGAATTTGATCATGAAACAAAAATGACTGAACTTGGTACCAAACCAAGACAGTCTGAATGGGAGCAATTTGTTTCTCGTTTTCAAGTGGCAGACGCTAATGCTTCTGCGGACAGTAAATGGGAATTAATGGAACGTATTTATGAAATAGATCAGAAAGAGGAATACACAGCCTTGGAAGGTCAAGTTAAAGATACATCAAAATTGCGACCTCAATCTAAGGAACTAATCATCGAATAATTATGGCTAATTTTTCAAGAATTGATGTGGTTTCTAAAATGAAATCCACTGTGATTGTTCCTGTTTATTATCACAACGATATTGAAATAACTTTATCGGTAATAGACACTGCTTACAAAGCTGGAATCAGAGTATTTGAATTTACGAATAGAGGCGAACAAGCCGACCAGATTTTTATTGAGTTGGTGAAAGTTACTCGAACAAAGTATCCGGAGTTGGCGATTGGTATTGGATCAATTGTCGATGAAATTACAGCTGGTATTTTTATTCAGAATGGTGCTGATTTTATTGTTTCACCATTATTCAACCCAGCAATAGGTAAGGTTTGTAATCGAAGAAAAATTGCTTGGTTCCCTGGTTGTACAACAGTATCTGAAATTTCTGATGCACACGAATGTGGTGCTGAAGTGGTGAAAATTTTCCCTGCAAATGCTTTTGATGCAAAGAGCTTTATCAAAGGAGTTAAAGCACCGATGCCATGGACAGATGTGATGCCAACAGGAGGTGTATCTCCTACTGTCGATAACATCAAAGGATGGTTAGATGTTGGTGTAAGTTGTGTTGGAATTGGCGATAAATTACTTGTCAAAAACGAAGACGCGACTTATGATTTAGAGGCTACTTATGTTCGTCTCAAATCATTAATGGAATTTGTTACTGAATACAGAGGTGAAGCAGTTCCAATGTCAGTATAAAAGACATCATAGCTCATTTAATCTTCATGACAAGACAGTAAATCTGTTTTTAAAAAAGAAATAAAGATGATGAATAAAGTACTAATGGTGCACCCTACAGACAATGTGATGGTGGCACTAAAAGATTTAGAAATCGCTGAAAATATAGAATTTGAAGGTCAAAAAATCACAACTACAAGTCCTGTGAAAAGCAAGTTTAAGTTTGCTCTAAAAGACTTTGCAGTAGGTGATGAAGTGATCATGTACGGTGTGTTAGTAGGTAAAGTCACTCAACCCATCAAAAAAGGAGAAGCATTGACGGTAGACAATGTAAAACATGCTGCGAGTGATGTAGTAGTAAGAGACCGAAGAACTTCATGGACCAAGCCGGATGTATCTGCATTTGAAAACAGAACATTTATGGGTTATCACAGAAATGATGGACAGATTGGTACTCAAAATACATGGTTGGTAGTGCCGTTAGTTTTCTGTGAGAACAGAAATGTATTGGCCGCAAAAGAAATTCTTGAAGATAAATTAGGCTACTCAAAAGGAAGAGATTATGATCTTGACATTGATAGCTTATTAAAAAAAATAGAAAACGGTTCTGATGGTAATTCGATCTTAAATGACGATATAGTTATTCCTTTATCAGAACAAAAGAAAAACCGCGTATTCAAAAATGTGGACGGAATCAAATTCCTTCTTCATGATGGAGGTTGTGGAGGTATTCGTCAAGATTCTGATACACTTTGTCAGTTATTAGCCGGCTATCTAAACAATCCAAATGTTGCCGGTGCTACATTCTTAAGTTTGGGATGTCAGAATGCACAGGTAGACATTTTGCAAGAGGCCATCAAAAAGGTGAATCCAAAATTTGACAAGCCTGTTTACTATGTGGAACAACAAAAGAGTGGAGCTGAATCTGACTTTATCTCAAACATTGTAAAATATACAATGGCAGGTTTGGTAGAAGCCAACAAAATAGAACGTCAACCCGCTCCAATTTCTGCCTTAAGATTAGGTTTAGAATGTGGTGGTTCTGATGGTTTCTCAGGCATCTCAGCAAACCCTGTTATTGGTTATGTTTCGGATATGTTGGTCGCTTTGGGTGCATCACCTATCCTTGCAGAATTCCCAGAATTAAACGGTGTAGAGCAAAGTCTAACAGATCGTTGTGTAGAGGAAAAAGATGCCAAACGATTTGTAGAATTAATGGCGATCTACAAACAAAGAGCCGAAGCTGTAGGGTCAGGTTTTGATGCCAATCCATCTCCAGGTAACATCAAAGATGGTTTAATTACGGATGCCATGAAGTCAGCAGGTGCCGCGAAAAAAGGGGGTTCTTCTCCAATTGTGGAAGTATTAGATTACACAGAACAAGTAACAAAACCGGGCCTTAACTTACTTTGTACACCAGGTAATGATGTAGAGTCTACAACGGCTTTAGCAGGTTCAGGAGCGACATTAATTACTTTCAGTACAGGGTTAGGTACACCAACAGGTAACCCTATCACACCAGTGGTAAAAGTATCTTCAAATTCAATTTTAGCGAATAGAATGAATGATATTATTGATTTTGATACTGGAGCGGTTATTACTGGTGAAGAATCGATTGCAGAGAGAGCTGCCAATATGTTAGATTACTTATTGGATGTAGCAAGTGGTAAAAAAGAAACCAACTCTATGCGTATGCGTCACGATGACTTTATCCCTTGGAAGAGAGGTATTTCTCTTTAATAAAACCTTCTAACAATACAACAATGAAATTAAATAGAACGACGGCAAGTGTAAATCCTCGCCCAATAAAAGTCCTTCAATTTGGAGAAGGCAACTTCTTAAGAGCATTTATTGATTGGATGATCCATGAAATGAATGAAAAATCAGATTTTGATGCCGGTGTGGCAGTTGTGCAACCTATCCCACAAGGTTTAGGTGAAATGCTTAATGCTCAAGATGGTTTATATCATTTGTTATTGAATGGTATTGAGAAAGGAGAATTGATCAACAAGCAAATGTTGGTGGATTGTATACAAGAAGTTGTGAATCCTTATGAAGATTACAATGCTTATTTAAAACTTGCTGAAGTAGATACTTTACAGTTTGTATTTTCGAATACTACAGAAGCAGGTATTACTTATAAAGAAGGCGATTGTTTGGATGCTGTTCAAGATAGTTTCCCTGCGAAATTAACAGCCTTTCTTCACCACCGTTTTATGCATTTTGATGGTGCAAAAGGCAAGGGTCTTGTGATTCTTCCTTGTGAGTTGATCGATAAGAACGGTGTGAAATTGAAGGAAATCATTTTTCAATATGCGAAAGATTGGGACCTCGCAGAAACGTTTACAGATTGGGTAAATGAGGCTTGTACTTTCTACAATACATTGGTTGATAGAATTGTTCCAGGTTATCCGAAAGATAGAATCGAAGCGATCCAAAAAGACTTAGGTTTTGAAGATCAGTTGGTGGTAGAAGGTGAGCAGTTTCACTTATTTGTTTTGGAAGGCGATCAGAAAATAAAAGAGGTTTTACCTTTTGAGGAAGCAGGGTTAAACATCGTAGTAACTGATAATCAGGCTCCGTACAGAGAGCGTAAAGTAAGAATCTTAAATGGAGCACATACGCTAATGGTTCCAGTTGGTCTTTTGTCTGGTATTGATACAGTAAGAGAAAATTTGGAGAACGAATATGTTTGTCAGTTCATTGACACAGCCCTAACAGAAGAAATTATTCCTTCATTACCTCCTGCAGAGGGATTAGTAGAATTTAAAGAAGATGTGTTGGATAGATTTAGAAATCCATTCATCAAGCACTACCTAAAAAGTATCTCTTTAAACTCATTTCCTAAGTTTAAAACAAGAGTGCTACCTTCAATTCTTGCATTGCAAAATGAGAAAAAAGTACCAAAACATTTAACAATGTCCTTTGCTGCATTAATTAGTTTATATTCTCCTAACAATGAGCAATTCAAACCTCAAGATAATGCGGATATCGTTTTATTACTACAAACAGTTTGGGAAGAGTACTTCACGAATGTGATAAACCTTGAGGAACTTGTGAAAAAAGTATTGGGATATACAACTTTATGGGGAGATGATTTGAATGAGATTCCTCAACTACATGAGGGGATTACTCATTATTTAAGAGTGATTGATAACGAAGGTGTTCAAACGATATTAACAGAAGAATTATTTGCCTAAATAATTTTTGGTGTGTGTTCAAAATTAAGGGAGTCGGAAGATTCCCTTATTTTTTAGATGAAGAAACACCGACATTACTAGAAGATATATTGAAATGAAAAATCATAAGATTATTACTTTTGGAGAAATCTTAATGCGTCTTTCTCCAATTATGCAAAGAAGATTTGGTCAAACACCAGATTATGAGACTTTTTTTGGTGGGGCTGAATTAAACGTAGCTAGTTCATTGGGTAATTTAGGGATGAACGTAGGCGTAGTTTCTGCGTTACCTGATCATGATATTGCCCATGAAGCGATTTTGAATATGAGAAAATATGGGATCGACACTTCAAATGTTATTAAAAGAGAAGGTCGTCTGGGATTATATTTTACAGAAGCACCAACGATGCAAAGAGGAGGTAAAGTAATTTATGACCGTGAATATAGTGCTTTCTCAAAATTAGAAATTAACGCATTTGATTGGGATGCTATTTTTGAAGGAGCAACGTGGTTTCATTGGAGTGGCATCACACCTGCTGTTTCAGAAAATACAGCACTTCTTACTCAAAAAGCATTAGAAGTTGCTTCAGAGAAAGGGTTGAAAATATCAATGGATTATAATTACAGATCAAAACTTTGGCAGTGGGGCAAATCACATGAAGAAGTGATGCCGTCATTGATGAAATATTGTAATGTGATGTCAGGTATTCATCCTGATGTAGATGTAGTAAAAGAAGATGTAAGTGATGTCGATTTTGCTATTTCTGGAAAGAAAATGATGGAAGAATATCCGAATTGTGAGGTGGTAGTATTCTCATCAAGAGGGGTAATTTCTGCCAATCATCATACTTGGCAAGGAGTGTTATACGATGGTAAAAAAGTATATCGATCTAAAAAATACGACCTTACACATATCGTCGATAGAATTGGTGGAGGAGATGCATTTATGGCAGGAATCATTTTTGGCTTACATAAATATGAAACTAATCTTCAGTCATGTATTGACTTTGCAACTGCAGCATCAGCATTTAAACATGGTATAGCGGGGGATTTTAACGCTGTAAAAGAGGGGGAAATTGAACAAATGATAATTTCTTCCAGCTTTTCAAAAGTAGATCGCTAACTATGTAAAAAAAATGAGATGTTATGAAGAATACCTTATTATTTTTACTCTTAGTGAGCAACTATTTATTTGCAAGTGAACCACTAAAGAAACAAACTCAAAAACCGAACGTGATCATTATCTTATCAGATGATCAAGGTTGGGGAGATGTTGGGTTTAATGGTTCCGAAATCCCAACACCAAACTTAGATGCATTGGCAAAGGATGGAGTAATTATGACACAAGGCTATGCGAGTCACCCTTATTGTAGTCCAAGTAGAGCAGGATTATTAAGTGGACGTTATCAGCAAAGGTTTGGTCATGAAAACAATATTCCATACAACAATGTAAAAGAAGATGATGGTTTACCATTAGACGAACTATTACTTTCAGAACATTTAAAAAAACAAGGTTATAAAACCTGTGCTATTGGAAAATGGCATTTGGGTGATCATGAATCTTTTTGGCCTATAAATAGAGGTTTTGATGATTGGTTTGGTTTTTATGGAGGAGATGCAGATTATTGGGGAGAACCTAAAAAGAAAAGTGAGATGACGGGTGTTCTAAAAAACGGTAAACTAGTACCAAAAAACCAACTAACTTATTTAACTGACGACTTCACTAAAGCAGCAACAGATTATATTGATTCATATACTGAAAACGAGGAACCATTTTTCATGTATTTAGCTTATAATGCTCCTCATGCTCCAATTCAAGCTCCTCAAAAATACCTTAAAAAAGTTGAACATATTGAGGATGGAAAAAGGGCTGCTTATGGAGCACTTGTTGTAGGTATGGATCATGGGGTTGGTGAAGTCATCAAAAAATTAAAAGAAAAAGGGATTTATGAGAATACTTTAATTGTATTTTATAGTGATAACGGCCCTCATATTCATGGTGCAAGTGGTTATCCTTTTAGAGGTCATAAAGGAATGCTTTTCGAGGCAGGTATAAGAGTCCCTTTTATTTTCTCTTGGCCTAATGAATTAAAAGGTGGACAAAGATATGACCAACCTATCTCTGCATTAGATATTTTCCCAACAGCTGTTGCGGCAACCTCTTCTAATGAACCAAACAAGAAACTAGATGGTGTAAACCTTTTACCCTATTTAAAAGGTAAGGAGAAAGCAGCACCTCATAAAACAATTTTTTGGAGATATTCAGATGGTGCAGGTTATGCCATTAGACATGGAGATTACAAATTAGTTTTTTCTGGTTATAAACAAAAAAATCTTCTTTTTGATCTTGCAAAAGATCCTTATGAACATAATGACTTAGCCTTAGAAAATCCTGATGTTGTTGAACAATTAACAGCATTATACACAGATTGGACAAAAGGGACAGTAAAAGCAAAATGGTATGATCCTCATGCTGAAAATGTACTAAAAGAAGAGGAGAGTAGACAGTACTTTATTGATAAAGCAAGTAAAGGAGAGAAAAAGTCTAAAAACTTATAATAATATTAGTTAGATTGAATATATAATTTAAAAGCCGGTAACATCTTTGCTACCGGCTTTTCTTTTTATAGGTTATTGAATAACTATTTTCTTGGTCATTTGATAATTCTCCGTAGTAATTTTTATTATATAAACCCCTTTTTGAAGGTCATTTAAAGACATTTTAAAATTAGATTCTCTGTAAGATTTCATTTTTAGAAGTCTTCCATTTATATCAATCACCTCTACTTTGGATGTTTCATTTGTAGGTACTTTTATATATATAAAATCATCTTTTACCGGATTAGGATATATAGAAATATTTTCACTGTTAACTTGTAATTTACGAGCATTCGATGTTGAAGAAGGCCATCCTGCCCAACTGTTTAAGTTGAAATCACCATTAATTACTTCTATTCGAATGACATGCTTACCTTGTGTTAAATTTATATTCCTGATGTGCATTGTCTGATATATTTGCCAACCACCTGAATTAGGTACTGCTAGATTTCCTGTTACTTCAATGCCGTCGACTAATAATTTCATTTGTGCGTTATCGTTTACACTTGCTACTCTAGGAAAGATATCATAATCATTATCTGATACTACATTTATTGTGTATTCTAACCATTCTCCTGTGTGCATCCATCCGACATTATAACCACCATTATCATCGCTACAAGTTTCTATATCAACATCATCAAATCTGAATTGTCCTCCTTGGTTATCAACTGTATTATCATGATAGGCAATTCCTTCGCCTCCTTCATCATAATTTTCTGCTTCTACTTTACCTGGAATTGAAGAAGCTACTCCACCATATGGTTCTTGTAAAACTAATGGTATTATTTCAATATCATTTATTTGATCAGTTGCAATATTTTGAGTCCAATTAGAACCTACAGGTCGTATACTTGCTTTTATTACATAACCTTGACCTATTGATGGAGGGTTGTTTAAAGAAATAGTTAGCGTCTCTGTTCCGCTACCTGTTTGTACTGTTTGAACTGTTTGACCTAACCACGAAGTGGATGACCAAAATTCAGTGACAATATCTCTAGGGCCATTAGCGGTATAAGCTAATTCTACATCAATTGAAGTATCACTCATGATAGTACTAGGAGGATTAATTACAGTTATATCTTCATTTGGTAGTACATCTTGATCATATTTTTTCACTTCTAAGATCATAGAACTTATGTGTCCTCCTTCATCCGGGAAAGTAACAGTGATAGTGTTATTTGTTTGAAGTAAATTTACGTCAAATGGTATTTCAATTACACCAAAAAAGTCATCCCTGTTTGCTTGATCATATCCTTTCCAATTATTGGGTACATTTAAAGTAGTTCCATTTAATTTTACAATTGGAGACTTAGATCGATCATGTTTTCTTGAAATACCCATGTGAATAGAGGCTAGGCCAGTCCCTAAATCCACATTATAATAATTGAAAGTGTTAGAGATATTTGCATTTATGTATTTTAAATGATTGCTTGTATAGTATTTTCTATCTCTTATCACATTATTAAAAGTAATATTATTACTGAAAGTATATTCTAATACAACTGTTTCTCCAGCAATAAGATTAATTGAAGTAGGTGCTGAGTTGCTAGTAGTTATATCCATAGAAGGCTGTGAATTATCATAAATTTTTAAAGCCTTTGTTTTTAAGTTTTGAAAACCTTCCAGACCATTGACAAAATTTAAATCTACATTTTGAGATTGATCATCTAAATTATTCAAGGCAATATAAAGTTTGTTAGCATTGGCAAAGCCTTGAATTTGAATATCTGGATTATCAGTTGTTACATGAACTCTATTTCCAATTACATCTTTCCATAATTCATAAAAATGAATTTTAGGAGAATATCTCCAACCTGCCACATATGACTCACCAAGATTAGTAGGTATAAACAATGCTGCACTATAAGGTTGATAATTATTCCCTGCAGTTAAATGCCATGTCGATTTATCAGTTAAGAATGGGATTGAAATATCAATTTTATTCTCTCTGTCTAATAAATTAAAAAGCATATGATTTATTGCTTTTACCGTCTGAATACTTTCGATATCACTATACCCATCGCCATAGCCTGACGCTATTGAGCCATATTCGGTAATAGCATGAGGTTTTACTGTGCCCCATTTGGTATGACTATAAGTTTCTATTAAGTCTAATATAGCCTCGGAATTACTACCCGATCTTTTATTATTTTGGCCCGTAACATTCACACCATCATATAAATGCGAAGCAAAAGCATCCATATCTGCACCTGCAACATCCATGAACATTTTCATATTTTCACGCCAATGATCAAAATTTCTCACTTCAAGTGATGGCCAAGCAGCTGAATATCCAATCACCTTCATATTGTCTAATGCAGGTGTGTCATGTATTTTTCGCCCAATAGTTGCAAAAACTTCCGCCATTTGCCTTTTAATTCTGTCTTCTTCAGCATTATTCCAATTGCCTTCATAATATTCATTTGCATGTACAAATGGTTCATTCATTGGTTCAAAAAATAAAGGCCTTTCGTTATCAGGAACAAAATCCTTATAATATTCGACTACCCAATCAGCAGCGGCATTAGCATCTAATCCATCTTTAAAAACGTTGTAAGGATGTTCTGTTGCAACAAACCTACTTACATTTTTGAGATTATCATTTCCAGATCGTCCCGAAGGGTAGTTACCTATTGAATTCCCTTTACTTTTTGAATAAGAAAACGGCCCCCAAAAACCTCTACTCGGATACGCATTATAATCTTCATAAAACTGAAATAAATCAGCATCATTTGCATTAGAGTGAAGATTAAAAAACTTGGTCCTATCTAATGCTGATACACCTCCAATGTATCTTCTTACATTATGATCAATTGTTGCGGTTGTTTGAGCAATAGCATCACTAAATAAAAAACTTACAAATGAGAATAGGAGAAGTGTTGTGCCAAAAACTGGTTGTTTAAAATAAAAGTTACGCATAAGTAAATAATAGATAGTTTATAAGTAATAATTACACTTCCAATCTACTTTCGGAATTTGAATGAGCTCAGAAAAAATTTTTAGGAATAAGTGGGGGTAATTTTTTATTTGTTAATCTTACACTAATTAAACTTTTCAACATTTCAAAAATTACCCCCTTTGATAGCTTCTTTTTTTTACGGTATATGACATCAAAAACACCTTTATTTGTTTAAGAAATGAATTACCAACTCAACTAAAAACAAGACTTTTTATAGATGAATATTAGAAAAACATTATCGGGAATAATTTTATTTTTTTCTACAACGACATTTTTATGTGCTCAAGATTTAACAATCCCTCCAAAAAATTATGTAGATACAGTAGAAATTAGTTTACAAGTTGTAGCTTCTAATAGTAAGTTTCCTCTTTCAGATCAAAGAAATCAATCAGGCTGGAAACTCTTGAAAAAATACTCTGATGAATTTGATTCAAATGAACTGAATGAAGAAATATGGTATCCAAATAATCCAAAATGGAAGGGACGCCAACCAACGTATTTTCATGGTTCAAATGTTTCTTTAAAAAATGGTGAACTTCTTTTTAGAGTTAACCAACATAAAAATGAAGAGTTACCAAAAGGATATACACATACTTCTGGTTTTATAAAAAGCAAACAAAAATTCCTCTATGGTTATTTTGAAGCCAAAATGAAATTAATGGATGCTCCATGGGTTTCAGGTTTTTGGATGACAAATGTTAGTGCAGATTGGTGGACTGAAATTGATATATGTGAAAATGCTCCCGGATTATCTTATAATAGAAATGACCTTAACTCTAATATTCATGTATTTAGAGCACCCGAAGATCAAGGAAATGTAAAAGAACATTTTTCAAGAACAAAAAAATATTATTTCCCGGAGGAATTACAAGAAGACTATCATGTTTGGGGACTTGAATGGACTCCTGAATATATTCGATTTTATATTGATGGAATTCTTTTCAGAGAAGCAAAAAATACACATTGGCATCAACCACTTGAGGTAAACTTTAACAATGAATCAAACAAATGGTTTGGAGCTTTACCTGATGATAAACGACTGGAAGGTGAATTTAAAGTAAAATATTTTAGAGTTTGGGAAAAAAGTGAACAGAATTAGAATGAAATACATAATACTTATAATTTTTAGTGTGTGCTTCTCACATACAATTTCAGCACAAGAAATAAGTGGTGAACGAATGATTTGGCATACATTATCAATTCTATTTGATGGGCCAAATACTTCTGAAGTAGCTACTGAAAACCCTTTTTTAGATTATAGGTTAGAGGTAACCTTCACAAATAATAAAACACAGATAGTAGTTCCTGGTTTTTATGCAGCAGATGGCAATGCAGCAGAAACAAGTGCAAGTAAAGGGAATAAATGGTGTGTTCGGTTTACTCCAAATCAAACTGGCACATGGAAATATGAAGTTTCTTTTTTGAAAGGAAAAAATATAGCTATATCCAATGATTTATCTACTGGTTCAGGAGTATATTTTCACAATATTACTGGTGAGTTTGAAATAAAGGAGAGTAACAAAAAAGGAAAAGACTTAAGAGCAAAAGGAAGGTTACTCCCAGCAAATGAACATTATCTTCAATTTGAAGGAACCAAAGATTACTTCATAAAAGGAGGTGTAAATAGTCCGGAGGACCTCCTTGCATATCATGAATTTGATGATACACCCAAAAAACATAAGTACTTATCGCATGAGAAGGAATGGAAAGAAGGAGATCATTCATGGCAAAATGGGAAAGGTAAAGGAATTATTGGTGCAATGAATTATATTTCTTCTACAGGTATTAACACCGTCTATTTTCTTACTATGAATGTGATGGGTGATGGTAAAAATGTCTGGCCATGGACTGAAGAACACGAAAGATACCGATTCGATGTCAGTAAATTAGAACAATGGGAATTACTTTTTTCTCATATGGATAAAGTTGGGTTAATAAAACATATAGTAACTCAAGAAACAGAAAATGAATGTTTACTTGATATGGGATATACTGCTATTCAACGAAAACTTTATTACAGAGAATTGGTCGCAAGATTCGCTCATCACCCAGGGATAATTTGGAACATGGGTGAGGAAAATGGTATTGCTAACTGGTCACCTGTAGGACAAACAGAGAAAATGAGAAAAAATATGATAGAATATATGAAAGCATTGGATCCATATGGAAATACTGTTGACATTCATACATTACCATCACAAAAAGATCATAAGAATACCATTACTCCATTATTAGGCTTACAATCACTCGATGGTATCTCTTTACAAATTCATGACATGAAACATACCTATGAAAGTACTTTAAAATGGAGAACTGAATCTGCAAAAAATGGTAAAAAATGGGTAGTGTGGCTAGATGAGATTGGTCCTGCATGGAAAGGTGTTTTACCTGATGAATATCCAATGCAACAAGATACAGTTAGGAGAGATGTTATTTGGGCTAACCTTATGGCTGGCGGTGCAGGAGTAGAACATTATTTTGGTTATAAATATCCTAATTCAGATCTCAGTTGTGAAGATTGGCACACAAGAGATAGAATTTGGAAGATGACTTATAATGCTACCAATTTTTTTGAAAAGTATCTCCCGTTCACATCCATGCAACCAAATAATAACCTTGTTGATATTAAGGATAGTTTTTGTTTTGCTGAGGAGGGTAATGTTTACTGTATATATTTAAAGAATGGTGGTTCTCCTACTATTAACCTAAAAAATTTTGAAGGGAAATATTCTGTTTATTGGTATAACCCAAGAGAGGGAGGTGAACTTATTCAAACCAAAAATAAAAACATAAACGGACAAGGAAAGCATAACATTGGTCCATCTCCAGATAGTGAAAATGATTGGATAGCATTAATTAAAAGAAAGAAATAACTATTGATTCTTTACAAACGTAAGCCTAAGTAAAAACTGCTTAGGCTTTCTTCATTATATAGGATAGGTAAAAATTTAATCTTTAATAGGGTAAAGTTTTTTATTCATTGAACTAAAAGATAAAAACTACCTCTATTTTAATCTACGAGATAGTTTAATTAAGATTGAAATGAATTAAACAAGCATAAAAATGAAACTAAGAAATACTCTTTTTGTGATACTCTTAATTTTTGTATCAAAAGTATATGCTCAAAATCCTTTGATTACTCATCGTTTTTCAGCTGATCCAACTGCAAGGGTAATGAATGATACATTATTTGTTTTTCCATCATCAGATACAACGTGTACACAGATAAAGGGGAATAATGGATTTTGTATGCCGGACTATCACGTATATTCAACCACAGATTTAACAACTTGGACTGATCATGGAGAAATCTTATCTCATAACACTGTTCCATGGGTAGTAAAAGATAGTTATGGTATGTGGGCTCCTGATTGTATTGAAAAAGAGGGGAAATATTATTTTTATTTTCCTGCTATGCCTAAGGACGGTAGCGCTTTTAGAAGGATCGGAGTAGCAGTTGCCGATACTCCAACGGGACCATATACTCCTGAAAATCATTATATAGAAGGTATTGAAGGTATTGACCCTAATGTTTTTATTGATGATGACGGAAGTGTTTTTCTATACTACGGAGGAGGTGAGAAGTTATTTTGGGTAGAACTGAATCAGGATATGAAAACCATTAAAACCAAACCTCAAAAAGTTGAAGGATTACCACCAAAATACAAAGAAGGTCCTTTTGTTTTCAAGAGAAAAGATAAATATTACTTTACATTCCCTCATGCTCCGAGTAGATCAGAAGAGATTGCTTATGCTATTGGTGATAGCCCCAGAGGTCCTTTTAAATATCAAGGAAAAGTCTTAGAAGGTTGGAAAGACGGTTGTTGGACTAATCATCATTCATTTGTAGAGTATAAAAATGAGTGGTTATTGTTTTATCATCATATGGATATCTCAGGTAATAAACATAGAAGGTCTATGTGTGCAGATAGAATTCAATTTGATGAAAATGGACTAATACCTGAAATTAAAGCTACACAAAGAGGAATTGCTAAACTATATGCAAAAGACCCAATACAAGTTGATAAATACTCTGAAGTCAAAGATGTATCTATTTCAAAAACAGATGAATTAACGCCTAATTGGATTGTTAAGAATATTTCAGAACAATCTATGATAAAGATAAATGATATTGATTTTGAGAAATATAAATATCCATATGTAGCATTATGGGTAAGTTCAACTCAAAAAGCCTCAATTGATATCACTATAAATAATTCGATGTTTGCTCAATTTAAGGTTCCGGCAATGAAAGAAGGTGAATGGAGGTTGATAAAAACAGCTGTTTTGTTCCAACCCGAAGGATTACAAAATCTAACTTTCAACTTTGAGGGTAACACTGAAAACCTACAATTGGATTGGATTCAATGTATCTCAAAAAAAAATGTATTGATCAATAAAACAGTAGATATTGAGCTGGAGGATAAATTTAATCATAGCATTGAGGTTACATCTAATAAGGGAAAGTTATTCAACACAAAAGTTTTTAATAAATTAAAAATTAGAGAAGTAAATAATGGAAATACTAAGGGTCATTTACATGTCAATGGGGATACTTATGAAGTGTTACCTAAATTAAAACATGGAGATGTAATTAGCTTCACTTCAGAAAAAGCAAACAAAGTGTATGATGCTTTCTCTAATATTCAAGCTATTAATTGTTCTGATCAACAAGGCACATTGAGTGAACCTTGTAAGCTTGGTGGTAAAAACGTAGGGTATATTGATAATGGTGATTATTTAGTTTTTAGCAATCTCCAATTTTCAGAATCTCCAAAAAGTATAACTATAGGTATCGCCACACCTAAAGAAGGGGGCATAATTGAAATCAGAAAAAATCAAATAGATGGAGAGTTAATTTCCTCACTAACGATACCCAATACAGGAGGATGGCAAAAATGGTCTTCTATTACTAAAAATATAGATACAAATATTAATCAAAGAACAAAAATTTATATTGTTTTTAAAGGTTCAAATGGTTTTTTGATGAATATAAAAGATTTAAAATTTAATCGTATTGCATTATAAATATCTAATAGATGATATATTAATATATAAAAGCATCAGTATTGAGCTTGCTCATTACAGGTTGTGCTAGTAACAATATTAAAAAATCTTCCATTTATAAATATGATGCCAATTGGGAATCTTTAAGTCAATATGAAGTACCTGAATGGTGGAAAAATACAAAATTTGGCATATATTTTCATTGGGGCCCTTACGCTGTGCCCGCCTATGAAACAGAATGGTATTCACATTATATGTATGAGAAAGGTAGTAAAATAAGAGAATACCATGAAAAAAAATATGCTCCTTTAAGTGAGTTTGGATACAAAGATTTCATACCTCTTTTTACAGGTGAGAAGTTTAATGCAGACGAATGGGCTAAGTTGTTTAAAGAGGCAGGAGCACAGTTTGCAGGCCCTGTTGCAGAACATGCTGATGGTTTCGCAATGTGGGATAGTGATTTAACACATTGGGATGCGAAGGAAATGGGCCCCAAAAAAGATATAGTAGGGGAGATGGCAAAAGCTGTTAAAAAATATGA
The DNA here is from genome assembly GCF_056161045.1 of Flammeovirga sp. AWQ4_249. NCBI lineage: Bacteria > Pseudomonadati > Bacteroidota > Cytophagia > Cytophagales > Flammeovirgaceae > Flammeovirga > Flammeovirga sp. AWQ4_249. Next base: position 131,126 of record NZ_JBSWYJ010000009.1, read on the forward strand.
TATGAAATTTATCGCTACTTATCATAGGCACTGGATGTATGCCTGGTATCCAACTTGGGATGAAACTACTGATGCTAGCCTTAAAGAATATGAGGGTTTATACGGCCCATATACACCCTATGGGACATTCAATATGGCTAAAACGAAAAGTAATCCACTACCCAATAAACAGTTTAATGAAGACTGGTTAGCTAGATTAGATGAACTAATGCTTAAATATGAGCCTGATATCATTTGGTTTGATAATAGAATGGATATTATCGGTGAAAATTACCGTAAAAAATTTCTAGCCAATTATTATAATAATGCTCAAAAATGGGGAAAGGAAGTGGTGTGTACTTATAAATTTAACGATTTAAAGGAAGGCACTGCAGTATTAGATTTGGAACGTTCAAGAATGAAAGATAAACAGCCTTTTGTATGGTTAACGGACGATTCAATTGATTGGAAAGCTTGGTGCCATATCGATGATCCAAAATATAAATCAACGAATCGTTTAATTGATTTCTTAGTTGATGTTGTATCCAAAAATGGTGCTGTACTGTTAAATATTCCACCTAAAGCAAATGGTGAAATTCCTACAGAAGTTGTTCACCGTTTAAAAGAAATGGGAAAGTGGCTTGCTTTAAATGGAGAAGCTATTTATGACACTAGACCATGGGTTATCTATGGGGAAGGACCTCAAGATATTAAAGAAGGACATTTGAGTGAATTTAAAAATTTGGAGGCAGTTGCAGAAGATATTAGATTCACAACAAAGGAGAATTATCTTTATGCTATTGCTCTTGACTGGCCAAAAAATGATATGTTAAAAATAAATAGTCTAGGCCAAAAAAAAGATTTATTAGAGCAAAATCAAATAAAAAAATAACACTTATAGGTAATAATGATAAGCTAAAATGGAGTAGAAACCTCAATGATCTGAGCATTCAATTACCGATTAAAAAGCCTTGCAATCATGCGTATGTTTTTAAAATTGAGCTAACAAATAAAAGCTTGTAATATATTTATACATCGGTTGTTTAAACTAAAAAAGGATAGGAAATCTTCAATTCCTATCCTTTTTTAGTTCTATTATTTCTTAATGATTTTCTTTGTTATAATACCTTTATCTGTTTTAAATTGAATTAAGTGCATGCCTTTATTTAAAGATCGAATGGAGATTAAATTATCCCCTTTAGGTAAATAACCCTCTAAAACTAACTTAAGCTGCATGTCATATATTCTATATTCAGTCAAATTTGATAAACCATTTATCATCACTTTATCAGCTGATGGATTTGGGTAAATTTTCATTTTTAATTCTGAAGCCAACGAGTTGGAAGTAACCTCATCATTTATTTCATCCTCTTCCTCTTCAGCAGTTACTATATAAAACTCCGCTGCAGCAGTAAAAGGAACTTCAGTATCATTTTGGATTTCTGATAAGGCTACAATTTTTAAAAATCTACCCTTAGCTACTTCTGTAAACTCTATTTTTTGCAATACTTTATAGTTTTCAGTTAAATTATCTCCCCAATCTAAAGTACCATTTGCTACAGGAGTTCCCCATTCATTACTATCATTACTTATATAGACCTCATAATCTCCAATTGCACCATTGGGTCCATATTCATCTTGTCTGTTATAATAATGTAATTCTTCAATAGCATATTCTTGTTTCATATCAATCTGAATTTCATGAGGAAGAGGGGCTTTTCTTTCTCTCCATTCAGTGTGCCAAAACGTAGCCATGTCATCATCTATTGCTCTATCGGCAACTCCAATATTATCTTCACTATCCACATGAATAACTTCCCAATCTGTTTTAAAAGGGTACAGGTAGCTCCATTCCAATAGTTCAATAGTACCAAATTTCCTTGTATCTTCAATTGCTGTATTAATACCTGTCCCATTAGCCCAATGTAATTGGTTTTCAACAGCTAAATTAGTATCTCTATCTAAAGCAGAGATCTCAAATCCTAGTTTTAAATTCTCTAGATTGCTATACTCTGTTAATACACCATCCCAAGGTATTTTGGCTTCTAAAATATAACCTCCTCTTTTCGATTTAGTAATATATTTAAGATCACTAGTATTTGTTTTCCAATTCCCTTCATACTTATAAAAACCATCAATTGCACCATAATAAAGCCTTAACATTAGGTCATTATCATCATATGAACCATTATCGTTATGTTGGTTATCAATATTAAAATACAGTTCTATTGCATCACCACTTTCTCTATCTGATTCCTGGTAAACTTCTTGTAAATTCTCATCAACAACATCAGCTAAAAGATATAAATAGTCAGCATCATATGCCAATTTAAATTTAAAATTGAAATCTGTATGTGGAGATATCTCTTCTTCATTTGCTTCATAATTACCAACTTGCTCTTCTACATAACTCCATAAATCATCTAATTCTCCATCTATAATAATTGAATTATCTAATTGCTTAATACCATAGTTCCTTTCTGCTGCATATTCCTTAAAAGCTTCATCTTCACATTCTAATTCAGCTACCACGGTTGAATTTGCCATGGCAGTGCCTCCTTTTCCAGCCATATATAAAGCTATTCTATCAATAGGGTGAAACTTTGATCTACCGGCTACTTTAATTTCATATACACCAGGAACGTCAAACTCTGCAAAAACATTTAAACCATTTACACCTCCGTGCTCTCCAAAGCAATTCCATGACCAGTTATTAATATCCTGAATCCACATTTTCATAAAATGATTATTGCTATTCACCTTTTGTCCTGTTGCGTTTTTAATACCATAGAAATCTGAAGCATTAACCATTAACCAACTATCGTTTTCTTCATCAAACTTTGCAGCGTTTTTACCGTTTCGTGAACGCCATTTTACTTGGTAAGTTCCGGGTGTATTAATTTGAATCTTGTATGTTAAAATGGTTTCTTCATTCACCGACCCATAACTATTATTACCTTGGAATTCTATATGACCTTCACCCAAAGCATCTTCTGAAAATGAGTTATTCACTTTCCAGAAACTGTTAAGTGTAGTGTTTTCTGCTTCAAAAACAACATAACCGTCGTTTTCAATAAATACTGTTTTCTCGCATTCCTCTTGTGCATGAATATTATTCTGCAGTCCAAATAGAATAGTGAGTAGAAGTAGATTAATGTTAAGTATAATTCTTTTCATAATTAATAGTTTAGCTTTGACAATCCTGAAAGGGTTGAATAAGCGTTAGTTTTAGAAATTTATTATTGATTATCAGTGCTAAATTACTTTCATATCCTAAAACATCAGGCTAATTTTTTGCATGAAAAATGGGGGGTAATTATTTATTATAGAAAAAAAATACTTAGACAAAATGCCTAAGTATTCCATATTATCATAAAGTGAAAATATTTTACATTTTAAAAAGTTTTTTACTGTATATACTTTGTCCATTTTCCATTGAAACAATATACATACCCTTAGTTAAACCACTTAAATCCAACTTATTAATACCTGTTTTTAGTTTATAATTGAAGACACTATTTCCGACTAAATCATATATATATAGTTGACTAGATGATGAGGTGTCAATAATTAATTCTGAAATAACAGGGTTAGGATATATGGAATAAAGTGATTGTAAGTCATCAATAGAATTAGGCTCTTCTATATTAGGGATAACATTTAATATTACCTCATCAAAAGCACTAATAGTATCTTTACTAATAGTTAATCTGAAAGTAAAAGATTTTTCTTCTTCTACTTCTGGAGCAATAAAAGAAAAAGTAGAGGCATTATTATTTGGAAAACTCAATCCGTCATTAGAAAGCCATAAATAACTTACATCGTTAGGGGAAGAATTACTTCCATCAAAGGTTACTTCTTCACCACTATAAACTGTCTGATCTTCACCTGCATCAGCAATTAAAGTAATTTCCTCAATTTCGACTTCTTCAAGTACTAATACTAAAGTGATATCAATATCAGCGTTTGTAATTTCTAATAAAGTATCAATTGTATTATAACCTTCTTTTTCGGCAACTAAATGATAATTATTTGAAACTAAACTATCAATTTTAATTTGTCCATTTATATCAGATTGAAAAGACAAAGAATCATCATGAAAGTTAAGTTCTACATCTTTTATTGGTGATTGACTTTCATCAGTAAAGGTCAAATTGATGGTAAATAAAGGATTAGATTCATTATCCTCCTCTTCCTCTTCTTCAATATCACCAGTTAGTTCACTTACTACCATGATATCATTAATTTGATCTCTGCTTATATTCTCAGTCCAATCAGTTCCAACAGGTCGTATACTTGCTTTAATTATATACCCATCACCAACTACTATTTCATTAGTAAATTGAATATTTAATGATACTGAATCTTCTCCTGCCTCTACCGTTTGACGAGCTTCTCCCAACCATGCATCTGCAGACCAAAATTCTACAACCACGTCTCTTGATTGTGTAGCACTATATGATAAATTAATAGTAACTGAATTTCCACTTAACACTTCTGTTAAAGGGGAGATGATACCTATATCATCTACTTGTGTTGTGGGTGCTTCTAAGTTATGTACTTCTAATATAACTGAACTCACATGACCATCATTATCGGGAAAAGTAATACTTATTTCATTAGAGGTTTGTAATAAAGACACATCAAAAGGAATCTCTATTACTCCAAAAAAATCATCTCTATTTGATTGATCTGAACCTTTCCAATTATTTGGACATAATACCTCTGTACCATTCACTGTAATAACTGGAGTTTTTGATTTTTTGTGTTTTCTACCAATTCCCATTTGTATAGTAGCAAAATTAGCATTAGTAGTGATAACGTTATCAAAATTGAATTTCAGTGAGTTATTAGCCAAGATTGGTTGAAGATGCGTTGAAGTGTAATATTTTGTTTCCCTTAAAACTTCATTAATTTCTAGAGATGATTGTAAAGTATAAGTTAATAGAACAGTTTCACCTGGAATTAAGGCTAAAGTATTTAAATCTATTTCTTCATTTGTGATGGTAAATTCAGGGTTTAATTCATCATAAATCTTAAGTGATTTTTTAGATAATGACGTGATATTTTCAAGGTTATTTATAAATGAAAGATTTATAGATTCCTCTTCTTCACTAAGATTATTAAATGCAACATATATAATATTTTCATCATTAAAACATTGTACCTGAACATCTGGATTATCAGAAGTTATTTGAAGTCTTTTTCCATTTACATCTTTCCATAATTCATAAAAATATATTTTAGGAGAGAACTCCCAAGCTTCTACATTTGCTTCTCCAATATTAGTTGGTATAAATAAAGCTGCACCATAAGGTTGGTAGTTATTTTCTGCAGTAAGATGCCAAGTTGATTTATCTGTAATAAAAGGGATGGAGATATCAATAACATTTTCGCGATCAAGAAAATTAAAAAGCATATGGTTAATACTCCTCACTGTTTGAATGCTTTCTAAATCGCTATAACCTTCGCTAAAACCTCTAGTTATACCTCCGTATTCTGTTAATGCATGAGGTTTTACTAAATTCCACTTATTGTAACTGTAGGTTTCAATTAAATCTAAAATTGCTTCAGAGTTACTTCCTGAGCGTAAATTATTCTGGCCTGTTACATTTACCCCATCATACAAATGAGTGGCAAAGGCATCCATATTGTCACCAGCAACATCCATAAACATTTTCATGTTTTCATCCCAATGAGAAAAGTTTCTTAATTCCATTGATGGCCATGCTGCTGAATAACCAATTACTTTCATATTCGACAACGCTGGAGCATTATGTATTTTTGCACCAATTGTATTAAATACTTCCGCCATTTGTCTTTTTATTCGGTCTTCTTCTTCTGAAATCCAATTTCCTTCATAAAAATCTACAGCATGTACAAAAGGTTCATTCATAGGTTCAAAAAACATAGGCCTCTCATTATCATTCACCCATGCACTGTAGTAATTCACTACCCAATCACCCGCTTCGTTTGCATTTATTCCATCATAAAATAAACTTCGTGGATGTTCTGTGGCTACAAAACGACTTACATTTTTTACATTATCATTAGTTGCTTTAAAGCTTGGGTATTGACCAAGATTATTTCCTCGGTTTTTAGAATATGAAAATGGCCCCCAAAAACCTCTACTTGGATAGGCATTGTACTCTTCATAAAATTGAAATAAATCTTGATCATTTGAATTAGAATGAAGATTAAAAAATTTATTTCTTTCTAAATAAGATACATCTCCAATGTATCTCTGAACTTCTGTATTTATTTCAACATTAGTCTGCCCAAATAATAAGTTATGCTGAAAAATCAGACTAATAGTAATCAGAAGATAAAATGGTTTTTGCCACTTGTCTGTAGAATTGCTCATAAGTAATAACCAAAAGAATAAACTCCTGAACTACAAGATCTTTTTTAAAAAAAAAATTGGATGCAGTACAAAAGTTTTTAGTTGATAAGTAATAATTATTGTACTAATGTAATGAGGTTCCGTGATGGAGGTGAAGAATAAATCTTTCAATTTAGTGGGGTAAAATATATTTAATAAGACCACAGGGGGGGTAAAAAAAATATACCGAGGTCATAAACCCCGGTATATTAAAATTATTCATATTCATTTAATGAAATATCGCTTATTTATTAATTCTTAATCAAACGAACACTTTGAGATGTTTCTCCAGAAATTGCTTGAAGTATATAAACTCCAGTATTTAAATCTGAAATATTCATCTTATGAGTACCTTGAATTAATTCTTGTTGTTTTAAAACTCTTCCGTTTAGATCAACAATAATTACTGTAGCTTTTTCAGCAGTCTTTATCGTGATCAATTCTTGCGCTGGATTAGGATAAACAGCTAACGATAATAACTCTGAGTCAATTGAAGTTGGAACACTTTCTTCAGCTAATACTGTCACAATCACATCGTCTAAAACAGTATTATTATCAATTGTCACCTTCAATATAAACATAAATTCAGTATCCACTTCAACTGATGGAGCTATGAATGTTGGGTTAATTGCATTAACATCTGATAGCTCAATAGATTCTGGCGCTACCCATTCCAAGATTGCCTTGGTTGGAGTAGAAGCAGAGGCATCTAAAGTTACTTCATCACCTATATTCACTGTTAGATCTTCTCCTGCATTAGCTACTGGTAAACGTGATGCCATAACTGTAATTGTCACTTCATCGGTTGCCGTTTCACCATCGTAATTGGCAGTAAGAACAAAAGTTAATTCAGTTTCTTCTGTAACATCAGGTGCAGTAAACGTCGGCATTGCTACGTTTAAGTCAGATAATGTAATTCCTTCTGGAGCAGTCCAAGTTAAGTCCGCACTTGAAGGTACCGTTCCTGAACCATCTAAAGTTACTACTTGATCAATGAATACTACTTGATCTTCCCCTGCATTAGCAGTAAGAGCTGGGAAAACAGTAACTGTTACTGTATCAGAAACTACTAATCCATCTACTGTTACATTTAGAACAATTTGATATTCTGTTTCATCTGCTACTTCAGGAGCCATGAAAGTTGGCATAATTGCCGTAACATCTGATAAAGTTATTCCTTCAGGAGCAATCCACATAAATTCAGCATTTGAAGGAGCGGAAGCTGAAGCATCTAATTGAACTTCTGTACCTGCTTGTACTGATTGATCTTCCCCTGCATTGGCTGTAACACCAGGAACAACAGTGACAGTTATTTCTTTTGTTGCTGTAAAATCTCCACTTTGAAGTATTAAAGTAACTACATACTCTGTAACATCTTCTATATCACTAGGAGCTGTAATTGAAACAGTTTCTCCTTCAGAAGCTGATAACATTAATTCTTCAGGAGCTTCCCAAGTGTAAGTAAATTCATTTGAAGAATTATGAGTAGCTGACAGCTCTACTGTTTCACCAGTTTTAACACTTATCTCTTCTTCTAAATCTACCATAAAATCAATGTTATATTCCGTTAATGAAATATCGTCAAGATAGGCGATGATATTAGCATTTTCTGGACTTTGCAAGTATAATCTTGAAGCAATTGTATCACCTATTGCAACATCTTGGATAGTATATGCTTCATCAAAAAGAATTGTTTTTTCAAAATATACCCATTCACCAATTCTTACATTAACATCACCCCAAGTAATACCTTCATTTGTTATGGAAACTTTGTAATTATCTGCTCCATTAGCTGGCCATTCACCATCAGGCATAACTCTCATACTAAAAACAGCAGCATCCATTTGATCTACCTTGAACCTTCCACTTAAAGTATATTGACTACCAATTTTAATATCAAAGAAGCTTTCCTCATTGGTTTGTACTGCATCTACTCTTCCTGGTTCTTCAATGTATAAGCTAGAGCTTCCTTCAGAATCTTCACTGACCACATCTGAACGTGTGTAGTTCGTTAAGCCTGACCAACCTACTGTTAATTCCTCTTCAAATCCACCGTTTATAATTAATTCTTCACCACTTAAGTATGAATTCATTACTGTGATTGTTACGCTTACTTCAGGTGAAGTATTAGTACCATCACTTACTGTTAAATTGAAAACAAAATCAGTGGGTTCTTCAACTTCAGGAGCAATAAAAGTAGGCATAGAAGAAGACGCATCTGAAAGTGTTATTCCTTCAGGGGCCTTCCAATTATAAGTTAATGCTCCATCAGTTTGACTAATTGAGTTTGAAGCATCCAAAGTTACCAAACCGCCCACGTAAGCCACTCTATCATTTCCTGCATTTGCAATTGGTATAACACTAGGGTTAACAGTAATCACCACTTCATCTGTAGCAGATATTTCTCCTAAAGTAGCTGTTAATGTTAGTGTAAATTCTGTTATTTCACTTACAATTGGAGCTGTAAAAGTAGGAGTAATACCATTTACATCTGACAATTCAATTTCTTCTGGGACTGTCCAAACTAAAGTTGCTTGAGAAGGCATCGTACCTGTTGCATCTAACATTACATAATCACCCGCATCAACTTCTTGGTCTTCTCCAGCACTAGCAGTTATTGAAGGAAGAACAGTTACTGTAACTGATTCAGTAGTAGAATATTCTCCCAATGTTGCTGTTAGAGTAAATGTATAACTAGTTTCTTCTGTAATATCAGAAGGCGCTACAAATGAAGTCGCTAATTGATCTGAATTTGATAATGTGATACCTTCAGGTGCTACCCAAGTATAAGTAAAGTCACTTGATGAATTATGTGATCCAATAAGATCAACGGTCATACCTGGCAATACAGAAAAATCATCTCCTAAAGTTAGCTCAAAATCAATTCCACTTTCCACTAAACTAAAATCATCAAGATAAGCAATGATGTTTGCATTATCTGGACTTTGCATGTATAATTTAGACGTTATTGCATCACCTACTGCAACATCTTGAACAGTATAAGCTTCATCAAAAAGAATCGTTTTCTCAAAATAAATCCATTCACCAATTCTTACGGTAACATCACCCCAAGTAATCCCTTCATTAGTAAATGCTACTTTATAATTATCAACTTCAGGAGCTGGCCATTCACCATCAGGCATTATTCTAATATTAAACACAGGAACTTCCATTTGGTCTATTCTGAATCTACCGCTTAATTTATAATGACTTCCAATTTTAATATCAAAGAAGCTTTCCTCATTGGTTTGTACTGCATCTACTCTTCCTGCTTCTTCAATGAATAAACTAGAGCTTCCCTCAGAATCTTCACTAACTACGTCTGAACGTGTATAGCTCCCTAAACCTGACCAACCTACTGTTAATTCCTCTTCAAATCCACCGTTAACAATAATTTCATTACCTAAGATACCAGATCTCATCACTGTAATTACAACTGTAGCTACTGCTGAAGTTTGATCACCATCAGTTACTGTTAATGTAAATTCGAAATCAGTTGGATCTTCAACAAATGGAGCTGTGAAAGTAGGCATTGCTATTGTTGCATCTGATAACTCAATTCCCTCAGGAGCTACCCAGTTGTATACTAATTCGTTTGCTGTTTGAGCCATTGAATTAGAACCATCTAAAGTAACTAAATTGCCCACAAAAACCGTTTGATTTTCACCAGCATCTGCAACCGGAATTGTACTTGGATTTACTGTTATGATTACTTCATCCATTTCACTTTGTTCACCTAGTGAAGCTGTTAAAGTAAAAGTATAGGTAGTGCTGACAGCAACAGTTGGCGCTGTAAATGTCGGCATCACAGCATTTACATCCGAAAGTTCTATTCCTTCAGGAGCAGTCCATAATAAAGTTGATTGTGCTGGTTCGGTACCTGAAGCATCAAGAGTTACTATTTCTCCAGCTTCGACACTTTGGTCTTCGCCTGCTGATGCAGTCATACTTGGCAAAACAGTAACAACAACCTCATCAGAAACACTAAATTCACCTAATGTAGCTGTAATAGATAGTGTATAACTTACCTCTTCAGTAATGTTTTCATCTACAGTAACAGAAGTACTTAATTGATCATTAGAAGAAAGTGTTACACCTTCTGTAGCAGTCCAAGTATAAACAAAAGGATCAGAAGAGTTAATTGAAGCATTTAAGTTAATTGTACTTCCAGGAGTTGTTGTAATATCTTCTCCTGCATTTAAATTTAAATCAACATCATTTTCGATTAATTTAAAATCATCTAAGTATATCTGAGCATTTGCTCCATTAGGGCTTTGAAAATAAACTCTAGACGTTACCATGTCTCCATTTGAAACTACTTGGCTAGTATATTCTTCATCAATTAATAATGTTTTTTCAAAATATAACCATTCACCTAGTGTCACTGAATAATCACCCCAATCAATTGATGGATCTGTAATAGCTATTTTGTAGTTATCTTTTCCATCAGCAGGCCACTCACCATTTGGAATTAAACGGATATTGAAAACTGGTACATCCATTTGATCTACTCTTACTCTACCACTTAACGTGTAACTTTTCCCTATAGTAAGATCAAAACGGCTATCCTCACTTGTCTCAAGGGCATCAATTCTATTTACTTCGTTTATATATAAACTATATGCTCCTAATGCATCACCAGCAATTTCATTAGATCTTTCATAAGCTGCTGTTCCCATCCAACCTACTGTTAGTTCTTCTTCGAAGCTTCCATTAACAAGGATATTTTCTCCATTAATAATTTTTTCTTTTACAGTTACTGTTACTGAAGCTATTTCAGATGTAACCGTTCCATCATTGACAGTTAGTGTAAAAGTATAATTAGTATTTTGAGTTACTGCAGGTGCAGTAAAAGTAGGCATACCTTCTGTAGTACTAGATAGTGTTATTCCATCAGGAGCAGTCCAATCATAAGTTAAATCATCATTATTTTCATCATAAGAAGCAGTACCATCAAGTGTTACTAACTGGTTTGATTCAACTGAAAAGTTAGATTGTACTACTGCAACAGGAGCAATATTTATTACTGTCATTGTAATTGTTTCATTTACATTTGCATCAGCAACAGTAATCGTACCTGTATATGTTTCATGAATTGCTTTTGTAACTGATACATCATAAGTACCATTAACCATTAGTTCAAAAGCTACTTCTCCATTGCTATCTGTAGTTCCCTCTTCTGTATATGTATCATTATTGGTAATTGAAACCTCAGCACCCTCTAATAATTCTCCTTTATTATTATTTACAATGATTGATGTAGTATATGTAGGAATTCCTGCAGGTACTAAAGTAATTGTAGTTAGGCTTGTGGTTTCATCAATTGTAAATGATCCCATATACTCTTGATAGCCATCAGCATTAACAGTATAATCATAAACACCTTCATCAAGTAATTCAGGTGACATACCTTCTGCATCTGTCGTGTAATCTGTTCCATCAATTGTAATAGTTGCTCCTACAATTGGATCGGTACCATTTGATGTGATTTTAAGTGGAACAGGAGTGTAAGACTTTAAAGAAGCAAATGCAGATGCAGGAAAACCCTTAAGAACAGGGTATGAATTTTCTCTCATTTCCCATGCACCAGTTTCAGAAAAATCAAGATCTGGGAAATTATTTACATCAGTCATCTCCATTGATGTAAGTACGGTAACATATGAACTTTCATTTGCGTTTGTAGAGGTTTGAATCGCATATAAACCTGAGAAATCTCTATCAGCTGCACCACCTATTCTACCATCAGGCATTAAAGCTCTGTTATCACCATAATTAATTGATGTTGATAGTACAGTGTTAGGGTACATTGCATCAATTTTCCCTACTAAACCTGTATCATTTCCCCATCCATTAGAGGCATAAGTAATATTAGATATACAGTTAGTAATAGATTGTCCATCCATTTGTCCTGCAATACCACCAATATTACCATTAGCAGTGATATTTCCACCTAATACAAAACATCTATCTATAATAGTTGTGTTTTGTGCAAACCCTACAATTCCACCAACTCTTGCATAACTACGGCTATCAAAGTTCAAGTTTAGTATTCCTAAGTTCTTTATTGTTCCATTTTGAGAATAACCTATAAATCCTAAACTATTGTCTCCATTATCATCATGTGGTGTAATAGTTAAATTTTCGATTACATGAAAATTACCATTAAATGTTCCCGTAAAAGTAATCGCATCAATACCTGCTGGCTTGTAACCGATAGGATGGAAAACTTGACCGTCCATATCTAAGTCACTTGTTAGTGATATGTATCCTGACCAATAAGTAGTATTTGAGTATAACTCAATTAAATCATCATTTGAGTTTACTATGTATGGATCTTCTTCAGTTCCAGTCCCCGAAAGCGTCTGAGCTTGAATGTTGCCCAATGAGAATAGCAACATAAAAAGACTTAAGAGAGACTTTAGATTGTAAATATATTTCATCACGTACTAAATAATAGTTTGTTAAAAAAGTGTTTCAACTTTTCAAATATGTAATTCTTACACTAAAAAATAGGGTGTAAAAAAATCCCCTTTTACGGGGGGTAATTTTTTAAAGAAATATCCTTAAAAAATGAAGTGTCATTCCCTTAAATAAATAAGTAATTATTTCAACTCTAGTAAAAAAGTATTGTGAAATATAGAAAATATAGGTTGTAAAATAGAATATTTAAGTGTTTAATTTTGTGGAACAAAAAAATGGAGCCCTTTTATCAAAGACTCCATTCATTTAAAAGAAAGGAATATTAGACTACATCAATTTTAATTTCTCGGTCTTTTTATATCCATCACCTCTAAGTTTTTTAAATTCTTCAAGGAGTTGTTGTGTTAATTCTGGCTGTTGACTTGCCAAATTATTTTTCTGAGTAGGATCTAGTTTTAAATTATATAATTGAATTGCATCATCATTACCTAATTCAATATTAACTTCCATGTTCACCTTTTTACCTTTGTATGGAGGAATTAATACAAAATCTCCTTTCCTGAAAGATGTTCTTGTTGTTGCTTCCAAAATAACGGATTCTCTACCTTCCTCTTTATGATTTAACAAGGCATTTAAAATATCTTCTGAATCTTCACTTCTTACTGTACTTCCCACTAAAGCTGATAACGAATTTAATAAATCAATTTGGCAAACAAGTGCAGAAGATTTTCCAGGCTGAATTTTTCCTTTCCAGTAAGTGATAAAAGGAACATGTGCCCCTGCGTCGAATAATGAATATTTTCCACCTCTTAAGCCACCGTTTGGATCGTGGTTACCCGCTAATTCAACAGCTTGATCATAATACCCATCATTTAAGACAGGACCATTGTCAGATGTAAAAATAATAAGTGTATTATCTTCAATACCACTTTCTTTAATTGTATTCATTAATTCACCAATACACCAATCTGCTTCCATAATTACGTCACCTCTAGGACCCATACCAGATTTACCAACAAATCTTGGGTGAGGTGTTCTTGGTACATGGGGCTGCTGCATTGTGTAAGTTAGGAAAAATGGTTTTTCTGTTTTTGCATTATCCTTGATATACTTCTTTACATTATCTAAGAAATGATCTGCCATGTCTATATCACTCCATAAAGCTGATTTACCACCTTTCATAAAACCAATTCTTGGAATGCCATTCACTATAGAATTATTATGACCATGGTGCCACTTCATTTCTACCATTTCTGGATTGGTTAAAGCAGTTGGTTCACCTTCAAAATTCTTTTTGTAATCTATCTTAATAGAATCACTCTTATCTAAGTTTACAACATATCCGTTTTCAATATATACTGTTGGAACTCTATCCTGAGTAGCTGCTAAGATGTAAGAATAATCAAAACCAACTTCGTTAGGACCCGGTGAAATATGTTCATTCCAATTCTTATCATGTGTTCCTAAACCTAAATGCCATTTACCTGTAATAGCTGTTTCATAACCTTGGGCTTTTAACATTTTAGGCAAAGTCATTTGCTTAGTACTAATTAACATTGGTGCAGAACCTGGTAAAATTCTTGCGTTTTTTCTCCAAGGATATTCACCTGTGAAAGCCGCATATCTTGAAGGAGTACAAGTTGCTGAGGTTGCATAACCATTACTAAAATTGATACCACCATTTGCTAAGGCATCCATATTTGGGGTATTGATAGTAGTAGAACCATTAGCACTAATATCACCATAACCCAAATCATCCATATATACAAATATAATATTAGGTTTAGCATTTAGTTATTCTTCAGTTTGAGAAGTATTTTTTTTGACACCCTATACCTAATATAGCTATAGGGATCATCAGTAATTTTGATATTTTCATTGTTTGCTATTTTTAGAGTGAAGCTTGAAACGAAATTGTTAATGAAGCACTTTCTAAACCCTGTGAAGTTGCTGTTAAAGTTATTTCTTCTTGAGCATTTTTATTCCCTTTAATTATTGCTAATGCTAATCCATTAAAAACTTCCATATGATCACCTTGTAAAGAAGTTAATGATGCTGCATCACCATTACCGACCCCTGCAAGGTTTCCATCACCATTAACAGTAAATTTTATGTCATTTTTTGCTTTGTAACAAAAGTTTCCATCTTTATCGACTACTTTAACGGTTACATAGGATAAATCTTTACCATCAGCTGCAATTAAAGTTCTATCTCCTTCTAATACAATATGATGCGGCTTACCTGCTGTTTTAATCAATTTACGAGCAACTTCCTTTCCCTTAGTGTAAGCGACAACTTCAAGTGTTCCAGCCTGGTAAGGTACATCCCAATTTAATCGATATTTTGACATTAATGGACCTTCTTCCTTCCAGTCTCTGTGTGTCATTTTTATTGGAGTTAAATCTACTCCCTTCACTTTTTTACCAAATGATTTACCATTAACGAATAATTCTACTTCCTCCGCATTTGTAAAAGCATGTACTGGAATAATTTCTCCTTCTTTTCCTTCCCAATTCCAATGAGGTAATACATGTACCATTGGCTTATCTGTCCATTGACTTTGATATAAGAAGTATCTATCTTTTGGAAAACCACATAAATCTGCTGCACCAAAATAGGATGAATGAATTGGCCAATCTCCATTCCAATATCCATTTGTTGAATTATCTTTTCCACCGAATGGGGTAGGTTCTCCTAAATAATCAAACCCTGTCCACATAAATTCTCCTAAAATTCTAGGACTTTTAGCGAGCATATCAAACTCTAAATCTGGAGGATAAGCCCAAGGTGGCCCCACTAAATCATAACTAGTTACCTGCATTGAACCTTCTGTCACTTTAGGTTCGATCGGATGATCATAATATCCTCTCGAACTTGTACATGAAGAGGTCTCTGAACCATAAACGACCCAATCTGGATGCTCTTCTAAGATTTTATCATAACGCATCGGAAAATAGTTAAAACCTACGACATCTAATTCGTGTGCTAATTTATTAACTATTGATGCTGGATGATAATTAAAACCAGCTGTTACAGGTCGAGTAGTATCTTCTGATTTTGTAATTTGAGCTAATCGTCTTGTTTCTTTCCAACCGTCTTTTCTCCCTTGTTCAAGAATTTCATTTCCTATACTCCACATTATGATTGATGGGTGATTACGATCTCTTCTAATTAAATCTCTTAGATCTCTTTCACTCCATTCATCCCACACTTTATTGTAGCCGTTTTCTACTTTACCCATTCTCCAGTTATCAAAGGCTTCATCAATGACAACTAAACCCATTTGGTCACACAATTCTAGTAATACTTTTGAAGGAGGGTTATGACTAGTTCTTATAGCATTAACTCCCATATCCTTCATAATCTGAAGCTGTCGTTCTTTTGCTCTTTTATTAACAGCAGTGCCTAATGGACCTTGATCATGATGTAAACAAACCCCTTGTAATTGAATTCTCTCACCATTTAATAGGAAACCTTCTTTAGCAGAAAATTCTACTGTTCTTACACCAAAAGTGGATTCATATTTATCGAGTGTTTGGTTCCCCTGCTTTACAAAAGTTGTTGCCTTATAAAGATGAGGAGCATTCATTTTCCATAATACTGGATTAGAAATTGCTGCTTTTTGAGAGAATGTTTTCTTTTCATTAGGTGCCAATGTAACTTCTGTGGAAATATTCCCAACTTTATTAGCGTTGGCATCAAAAAATATCGTTTCCAGTGTGATATTTTCTTCCTCTTCTAAAGTATTTACTAAGTCAACCTCAACCTGAATCTTTACTTCTTCTTTTGAAATTGAAGGGGTCTTTACAAATGTTCCATCAAAATCGATGTGAATTGGGTTTTTATACTCTAACCAAACATCTCTGTAAATTCCAGCTCCCGGATACCACCTAGAACTTAAATCCTCAGGAGCACATTTAACGGCAATCGTATTTTCACCTCCAAAATTTATATAAGGAGTCATATCTAATTCAAAACCAATATAACCATAAGGTCTTTCACCAACTTTTTGACCGTTCACATAAACTTCGGCATTATTCATCACTCCTTCAAAATGAATAAATGCTTTTTTTCCAGTCATAGAAACAGGTACCTTAAAATCCTTTCTGTACCAAGCTTCTCCATGAAAGGGAAGGCCTCCACAACGTGCATTATAGGCATTATCAAAAGGACCTTCAATTGCCCAGTCGTGTGGCAAATCTAATAATCTCCAATTGTCATCGTTTAAGTCTAATGCCATTCCATTGTTTATCTCTCCTTTAGAAAATTTCCAATGATCATTAAAACTTATTTCTTCTAAATTATTTACCTCTTTTTGAGGCAATTGCTGAGAACATGCTACTAAAATAGACAGCACGCCAAAACTTAATTTCTTTAATTTATTCATTTCTTTAAATCCTATTCAATTAATCGTGTATTATAGGTTTATTTTTCGTTTTATATTCTTGAGTAGACTCAGTGGTAAATCTTTCAACAAGTGGCTGACCTTCACCTCGAGCTACCTTAATTTCTCTTTTCCAAGCTATTCTTAATTTTTCAAGTTGTTTACTATAATTTTTGTCATTTGCTAAATTATGTAGTTCACCTTCGTCGTTAGATAGGTGATATAACTCCTCATAAACCGCTTTTTCACCATTCAGTGGACCTTCTACATAGCTTCTATAAATAGGAATTTCTTTATCAGTCATACCATATAGTACTTTATTGACATTCATTCCCATTGCTTTAGCATATTCAATTCTTTTATTTGCTGAAAAGTTGTTGTTTGCGTAATACCTAATGTATTTCCATTCTTTGTTCTGAACAGCTTCACACCTAGGGTTTCCAAATTGAGTTGACCATAAATTTTCTGTAAATAAATATTCTCTCACTTCTTTTTCTGTAGTTAACAATGAAGAAATATCTTTACCTTGATAAGCTTTAGGAATTGCTATTTCTGCAGCTTTTAAGATAGTAGGAGCTATATCAATGCTTTGAACAAGTGCATTATTTCGATGAATTCGTTTTTTCTTAGGGATTCTAGGGTCGTAAATAATTGTCGACACTTTTGTACAATACTCATACAATAATGCTTTACCTCCTAATCCGTATTGACCCATTAATAATCCATGATCTGAAGAGAATACTATTATTGTATTTTTATCTAATTTCATTTTCTTCAGTTTAGCCTGTAGGTTTCCTACTAACCGATCGATACCAACCATGGCTTGATATTGACGAATTAAACGTTCTCTAGTTCCTTCTGGAGTATCGACATGATTGTAAATATCTTGCCTGTCTTCAGCATGTAAAAGTTCAGAAGATAATTTGGGTGAATTAATGTCTTTTTTGGCAACATAATTATCAGGAAGTGGGATTTCGATATCTCTAAAAAGAGACTTATAAATAGCATCATCACTTTCTTTTTGTTGCATTGAAGAGGTACTTGCCCCATGTGGTAAATTGAAACAGATATTGATCAAGAAAGGCTTATCATTAGGTCTCGTATCCATGAATTTGAAAGCCTCCTGAATTCTAAATTCGTTATTATCTAACACATCAAAAGTGGCCTCTTCTAGGATTTCTATTTGTGTATCATTTTTTGCCCCTTTAAATATTGAATGTCTCTCTTTTGGATAAAACCCTAAATGACGATGGCCGGCATAGAAATAATCAAAAGAATTTTCCATTACTTCAGAATTATAGCCGTTTTTACCTATAGGAGTATGATTTTTACCAATATACGCTGTAAAGTATCCAGCATCTCTCATTAACATAGGGTAGGAGTTTTGCCAAGCCTCTTCCGATAAAGCTGTCCCAGAATTGAAATTTACGCTATGTTTTCTTTCAAATTGAGACATAAAAATAGACACTCTGCTCGGCATACAAATAGGACTGGTCACATGAGCATTGGTAAATAATGTTCCTTCTTCAGCCAATTTGTCAATATGAGGAGTTTTAATAACCTTATTACCTGTAATACTAAGATAATCATACGGTTGATCATCTGTTAGAATGAAAATGATGTTAGGTCTCTGATCTTTTATTTTTTGTGCTTTTGCACCTAAGGTTAATAATAAAAGAAGTAATAGTATATATTTTTCCATTGGTATTATTTCTTATCTACTAATTTATATTTTATTTACATATGCATAATATGCTCCTTGAGTAGTGTTGTCAGACATTAGTGTTGCACTCAATACTGTTTCACCTTCGTTGATATCTACTTCAAAAACAACTTCTTTATCATTCTCAGAAATTGGCTTCGTCCAGCTTTTGCTACCAATTTTTAGTATTGCACTTTTACTTGAAAAAGCTTTTCCTTTTGGGAGTATATAATTTTTGAATTTACTATTGAGCTTTGGAGATACTGAGTTTATACCTAAACCTGACTCTTTTGGATATCGCCTAAGAGAGATTTTATATTTCCCTGATTTTAAAAAATGAACTCTCCATTCGCCATTTCCTGCAATTCCTTTTCTTACTAACTTTTGATTCCATGGAATCATTTTTTCCTCAGAAGCATGCCAATCATGAGCAGTTAAAACGGAATTAGGTTCATAAGAAGACCCTAACTTGATATATGGAAATTCATTAAAAGATGCTTCCTGAGAAATCCAATTCAATTCATAAGCCCTTTTAAGCTCTTTAACTATTTCAGGGTTATTATTAGCAACATTAATTTGCTGGCTAGGGTCTGATTTTACGTTATACAATTCCTTACCATTAATTAATCTCCAAGATCCTTTCATAGTATATGAATTTCTCCACTTTTCAGGATATTCTAAGCGCTGTGAATCTCCAATTAAGATTCTATCACCTAAAGAACTGTCACCATAAAAAACAGGAGTAAGGTCTTTCCCATCAAAATCTATTGCATTTGGTGAATTTAAACCACACAAATTAATTAATGTTGGAAGTATATCAATGTGAGCTGATAAGGTATTAATCGTTTGAGGTTTTGATAACTTACCCTGTTTCCAATGAATAAAAAAAGGAACTCTATGTCCACCTTCATAAGGACTTCCTTTTGTCCCTTTCATTTCAGCATTATAACCGCTTTTAAGTTGACCATTTTTGAAGCTTGCTCCATAAGCAGTTCCATTATCGGTCATAAAAATGAGTATAGTATTATCTTCAATTTGAAGCTCATTAAGTTTTTCTCTTAGAGTTCCTAAATTTTCATCTACATTAGAAATCATACCATAAAATTTAGCTCTGTTAGAAGGTTCCCCTTTTGCTAAATAAGGTTTTACATATTCTTCTGGTACATTTAAAGGAGAGTGAGGGGCATTCGTTGAGATATAACAGAAAAATGGTTTTTCTTTATTTATCTCGATAAAAGAAAGTGCTTCTTTAAACCATACATCTGTACAATACCCTTGTACTAACTCTTCTTTTCCATTACGAAGATATACATCATCCAAATAATCATTATTCCAATAGTCAGGTGTTTGACCAACACCACCACCACCATGTGTTAAAGATTCTTGAAAACCTCTATATTGAGGTGAAAAAGGGTAATTATCACCAAGGTGCCATTTCCCATATATTGCTGTTGAATAACCATTTTGCTTAAAAATATCAGCAATAGTAGTCTCTTTTTCACGCAAAAGAGATCTACCCATAACAGTATGCCAAACTCCAACACGATTAGCGTATCTTCCTGTCATAATTGAAGCTCTTGTAGGTGCACAAGTTGGGCTTACATGAAAATTGGTTAAACGGGTACTTTCATTATGTAATTGATCAATATTAGGAGTTTCAATAACTTTATTCCCATGAGCAGCAATATCACCATATCCTTGATCATCAACCACAACTAAAATTACATTGGGCTTAGAGGTATTATTACATGAAAATAATGAACAAAAGACAAAAAAAATGAATAGATTTTTCATGTTTCGCTAATGAATTAAATAAATAACAGGAGGCACAAAAGTCGCCTCCTGCATTCTTAACTATTCTGTGTCTTTCACAGCTATTTTATAGTCACACTTTTTCGTTGAAATTCTGCACCTAATTCAATGCTTCTCTGCATAGGTGAAGCATTTCCAATCAATACTGTTAGTTTACCTTTAGGGTCAACTGCTTTACCTTCATTATCAAAAATTTGTCTGTCAGTTTGATTCAATACAAATTCTATTTCTTTTGATTCTCCTGCTTTAAGGTTAATTCTCTCAAATCCTTTTAAAGAAAAGTTTGGAGCATTAAATTTTACATCATAATCTGAAAGATAAAGTTGAACAACTTCTTCAGCCTCAATATTACCTTTGTTTGTAATTGTAATAGTTGCTTTTAATAAATCCTTTGTTTTAATTTTTTCAGAAGAAAAAGTAATAGGGGAGTAGTCAAATTTAGTGTATGTCATTCCATAACCAAAGGGATACATAGGCTGTTTTTCCATGTATCTATACGTTCTACCCTTCATAGAATAATCATCATAATCAGGGAGTTGATCTATTGATTTTGGAAATGTAATTGGCAGTTTTCCAGATGGTGAAGCATTACCAAAAACAATATCACCTATAGCATTTCCTCCTTCTTGTCCAGGATACCAGGCAAATAAAATGGCATCTGCAACATCAGCGATTTCAGTTAGATTTATTGGACTCCCTCCAGTAATAATTACGATGAGTGGCTTATTAGATTTTGATCTGATTTTTTTCAGATAATCAATTTGATTTTTAGGAAGTTTCAAATCATTCTTATCCCCTTTACTAGAAGAAGCGATTGCTTCACCTTCTTCACCTTCAATTAATCCTGAAATTCCCAAAACAGCTATACATGCATCAGCTCCTGCAGCTTCACCTGTAGACCAATCTATTGGATTATTATTTGGCCTATCAAGCATAATACCCTGTTTATAATTAATACTAGTACCTAAACTAACTTTACTTACAATTCCTTCTAGTATATTTGTCATATTTCCACTTACACCAAAGTAATTCCCTAATAATACTTCACTATTATTGGCATTGGGTCCAACTACATATAGTCTTCTTATATTTTTATTTAGTGGAAGAACATTATCATCATTCTTCAAAAGAACTATTGATTTTAATGCTGCTTGATAAGCTAAATTTCTATGAGTCAAACATTCTACTGTATCTGGGCTAACTTTATTATATAAGTTTATTTCTGCTGGATCAAGTAAACCTAATTTTATTCTTGTTGAAAGAAGGTTTTTCATTCTTTCATTAATAATATCTTCTGAAATTAAACCTTTGTTTACAGCAGCTACAATATTTTCTTTATAAACCTTACCACAATTCAGGTCTGTTCCTGCTAAAATAGCTGCAGCAGTTGCTTCTTCTGGTGTTTCAAATACTTTATGATGAGCATAGAAATCTTTAATTGCACCACAATCAGAAACCACATGTCCATCAAATCCCCATTCATTCCTTAAAATTTGTTCTAGTAATAGATCACTTCCACAAGCAGGATCACCATAAACTCTGTTATAAGCACCCATAACAGCTTCTACTTTTCCTTCTTCCACTAAGGTTTTAAATGCAGGCAAATAGGTTTCTCTTAAATCTTGAAGTGTTGGAGATGCATCAAAAACATGTCTATCTTCTTCAGGGCCTGAATGTACAGCATAATGTTTGGCACATGCCGCTGCTCTTAGGTATTTATCATGATCGCCTTGTAAACCTTTTACAAAATTTAGGCCCATCTGTCCTGATAAATAGGGGTCTTCACCATATGTTTCCTGACCTCGACCCCAGCGAGGATCTCTGAAAATATTTACATTTGGAGACCAAAATGTTAAACCTGCATATCTAGATCTATTGTCCATAGATTGAGCAACTAAAAACTTCGCTCTAGCTTCGTTACCAATTGCAGTTGCTATATCTTTAATAAGTTCTTTATCAAAACTTGCTGCCATTCCAATTGCCTGAGGAAATACCGTTGCTCTTCCATTTCTAGCTACACCATGTAAAGCCTCATTCCACCAATTGTATGTTGGAATTTGTAACCTCGGAATTCCTTCACTCACATCAACCATTTGAGAAGCTTTTTCTTCCAAAGTCATAGCATTTAATAAGGCATCAATTCTTTCATCTGTATCTCTATAAGGGTCTAACCAAATAAACTCCTCTTGTGCATTCACAGAAATTGAAATTGATGTTAGTATTAGACAACTAGCTATTTTAAAAAATTTATTCATTTCAATACAACTATTAAAAAAGGTTTAATCATTTCATTTTGATACTTAAATTTACCTTAACCTACATTAATTGATGGGTATAAATTTCATGTAAAAAGAGGGGTGTAATTTTTAATAATAAATTTTATGCTGAAAATGAAAACATTGTATAGATCTCATAAAAAATCCCACTACTTCTAAAAGAAATAGTGGGAAAACTATAATGAAATGAAATTATTAATTACTGTTATAATGTTTTCTTTATAGTGTTTTCAGAAGAGGTTAATTGTCTTAATTCAATTCCGTTTAAGACCACAGGAACATCTTGTGCATGATTTTGAATAATTAACTTTATTTCTGATTCACCGTCTGAGTATAATTTATATTTCGCACTTGCAGGATACAAATTTCGTAATTTTGATCCACTTGTTGGTTCAATCGCATCTACAACATTACGTTTACCATTAGCATCAATAACACCAATCTGATAAGTATTAAGCTTTTTTTCCAAAATGGCATTCCCTTTTACTTTAGCCAAGACTTTAAATGAATGATGGTATGAAATTACTTCAAAACATCCTTTAGGTAACCCCTTAAAAGTAAGGATCAATTGATCATCACCCTTTACTTTTACTGCATCCATTGCTAGGTAAGGTTTATTACCTAATAGACCAAAAGCAGTTGACCATTCAAGTTCATCTTTATCTGCATTTACAGTAATTGAAGCATTATTATATTCGGTAAGATGGTAGGTATTATTTTGAGAACCGTCCCATCTATTCCAATCAAATTGTAATAATTGATCATTTCCTCCCATGTCTATTTTTACTATAGGATAATCATATACTTCTTTTATAGTTTGTGATCGAACATTTCTGTCATATGGTAAAATTTCACCTTCAACTATCGCTGACTTTAAGCCTTTTGCCTTTGCTGTTATTTTAAATTTTCCAGCTTTTAGAGTTGATCTTAAAATAATCGATGCTGTACCCCAATAAGCCTTATTAGGATTAGCTCCAATATTGTTTTCACTAATTAATACAGCATCTCCTTCGATTGTAAATGAAACATCACTGGTATTATTAATTACATGATTCCCTTCTTTATCAAGTATATAAGCTCTAACCATTCTCATATCCGAACCGCTGGCTAGCATAGACATATTCTGATCTTCAATTTCTAGTTTTAACTTAAAAGCTTTTCCATATTCCTTTAGATCATATTTTGCTACTTCTACACCTCTAATATAACCTACAGCATGTAAGTCACTTTTCTTTTCTTCTAATTTAAATGTATAAGATGGTGAATTACAATATCTTCTATTAGGATCAGTATCCGGTTTTTGTGTAGCTACTAATTTCCCATTATTGTATAATGCTACTTCATCACAGTTACTAAAAATGACTACTTTCTGATCTGTACTAGCACGTTCATCAGCAATATATACCATTGGTGTTTTTGTCATTTCTGACTTATACCAATAATTTACAGGATTTGGCACTCTATATATTGAATAGGGTCTTCTTACTTGCATTCCCCAATCTTTTTGAAAAGAAAAATAATCATGTGCAGTCCAAAGTGCCACACCAAAACGATTAGCAGAAGCCTTAGATTTAGATACTTCAAACTGATTAGTTAATGCATCTGCTGAAGAACCATGTTCACATAAAAATGAAAAATCATCTTCGGTAATCGGCATATTCTGGTAATCCATTGGTGTATATATATCACATATTCCTGAATGTACTGGGCCTGTCCATGGAGCACCATTGGAACCTGTCATTCTTGTTGGATCTTCTTCTTTACAAGCATAATGTAACCTTTCTACAGGACCTCTATGGTTTAATCCCCCGCTCCACATTAATATAGAAGGGTGATTTCTGTGGTTTCTGATCATCACTCTTGTTGCTTGTTCAAGGTTATCAAACCATTCTCCTTCTACAAAGTGAATCCATGATGGAGCCTCTTCAATTAAAAGAATTCCCAATTCATCACAAGCTTCAATAAATGAATTATCATGTGGATAATGTGCAAGTCTCACAACATTATAACCTGTTTCTTTGAATTGCAAAGCATCTTTCCGATGTAAACTATTCGGTACAGCATCTCCAATAAAAGGGTAGGCCTGATGCTTATTTACACCAACAAGTTCAATATTTTCCCCATTCAATAAAAACCCTTTTCCATCAACGAAATCAAACTTTCTTACACCTAATGGATTTTCAACCATATCCATAAGTTTATCTTCCTGATAAACCAATGTCTGTACTCTGTATAAATAAGGGTCATCTATTGACCATAAATGTAGATTTTCAGTTATGCCTGTTGTTTGTTGAAAGGTGAAGTCTGATGTAGGATAAATTGTTTGTTTGTTTTCTACTTTAGCAATAACATAATTTTCTTTATCAATTATTCTTTGAATAACCTTTGCCTTCACCTGAGTATCTTTTTCATTTCTTACTGTAGTTCTGACATTTACTGTAGCATTAGAGCTAGAAACAGTAGGTGTAGTGATGTAAACTCCTGCATATTTACTTTCCCAATCAAAAGTAATATTTAAAGGGTTCTTCACTACTAAATAAACATCTCTGTATAAACCACTAAATAAAATATAGTCTCTTCTATCACCATCGGGTGGAATATTAGGGTTAAGTCTATTATCTACACTAAGGACAATACTATTTTCTTTACCATCCTTATGAATAAAATCTGTCACATCGAAATGGAATGGAGTATAACCACTTACCATATCTTCACCTACAAATTTTCCGTTTACCCATAATTTTGTATGCTGATGTGCACCTTCAAATTCTAAAAACACTTTTTGATCAGCACCTGCATCAACAGTTAACGTTTTCCTGTACCAGCCAATATAGCGGTGGAAAGTTTTCTGATAGGATGAATCTTGACAATTATCTAAATCATTTGAAGATAGTTTCATACTATGAGGTACATTCACTTTCTCCCACGCCTCATCATTAAAATCTATAGCTGTAACTTCTTCTTCACTTAATTCCCCTCTAAAAAAAGACCATTGATCATTGATGTCAATTTTTGTTCTAGCTTGTATTAACTCTTGAGTTGATTGTGCAAAAACATTCGAATAAATAAGGATACTACTAAAAAGAAGTATCCTTATTGTTTTAATTACTATTCTCATTTTATTGTATGATGATTTTTTTAACGAAATTATTTTCGTTTCCATATACTTTTATCAGATAAACTCCTTTGGGATAAGAGGCTTTTAAATTAAAATTCACTTCTTTATTGGGAATTGAATAATTAAACTGATCATAAACTTTTCCATCCATACCAATAATATCAATTTTATGAATGAGTGTTTTTCCTCTTATTCCCATCTTTTGATTATTAGAAGATGGGTTAGGGAATACTGTGAGGGCATAGTGCTCTAGCAGATCATTTTCTAAACTTAAAATTGGATCATATTCAAATTCAAATAAAACATCTTCTGCTATACTAACAGGGTTCATACTATTCACATTTACTATACGAGCGACTACCTCTAGATTTTCATAGTTTAAAGGTTCTGCAAAAACATACATTGGTAGTGATAGCGTTGATGTCCCAGCTTCAACCGTAGTTTTTACTTGTCCCAACATAAAAGCATCTCCCCATAATTCTATGATAATATCTCTATTTTTACTTGTAGTATAATCTACTTCAAAAGTATTAGTTTCTCCTGCTTTTACTTCAGTATTGTTTGAGGTAAAAGATATTTCATCAGAAAGTGTTTGTGCATTGCTCAACTCAAATTTATCTATAGAAATCATTCCTTTATCAGCCATCATTTGTATAGCGTAATCACCAGAAGGTAATTCTATAGATGTTTCACTAATACCATCAGTAGATAAAACTAGGGGTTCTGTAAGTGCTTCATTATTTACTGTAACTTCTAATGCAGCATTTTCATTTAATGCTCTACCTGAAACTGATAAATTATAGACAGCGTTTTCAGGTACGGAAAGAGAATAAGATGTCCATTCCTTCTCATTTAATACAATCTCATAACCTTCACCTCTGTCTTGAATATTAACACCTTCACTCAATCTATATCTCTTTGTTGAATTGCTATTATCTAAAGAATAATAACCTACATTTTGACCACCTAAATCAAAATCTTCTGCTTCAATGGTAGTTGGCAATTCGAATTTATTACCTAAAAAAGGTCTTTTATTACCGATTTTATCAATACTATTCACAGAAAGAACAACAGAAGAAACCATTCCACCTTCATCAGAGAATTTGAATTCTACAGTATTATTTTTCTTTACTAAATGATATGGGACTGGTATTTCAATAGCACCGAAGAAATCATCTCTATTAGCTTGATCATATCCTTTCCAATTATCTAGTGTACTAACACTAACACCATTGAATTTTATAGTTGGTTTTTTCGATACATCATGTTTTCTTCCGATTGACATTCTTAAACGTGCTTCTCCTTCACTTGTTAATCCTGAAATATTATTGAAATCAAACTTTAAAGTTTCACCAACTTCAATTTCTTGCATATAGGTTTTAGAATAATAATCTTTTCGAATTGATTTTTTATTGAAAGTGATTGCTCTTTGTAAATCATAGGTTAAAATAACAGTCTCATGAGATTCAAGAGTCACCTTTGAAGGGGAATTTGATAAATTTTCATCAATATATACAGCAGGTTCATTCTGATAGATCTTCAATGATCTTTTATTAACGGCATTTATATCGCCTAGTGAGGATAAAAATTGAAGTTCTACATCTTGATTATCTTCTGCTATATTATTTAAACATATATAAGCCTTAGTGTCTTGTACAAATACTTGAACAAATACATCTGGATTAGAAGATGAACATCTTACCCTTTTTCCACTTACATTTGCCCATAAATCATAAAATTTTTCTTTTTCAGTAAACTCAAATTCTGTCGCTTTTCCATTCACTACAGATTCTTTTACGGGTTTCCATAAATCTGCTCCATAAGGTTCAAAATTATTACCGTAATGCCATGTAGATTTACCTGTTATAAATGGAATAGTTATGAGCATTCTATCTTCTCTATCCATTAAACCAAAAATTAAATGATTTATAGAGCGTACCGTTTGAATACTTTCAATATCAGAATAACCTTCTTCGTATCCTTTTGAAATTCCTCCGTACTCAGTTATTGCATGATCTTTTACAGAATCCCACTTTATGAAACTGTATGTTTCAATTAGATCGAGAATAGCATCAGCATTACTACCAGATCTTTCTGTAGCTTGACCGGTAACGTTTATACCATCATAAAGGTGGGTAGATATACCATCTACATAATCACCTGCAACATCCATAAACATTTTCATTCTTGATTGCCAGTGACCAAAATCCCAAAGTTCCATTGATGGCCAAGCAGAAGAATACCCTAAAATTTTGGTATCAAGTCCTTCTTCTTTAAATGCTTTACCTATATCCCTAAAATATTCAGCTGTTTTTCTACGTACTTCACCTTCTGTATATTCTCCATCATTTGTAAATTCATCAGCATGTACATATGGTTCGTTTACAGGTTCGTAGTATAATGGTCTTAGATGGTCTTCATAATTATGCTTAAAGTAATGAGCGGCAAAATGACCTGCTTCTTCAGTATCCATACCCATATGAATCATGGCACTAGGGTGATCTGTAACCACCATTTGACGTGTTATATGCTTATAGAAATGTTGTGATTTTGTATATTCAATATTTTTTAAACCATCTTTCTCTATTTGAGAATCTTGTGGGAAGATCTTATTCGTTTTAAGAAACTCTCTATATCGACCAAAAGCACCCCAGAATGATCTACCTTGTGTTACCCCCCAATCTTCTAATACTTGCATATCAGCATCCGTATGATCTTTGTTAGGAATCATATGAATATTAAAATACTTTTCACGATCTAATTCAGAAACATCATCCAAGTAGCGTTGTGTTTGAAAGTCGATAGATATTGCAGTTTGTGCTGTAGTTTCATTTGTATAAAAAAATATAGAAACACAAGCCAATATCTTGCTTAATGGTTTATAAAAATTTTTCATATTGACTGCTTATAAGTAATAATTCATATTTCAAATATAGATGATTTAGTAAATCAAATATGGGTAAAATTTCTCTTAAAATAGGGGGGTAATTATTTATAAAATATAGCCCCAAGGCATTTAATTAAAGATTTTTCAATAATTATTATAAAAAAAGTGACAGGACATCTAATTAAAGATGCCCTGTACAATAATAAATTTTAGAAGAGACTGGCTCAAAGATTTTTCTTTATTTTACTCGGTCGGTCCTACCTCATATTCAAAGAATCTCATATTGTCGATTTGTAGATTACTTTGGCCACCAGCTCCACTAAATAGCTGAAAGTGAATTTTAGTAAGCTCCCAATCTGCAGGAGCAACTTTGTCCGTTAGAATAGTCACTTTTTGCCACTCACCGTGATTTTCAGATTTTAATTGTGGGGTACAACAGTCACCCATCCATTGTTTATAACCATCACTCCATGAGTCTGAAGGCATAAACCTTACTGTCATTTCGAATTTTGGAGATTCATTTATCTTAACCCAGAATTCGAAAGCATAAACTTTATCTTTTTCAATAGGGAAGAAGCCATCAATTAAAGCGAATGACATTTTTGATTTTTCTTCCATAGAAATATATAATGAGTTATCACCACTAATCGCACCACCTGAAATAATTTCATGTGATCCAGCTCCACCTGCTGCAGCATTTTCTATGTAAGGAGCTCCAAAAGGGAAAATTTCACCTGATTCAAAATCATTATTCAACGTAAATAAGTTCAATGCATATATTGTAACAGGAAGGTTTTCAAAAGTATCCACATCAACATAATCTGATGACTTCACCGCTCCATTATCAGCATTATAGCTTATTGTTGCCGTTTGAGAATTTAGAAGTTCTTCTTCAGTTGTTACTTCAAGGATACTTGGATCATTAGCATTCAACCTTACAGAAGTTATTGTTGCTGGTGCATCATTAACCATTACTGAAAAATTGGAAAGTTCATCTCCAAGTGGGTCTAATTCTCTACTGAATTGAAGTTGAATTACACCTTCAGCAGTTTCATTTACAGACGTAACAACAACTGGTAGGCTAGAAGGAACAACCTCTATGAAATCAGCTAAGTGTAATGTATCAGGACGTCCATATGGAGTTACTCTTGAAGATACTAATGTTACATCATAAGTACCTAGTTTTTTATATTGAGCTTGCACTGTTTTTGAAGTAAATGATTGCCCTTCAAAACCTTCTAAGATCCACTCGTAAGTATCAGGACTTCCAGAACTTGTATCTGTCATTGAAATTATTGACCCTGCTTCCAAGATGTACTTATCGCCATTCATTTCATAATTACCCACAACTTCAAGTACTTCAATATCTGTTGTAATAGAATCAAGTACTGTAACCATCATTACTGAATCTGTATTTAAAGTAGAATCAGGGAATTCTAAGTGTAATGTAACTGGGATTTTACCTACCTCCATAAATTGGATATGTGCAATTTCCTCAGTTAATTCAGATTCTTCATTGTTAATGAAATACGATGGAGAAGGTACTGACCACATTCTTGAAGAAGTACCTCTTGATCCATCTGCGAAAGATGCTCTACCTTCAACTTGTACAGTTACACCACCATCTTTAGGAGAAAAGATTGCAATATCAGTAAAGTCACCATAAGGAATTACCTCGTCTTCCTGGCAGGCTGTCATAAACAACAAACCAGAAAATACGCTGATTAATATATTTTTAAATTGTTTCATTTGTTTAATCGTTTATACTCTCAGAGAAGATTAATTACTAGTTGACCCGATATTTGGATTAGTTAATGCTTCATCTACCGGAATAGGGAAGTAATCATGAGCATCAGAATTATAAGATTCAGCACCTTCAACATATTCCTTTACTGTTGGTGTACCTATATCATCAATGGTTGCGTATCTGATTACTTTTTCTTCAATAATGAACTCCATATCTGCAAGACGTTCATACTGCTCTTTTACTTTACCCCATCTTCTTAAATCAACCCATCTTGTGTCATGTCCTTCGAACATTAATTCAAGTGGTCTTTCTTGCCACATAATATGCTCCATAAGAGATCTTGAATTATAATCGATTGGATCAAGTTGTACAACTCCAGAACGAGCTCTAATTCTATTGATTAATTGAACAGCTTCATTTACTCCGCCATCACCATTTAGTTCTAAAAGACATTCTGCATATAACAGATAAATATCTGCTAATCTGATCACTCTTTCATTAATACCTGAGTTAGCGATATCACCCATACCATCGTTATCACTCCAGTGATTTTGATACTTTCTTAAGTAAGATGCTTCATTATTGTTAAACCCAGCTTTTTCTACTTCCTTTTGATAGAAAGTCGTTCCGTCATCTGCTAATGCAATGGATGCCTCAGTTCTTAATGAATAAACTCTTCCAGCATTACGAGGATCGCTCATATCCATTTCTTCTTCTTTAAATTGCATTGTCATCCAATATGAAGGCATGATAATTCTCCATCCACCAGCGATTGTAGGTGCAAGTTGTCTTGCTCTAGTAGTACCTTCAGTACCTGTAGGACCATCATCAACATAGCCTGTAGAACCTGCTTTTTGTACTGCTGAGAATACTACCTCAAAAATAGATTCAGAATTAAATTCATGTTCAATATCAAAGTTCCAAGAAATTTCTGGTGTTAATTGATATAGGTCTGTTCGATCTATTACCTTTTTGTATTCGTCATGTGCTTTTTGATAATCATGTTCATTTATATAAACATGTCCTAAAAAAGCAGTTGCTGCACCCCAAGTGGCTCTACCTAACATTTCTTTATCCCAAGTTTCAGGTAAATTTTCTTGAGCAAATTTTAAATCATCAAGAATAACTGCAAGTACTTCTTCTCTATCAGAAAGTGGTTTAGCAAATTCTTCTTTAGAAGAAGGTACGGTAAGATGGAGGATAATATTACCCTTGTTGTAAGAGCTAAACAACCAATAATAATAAACTCCTCTTAAGAAGCGGGCTTCAGCAATGTAAAGTGCTTTTTCAGTTTCGTCCATTTCAATTTCAGGTAGTTTTTCAATTACTTGATTAGCTCTTAGAATACCTGTATATAGGTCTGACCACATTTCCTTTACGACATTCGTATTGTCATTGAAAGACAACTTTTGCAAAGCTTGAGCACCGGCATTCCAGTTATTTGGTCTACCAGTGTCAGAACGTACAGGCAAACTTGCCGCAGCTGTACCACCCATGGAACCAGAGTGCTGTAATGCACTATAAGTTGCCATTAAACCTTTAAAAGCATCCTCTCCATTTTGCCAAAAAGATTCTTCTGTAATTGTGTTTGGATTCTCTACATTGAAGTAATCACTACAACTCATTAATGATGATGAGAGTAAGAATCCAATAATTAATTTTGATATATATTTCATAACTTCAAATACAGTTTTTAGAACTCTAATGATAAACCACCTCTATAGATTGCAGATATTGGATAGTTACCTCTATCTACACCTCTTAAGAATATGTTTTGTGAACCTACTTCAGGATCAAAACCTTTATAATTTGTAAATGTAAAAGGGTTTTGAGCACTTGCATATATTCTCAGGTTTCTAACTTTTACTTTTTCCATCCAACGCTCTGGGAATGTGTAACCTAAAGAAAGGTTCTGAATTCTTAAATAAGAACCATCTTCAAGGAAGTAATCCGAGAAAGTACGTGTATTATAGTGTTCAATTTCATCACGTGGAGTTGGGATTTCAGAAGTTGGATTAACAGGTTGCCAAGCATTTGTTAACTCTTTATTTCTTTTTACTAAATAAGAATATGCTCTTGAACCATTGTAAACTTTTGCACCGTAAGCAGCGAATAATTGTACTCCTAAATCAAAACCTTTGTAGCTAACATTTAAACTTAAACCAGCTTCCCATTCAGGTGTTCCACTTCCCATATATTGTCTATCACCCTGATCAATTTCACCGTTTCCATTCACATCA
The DNA here is from genome assembly GCF_056161045.1 of Flammeovirga sp. AWQ4_249. Classification (NCBI taxonomy): domain Bacteria; kingdom Pseudomonadati; phylum Bacteroidota; class Cytophagia; order Cytophagales; family Flammeovirgaceae; genus Flammeovirga; species Flammeovirga sp. AWQ4_249. The sequence goes on from NZ_JBSWYJ010000009.1 coordinate 164,073, forward strand.
ACATATTTAAGATCACCTAATCTTGCCGTTGGTACTAATTCTTGATAAGCGCTTAATTCTTCTTCATTTTTTATTGTTCCTTCAGTAGGAATTAAGAAGAATGAACCTGCTGTAAAGCCGGGTTTTAAGAATGTAGTTGGTTCACTACCTCTAACCATTATAGGTTCTCCTCCTGAAATAGATTCAATTGAAGGAGCAAGAGATACAACACGGTTATTATTTTTTGTAAAAGTACCATTTACTGTAAAATGAACATCTCCGATATGGTTATTGTATCCTAAAGCTAATTCTATCCCTTCGTTTGTAAGGTTGCCTACATTTTGCCATACTCTATTATAACTATTTGATGGAGTTGCACCCGTAGAAGGAGGAATTGTTACAGCTAATAACATATCTCGTTTTTCTGCTTTATATATATCAGCTGAGAATGTTAATCTACCATCAAAAAACTCTGTATCTATACCCAAGTTTTGAGAGATGTTTGTTTCCCATTGGATAGACTTATCTACGAAAGTAGGAGCAGTAGAACCGTAATATAAATTATCACTTCCTTCACGGCCTAAAGTATAATCTACTTGTGGTGTTACGATAGACTGGTATGGAAGATCTGCCATTAAATTCTGTAAACCTTGTCCTGCTTTATCACTACCTGTTTCACCATAACCATATCTAACTTTAAAGTTTGAAACGGCCTTTTTTAATGGTTCCCAGAATTTTTCTTCTGATATATTCCATCCTGCAGAAACTGAAGGGAAGGTACCCCAATTATTATCTGAGTGGAAACGAGATGAACCGTCTCTACGAATTGAAGCACTTAATAAGTAACGGTTGTCATAGTTATATTGAATACGACCTAACATACCAATATTTCTATTTTCAGAATAACGTTCATCAGATGCTCTAATTTCATTTGCTGCACCTAATGATTGTGCTGAATTACTTGGGAAATCTGCTCCATAGATAAAAATTTTACTAGCTTTTGCTGATTCAAAAGTAACACCCCCTACAAAACCGACTTTATGTTTACCAAATGACTTGTTGTAAGTAGCTGTATATTCTTGAATTGTTCTTATATACTCATAATCATTATATTTTAGTTCAGATATAGGATTTGATGCATTTAATAAGTATTCACCATCCTCGTTATAAACTGAATATGTCGGTTTAAACCATTTATTTTCGTTTCTAGAAACTGATCCACCTACATTGGCGTTCAATTTGAAACCATCAAATAATTCATAGTTTAAAATAGCATTACCGTTATATCCATTTACATCAGTTTCATTTACCTCATTTAATTTACCAATGAATCGACCCATAGTCTCAGGGTTAGAACCTGGCACAACATAATCCGTACCTCCAGCAGTAATACCTGGTCTGTAAGGCGCTTGACGAATGGCATCATATTGTAAAGCCCATGGCTCGTTTTTCTTCTGACTATTATTCAGACCCATATTCACTTGGAGTCTAAATTTATCTTTCTTGAAAGTTGTATTGGCTCTTAATGTTTGTCTACCATATTCTGATCCGATCAAAACACCTTTCTGATCAAAAATTGTCCCTGTAATATTATAAGTTAGATATTCAGATCCACCAGATAATCTAACACTGTAATTTTGAATAGGTGCATTATCAACCTGTAATTCCTTCATCCAGTCTGTATTATAATACAAACCATTTGGAGCAGTTTCAAGTGGGTTAAATTTTCCTGATTCTTTTCCATCGTTAATTATATTATTAATATATAACGACTCTACTGTGTTTGCTAAAGGGACTCCAGAAGTAATGTTTTGAATACCATAATAACCATCAAAGTTTACTTTTAACGAACCTTTTTCACCTCTCTTTGTAGTAATTAATATTACACCTGCTGAAGCTCTTGATCCATAAATTGCCGCAGATGCACCATCTTTAAGGACTTCTATAGATTGAATTTCTTGAGGAGAAATGTTTGGATTAGTCGTGTAAGTAACACCATCAACAACATACAAAGGCTCAGAACCACCATCTTGGAATGAGGTCACACCTCTAATAGTAATTGTTGAATTTGCACCTGGGGAACCACCTGCTGATCTTACACTTACACCAGCCATTTGCCCTTGTAATGCTGTACCAATGTCTGAAGTAGCTAGTTTATCTAAATCTTCAGATTTAACTTGAGTGATTGCACCAGTCACTTCCCTTTTTTCTTGCTCACCATAACCAATTACAATAACTTCATCAAGTGATTTTTGGTCGTAAGCCATAACAACATCAAAGGTAGTTCTGTCACCAATCGTGAACTCTTGTGTTTTATAACTGATGGAAGAAATAACCAAAGTTCCTTCATTATTAGGAACTTTTAATTCAAAATTTCCATTAAAATCAGTTACAGTACCTATTGAAGTACCTTTAACGATTACATACGCTCCTATTAAAGGAGAATTCTCTTCATCAATCACATTACCTTTTAAAATAATGCCTTGTGCCATAATCTGGAAAGAAGAGATCAATACCAAGAAGAATGTTACTCCTAAGTATTTGGATAGATTTGCTTTTGTAAAATAACAACTCATAGTCTCTACATACTAATGTTTATAATTCAATTCATTTTTCATTGACAACTCAAAACTAGAGTGTTAAAATCTTACAAGTGTTGAAAAAACTATTATAAAATAGGGGGGAAAAAAATAATTGTAATTTAAATAGAAAGATATGTGTCGTTTAAAAAAAAATACCCCCTCTCTATTAATAAGTTTTCATAGCCTTAATATAATGATGAATAGAATGTTTTAATTTAATGATATAGTAAAAAATTTATGCTTAAAAAATTGTAATTGATATAAACCATGAAAATAAAGTATGCAGCATATTGTATGCCACATACTGTTAAAATTAACTTAACTCAATTTCTTCCATGACATCAATATTTTCTGTTTCTTCTAAATTTTCTTTCAAATAGGCCGAAGGTGGTACGCCAAATTCCTTTTTGAAGCAATTTCTGAAATATTTCAGATCATTAAAGCCTACCTCATAGGTTACATCACTAACACTAAATCTACCTAATTTTAACATTTGAGCAGCCCTTTTCAACCTAATATTTCTGATAAAGCCTTTAGCGGTTTGTCCAGTCAATGCTTTTAATTTCTGGTTTAGACGTATTGGAGTTGCTCCATATTCAGACGCTAATTTATCTACTGTAAATTCGGAATCTGAAATATTTTCCTCAACAATAGCTACTAACTTTTTCAAGAACTTTTCATCGATTGAAGTGTAAGTGATTTCACTAGGTTTTACATCAACCTTAGTTCTAAATTTCTTTTGCTGATTCTTTCTATTTTCAATTAGAGAATGAATTCTTGCTAATAAAACATCTGAATTAAAAGGTTTAGTAACATATGCATCTACACCATATTCATAACCTTTTAATTTACTGTTCTCAGAGTTTTTTGCAGTAAGTAAAATAATAGGTAAATGACACAGTTGTTTATTTCCTCTAATATTTTTTGTGAGTTCATAGCCATCCATAATTGGCATCATAATATCTGATAGGACTAAATTGGGCATTATTTCTTTTGCTAATTTTAATCCTTTTTGGCCATCTTCAGCAGTTGTTACATCATACTCCTCTTCAAGAATACCTTTTAACATTTCTCTTATGGAAAAGTTATCATCGATAACAAGAATTTTTGGTTTAGTCGCAAACTCTAATTCATCTTCTTCATGGTGCTCATTAACTTCTTCATTAGTTAAATTTCCGATTTCAAGATCACTGAAATCTTCCCCATCATATGCCTCTTTATCAATTGGAAATTCTAAAAAGAAAGTGGTCCCTTTGTTTATCTCACTTTTAACACTTATCTCTCCATGGTGTAGGTCTACTAAGCTTTTTGTGAAAGCTAAACCGATACCTGTTCCTCTATTTTTTGCCTTTTTAAGGTTAGATACTTGATAGAATCTATTAAATAAATAATCCAATTTCTCCTCAGAGATACCTATACCAGTATCTTGTAATTCAATCTTAACTTTATTGTTTTCTTGTTTTAAGAATAACTTTATCTCACCATCATAAGTAAATTTGAAAGCATTAGATAATAGGTTGTATAAAATCTTTTCAAGTTTATCCGTGTCCATATAACCGTGAATATTATTGGAAGATACTTCATATGAAAAATGAATATTTTCATGCTCTGCAAATTCTTTAAACGAATGGTACACTTGATCTAGAAAAGTAGACCAATTCCCCCTCGAAAGATGTAGTTTCATCTGTCCCTGCTCCACTTTCCTAAAATCTAATAACTGATTTACTAAACGCATTAAATGTTGTACATTCTTGAATATCAACTGGTAACTTTTCTCTTTTTCTGTTTGAGACAGTGCACTACCTTTCTTAATAAGTTGTTCAATTGGCGTATGAATTAAGGTAAGTGGCGTTCTTAATTCATGTGAGATATTAGTAAAAAATTGAAGTTTTAATTGACTAAGATCTTCCAGTTTTTCTCTTTCAAACTTCTCCATTTCTAGCTGATCTTTCTTTCTAGCTGTTATCACAGAGTACCTTGAGAAGAATACAATAATGCCTATTAATAAAATAAAGTAAATAATTTTTGCCCACCAACTTAACCACAACGGAGGAAGTACATTTACACTCAGAGTAATAGGGGATGGGTTCCAAATATTATCTCCATTGGAAGCTTTTACGTATAATGTATATTCCCCTGGAGATAAATTGGTGTATTTTGCCTCTCGTTGTTCTGCATCAGCAATTACCCAATCTTTGTCGAAACCTTCTAATTTATATTTGTAATGATTATTTTCCGATGAACCAAAATGTAATGAAGCAAATTTTACCGAAAAACTATTATGACTATACTCCAATTCAATTTCTTCAGTTGTCTGTAATGAAGTATTTAAAATTACTTTTCCATCAAATTCATCGTAAATGTTCACTTTGGTGTTTAATACTTTTAATTCAGTAAAAATCACATCAGCTATGGTATTATCATCAATAATTTCATGAGGTTTGAAGATATTAATACCGTTTACACCTCCAAATAACAGTTCTCCATTTTTTAATTTAAAAGCAGAAAGTTCCCCAAATTCATCATCTTGCAGACCATCCGAAAAGTCAAAGTTTTTAATTGATCTTGTCTCTAAATTAATTTTAGAAAGCCCTCTATTACTTGCTATCCATAAATTACCGTAATCATCTTCTAATATAGATTTTATCACATTACTTGGTAAACCATTTTCTGTAGAAATGTGATCAAAGATAATAGTGTTTTTTTCAATACCTTTGGCTTGAATAATATTTAGACCTCCACCCATTGTTCCAATCCAAATTTCACCATTTGAAGCTTCAAAAATAGGCATAACATAGTTATAACTTAAGCTACTTGAGTCATTGGATTTATTTTGGATAATTTTAAAATTAGGATTTTCTTTAATTTTCTCATCCCTTGGTAAATAAACTAACCCCGCATTAGTTCCTATCCATAAATTACCTTTTTTATCAGTAGTTAAACTACGTATTATATTGATTTCTTCTTTATCGTTATCAATTATTTTAGGGAAAGACCAAAACATTTTATTTTCCTTCTCAACACCTCTAATTAATCCTCCACCATAAGTGGCCATCCATAGCAAAGAATCACCATCATTTTCTATATCAAAAGTAGTATTATTATGATTTTGAGGATGAAAAACACTTTGTAACAATTTATCCTCTAGTTTAGTAGCATCTTTACAGGGTATTGCTAAGGTTTTAAAAGGGTATCCAATACCGAATATCATTTTATCTTGAAATTGTTCAATAGCATAAACTACATTTTGAGATTTACTATTTAAAGCAATATCAATAGGTTGTACTTTACCATTTTCAATAACATTAATGCCACCACCTTCAGTGCCTATCCAAATTCTATCATGATCATCCTGAAAAACACCTCTTATTTTATTGTAAGTAAGGTTATTTTGTTCTGTTCCTTTTTTTAAATGTTTGAATTTTTTTCTTCTTGGATTGAATTTGTTGATACCACTACCATTTGTTCCTACCCAAACTACTCCAAGTTGATCTTTATAAATTGAGGTAATAATATTTGCTCCAAATGATTCGTGATTATTACTATTAAAGTGATCAATTTGCTGAAGTGTATAACTTTCTCTTTCAAGATGATAACGAAATAATCCGTGACCCGTTCCTGCCCAAACTACTTCATCTTGATCTTGTAATAGTGCCTCTGCTTTAATGTCACTCAATTTCTTAAATGTACCAATCCCTTTATTTTTATCATTTACTGTTAACTCATAAATTCCATCAAAATAAGCAATAAGAAGACCTTCTGTCCCTTCAGTGATCGCTAATACACTATTATCTAAATCTTTCGTAAAGCTTTTAAAAATACTGAATTCGTTGTTTTTTTTAGGATTTGTAAGTATCTGTATACCTTTTTTTCCTCCTACCCATAAATTCCCTCTTTTGTCAACATATAGTTCAGTTATATGATTTGAGAGAATACTTTCTGAATTATGTGGATTATGATAAAACTTATTTACAAGTAAATTATTATCTTGAAGAGAGGAAGAAGCGATTTTATTTAATCCTTTAAGATTACCAAACCACAAATTGCCAGAGTGATCTTTTACTAATGTAACTACATTATTCTCCGTAAATAATTTTGGAGAAGCCTCATTATTTGAAAAAAAAGTAAATTTTTCAGTTGTAAGATCAAAACGAAATAAACCCGCATCTGCTGAACCTATCCATAAGTTACCGAAATTATCCTGGATAATATTATTAATAAGGTTTGAAGGTAGACCATGAGTATCCATTCTATAATTTTTAAACTCATAGCCATCGAATCTACTAAATCCATCATTAGTACCAATCCAAATAAGCCCTTTTACATCTTGATAAATACAATTAACATCATTTTGAGACAACCCTTGTTTCGTTGTGTAATGCTTAAATACTGGAGATACATCAAAAGCATACAAATTTGATGTTTGAACAATTAAGAAAAAAGTAGTAATAATTAAGTAGACTTTCACAAAAAAACTTCTTGTGAAAAATGGTAGTAAATTCATAGTCATAATAATTCATACAAGCCGTTTAGCTGATCATTTCAAAAAATCTTCGTCATAAAACTATAAAAAATACCCCTACATAACAATATTTAGGAGTATAACATTATAAACACCCCCTGTTAAAATTAAATTTTACCCCCCCCCATTAAACACTTCTTTTTATCTAATACCTATCAAATTATGTATTTAGATAAAGTTTTGAGTATAAAAACAAGGTCTTGTTAAAGAATTAAGGAAGTTTTTACTAATCTTGATAAATTAAGAGGGGTATTTTTTTCATATCACCCTATTTGAGTTCAAAAAAGGTGGAATAATAGTGTAATAGTAATTACAACCCCTCTATTCAAAAAGATAATTTCCAACACTTCAACATAATCAACTTTAAATTTGGGTAAATGATAAAAGCAAACTTGACTCTAATACAAACAACTTTAGGTCATCTGTAATAAATCATAGAGTTTATTAATGCTTGATAAAAGATTACTTAATTATAAATAAGATAGTATGAGAAATGTAGTTATTTTGATTATGGCAGCCTTTCTCGGAGCATGTTCCATTCAAAAAGAGAATGTAGCTTCCGATAAAGAGGTATTTGAGCCCAATTGGGAATCACTTCAACAATATGAAGTGCCTGAATGGTTTCAGGATGCTAAACTAGGAATATTTGTCCACTGGGGAGCTTACGCGGTTCCTGCATATGGTTCTGAATGGTATCCAAGGATGATGTATATGGATAGTGTAGAATGGGACCCCAAAGGAGTTGCCAAAAAAGTTGGGCCAACTAATATGAATCAATATCATGAAAAGAATTTTGGTAGCTTAGATAAGTTTGGTTATAAAGATTTCATCCCTATGTTTAAAGCTGAAAAATTTAATGCTAAAGAATGGGTAGATTTATTTGAGAGATCAGGAGCTAAATATATTGTACCAGTTGCTGAACATCATGACGGATTTGCTATGTACAAATCAAAACATACACGCTGGAATTCTGTAAACATGGGTCCTAAAAAAGATATTTTAGGAGAACTTACTAAAGAGGCAAGAAGCAGAGATTTAAAAATTGGTGCTTCTTCTCATTATGCATTTAACTGGAACTACTACACCTATAAAAAAGGGTTTGATACAATGGACCCTGAGTATAGTGATCTATACAGTAAACCTCATGAGCATTATGCTCCTGCAGATCAAGAATTTTTAGCACATTGGTGGGAAAGAACTCAAGATATCATAGATTCTTATCAACCAGATATCTTATGGTTTGATTTTTACATTGATCGTGAAGAGTTTATGCCTTATCACCCTAAATTAGCAGCATATTATTATAATAAAGGTATAGAGTGGAAAAAAGATGTTGTGCTACAAACAAAAAATTTCAAGATGGTGACTTTCCCAGAAGGTACGCATGTCTTAGATATTGAGAGAGGTAAAATGTCGGACATTAAAGATAAAGTTTGGCAAACAGATACTTCTATTGGTAAAAACTCTTGGGGTTATGTTACTAATTGGGAATCAAAAAATGCGAATACATTAATTGATGACTTGGTTGATATTGTAAGTAAGAACGGCTGTTTACTACTTAATGTTGGACCAAAAGCTGACGGAACAATTCCTGAAGATCAAAAAGCTATTTTATTAGAAATTGGAGATTGGTTAGCAATTAATGGTAAGGCAATTTATGGTTCTAGACCTTGGAAAATATATGGAGATGGTCCAACAAAAGTAGCAACAGGCCATCATACTGAAGGTAAAAATAAAGACCTTACAGCTGATGATTTTAGATTTACTACTAACGATGGAAAATTATATGCCATCTCTATGGCGTGGTCTTTTAACGGTAAAGTTAAGATCCCTGCATTAAAAACAAGTTCTGAATATATTAATTCAGGTATTAAGAAAATTAAATTACTAGGTGCAGAGGGTGAATTAGATTATATACAAAATGAAGAATATTTAGAAATTCTTCTTCCAAGTGAAAAACCTTGTGAACATGCATTTGTATACGAAATCGAATTTGAAGACAAAAATCAAATCGCATTTAAATAAATTAATTTTAATATATTCCGAAAAAGCTGTTACTCTATGAATAACAGCTTTTTTCGTATAACAATTATTACAATGAAAAAAAATATTACTATTATTTGTTCTATTTATTAATTCATTCTTTTCATTAGGACAAATTGATATTGAACATGTAACTATATCGTTAGATCCGACTGTTCAGTTCTCTTATGATGATGTTAGTACTTTTGATAGACAAAAGTTTATCACTGTTCATTCTAATTATGAGCATATCCCTTCTGAATTTAAAAATTATTTATACGACACTCTTAGAGTTGCGATGGAAGACGTTTTGGAATAGGAGGACCTTCCAACAAATTAAGTAATACATCCATTCATGAACCAGGTACAATTCAATTAAAAGACCTCAATAAAGAAATGAAAAGGTTAGCCAAAAATGGACGAGAATACAAATATGATAATGAAATGATTGTTACCTCTCATCCAGGTTCTTATTTTCCTTTAGGACAATTTAAAATTGAAGGAAAGAAACAGGACTGGAATAGTTATGATGCTGTAGCGATGTATTATACAAAAAGATTAAAAGAAAAGAGCTATAGAAAAGGGTATTTGGAGTTACTTAATGAACCATTTGTTCATGATAGAGATATGCATACAAATGCAGACTCAATAATTAATATGTACAAACATACTGCTGAAGCTATTCATAAAAATTATCCAAATGTAAGAGTAGGAGGACATGGACATGCATGGCCTGCTTATGAATTAAATGACTTTCAAATATGGAATGAAAGAATGGGGAAGTTTATTGAAGTTGCAGGAAAAGAAATGGATTTTCTATCTGTACATCTTTATTCTACCTTTTATGATGACAAAGCTAGCTTTAGAGCAGGGGCTAATGTTGAAGCTATATTAGATCTTATTGAAGCAAAATCTATCAACACTTTCGGGAATGTAAAGCCATTAGTTATTTCTGAATATGGTACTGGATTTAAAAAAGGAAGTAAACTAAGAGAGGAATATTTTGAAAATAGAGATTGGTATATTTTACATGGTGTAAATTCAAAACTCTTTCAATTTATTAAAAGGTCTGATAACATAGAGAAAACGGTTCCTTTCATATGTGGAACTGCGGAGTGGTATAAATTCCCTTATCCTTATCCATTTGTATTATTTCATAAAACAAAAGAGGGATACCAATTGACGCACCTAATGAAATTTTATGAATTTTGGAAAGGTATTGAAGGAGAATATATTTATTCAAATAGTAATAATGTGGATATTCAAACTATTACATTAAGAAATGATGACATCATTTTTATTTGTTTAGATAATCTTGAAAAAAGAGACTATAATTTAAACTTAATCAATAGCTTACCTTCAAATGCAATAAAGTCATTTTCTATAAGAAGGCTATATAGTAAAGATCAAAAACCTCTTATAATTGAAGAAAAGTTAAAAGACCTTAGTAAAGTCATCTTACATGAAGATGAAACTGCCATCATTACATTAAAGTTAAATGATGGGTATCCAATTAATTCAATAGTTACTCAAAAGTCTTTATACCACCCTGATATTATCCAAAAGGTAAAGCAAAATCAAAAAGAATATACTTTTGAACTCAATGAAAATAAAGAAAACCTAGCTTATGCTTCCTTAAAATTAGGTGTTTCAAGGCCAACTTCAGCAGACCTTTACCCAAAGGTATTCCTTAACGGAAAAGAAATTTTACTTACCAAAAATGAGATGGGTAGACCACAAAATTTTAAAGAAGTTGCTTTTGAAGGTGCTGATGAACCAAAAACACCCACATTCAAGATAATCCATAAACCCGCCATAAGCCTTTGATGTGGTTAAAAAAGCTGTTTTCATTCTAAAATGAATATGTTTTTAATTTAAACATTAAATTATTTCAAAATTGAATTAATTAAAGTTCTTACAAACGTTGATTATGTTCAAAATGCTATGAAAATACGTAACATAAACTGTCTTGTATTCATTGTATCGTAAATCATATAATAATTTTGTTTTATTACAATTGTATTTTACAACGATCATTTTCAATGATCAAGAAAATCTCACATGATAATATAATTAGCTATGGCGGGTTTATGGATTATCTTGAATGTGGGTGTAATTGATAACCTATTAATTTTGTAAATACTTTGCATCGAGTGATGTGGGGATATTTATATATTATAATTAATCTTATGTTAAATAGAGAGATTTAAAAGTAACCCCTACTAGCTTATTATGAATTCCAATTGCAGTTACAATATTTTCCTCACTTACAATCTAGTCTTACCGAATCTTTTAAATTACTGCCGTGGACTATCACAAAATATTATTCATTAGGAATGAATAATTAATACATATTATATTTCAACTGTATATACCCAATCGGGTATAATTGGAATGAATATAAAAATATTTATACCTTTTCGGGTATAAAATAGTTAATAGAGAAATGTTTTATACCCGAAAAGGTATAAACATATTAAAATTTAGTACTTTTATACCCGAAAAGGTATATTACTATGAATAATTTAAGTCAATTCGTCAAAGAAAAAAGAAATTTACTTGGTTTGACCCAAGAAGATCTTTCATTTAAGGCAGGTGTAGGGTTAAGGTTTATCAGAGACTTAGAGCAAGGAAAAAAAAGCTTAAGAATGGATAAAGTCAATCAGGTTCTTACATTATTTGGGCATGAATTAGGTCCAGTACAAATTAGAAGATATGAAGAGAGCTAAAGTATATATGCACAACAGGGTAGCAGGAGTACTTACAGAAGATGAAAATGGATTTCACTTTGAGTATAATCAAGCTTATCTGGAGCAAACTGATGCTGAACCTATCAGCTTAACACTTCCTCTAGAAGAAAAGGAGTTCGAAAGTAAAGTTATGTTTCCATTTTTCGATGGTTTGATTCCTGAAGGATGGTTATTAGATATTGCTCAAAAAAATTGGAAGTTAGATGCTAGAGACAGAATGGAAATTTTACTTAAAACATGCAATGATTGTATTGGTGCAGTAGCAATAGAAGAAATTTAAAAATTATGGAAAAGAAGTGCTTATACTGTTATAAAAAATTAAGTATTGAGGAACTCAAAACTACTGCAGGAAAAAGAGGGTATCATTCAAAGTGTAGTAAAAAGTTTTTTGGTAAATCTATTCCACCATTATTAGATTTCAGTGAAGACCAAATAATAAAATTAGCAGAACAGGTTGTAAAAAGTCAGAAGACAATAACAGGAGTTCAACCTAAACTATCTCTCGGTTTAAGTAAAGAAACAAACAAGCCAGAAAGATTTACTATTGTCGGTTTATGGGGGGAATATATTCTCAAGCCACAAACAGAATTATATTCCAATTTGCCTGAAATTGAAGACGTGACAATGCACCTTGCTCAAATCAGTAAAATAAAGACGGTACAACATTCCTTAATTAAATTTCAATCTGGACAGTTAGCATATATCACAAAAAGAATTGATCGTGAGAATGGTAAGAAATTACATATGGAAGACATGTGTCAGTTAACTGAGCGACTTACTGAGTATAAGTACAAAGGATCACACGAGCAAATTGTAAAAGTGATTAAAAAACATACCGCCAATCCAGGATTAAACGTCATCGATTATTATGAATTGGTACTGTTCTGCTTTTTGACAGGAAATAATGATATGCACTTAAAAAACTTTTCTTTATTAAAAAAAGATCAGAATTATGATCTATGTCCAGCTTATGATTTAGTTGCATCAGAACTTGTTGTAGAGGGAGACGATGAAGAGTTGGCTCTAAATCTAAATGGTAAAAAGAGAAAAATAAATCGAAAGGATTTTGAAACTGCCATGACAACAGCTAAAATAGATTCGAAAGTAATAGAAAATATTTTTAAGAAATATAAAAGGCTATTACCGAAATGGTATAAGTTCATCAATGAGAGTTTTCTTCCGCAAAAAATGAAAGAAGAGTATATTTCTATGATTCAGCTGAAAGCTAATCAAATTGAATTATAAATAGAAGCGTTAAATTTGTATATTCTATAAAACTTATCAGGTATCTGGAGGTTTGTATTTTGTTGTAAGTTCACTACAAAATACCATCAAAATTGCAGTGAACTCACACCAATTTGATTAAAAACAATCTCCCTAAAAACTTCCATCTTCTCCCTAATTCCCACTCCCTGACGAGTAGGCACTTTCATCATCTCCCCTTTCTCTACATCAATCACCCCTAACAGATCAGATTGCTCAGAGCCTTCAGCCTTTTCCAAAGCCACTTCCACCAACTTAGAAGGAACAGCAAAAAAGAAGAAGTCAGTCCAGCCGATATATTCCGTAAACTTGGCATCATTGACTAAATCATGCTTAGAAACCTTGATTTCAATACCTGCTGTCATCAGCTCATCACCATAAGCAGCATAATGTGGCTTGATCGTCATGATTGCATCGAACCTACGGCGTTGAGATTTGGGTTTTCCGAAGCGAGTTACTTCTTCCGTATCGATTCTCACAGTTACCTCTTTAAAAGCTTTTGTCTCTGGAGGAGTATACATCTTAGCGATAAATGGATAATGTTGAATACAAAGTTGTTGGACCCAATCTGTTTTCAAACTTACTGCTTCAAAAACTTCATCCGCAGTAAGAGAATTGAGTTGCGTATCCACGAGCATTACATTATTAGCTTCATTCAATTGACTTTCAATATTGAATAATTGATTAGGTTTTACTGCATTCCAAGTTTCTCGAAGCTCTTTGTTGTTGACATCTCCCGAAAGGATCTTTTGCATCTGATCAGCAACGATATCTTGAGGAGCATGTTTCTCAATCTTAGAAAAGGTTTCTAGTTGGTAAGGAGTAGAAGTCGCCTGATGCAAGTCTTCAGGTCTATTGGAATCAATCAATCCAAGGAAGGTACGAGAAGCTTTGAAGATACGCCATATATAGCTTGTTGCAACATTGGTAGAATAACTCACATGATCTACCCACTTGGTGAAGTTCTTGAATTCAACTTTATACAACTCGTTATTTTTTACAATCAGCATCAACTCCCCTATCTTCTTCCAGGAACGCTTTTCCTTAGTTAGAAGTTGATGGATTTCGGTTTCTATTTGTGGTAAATCAGTGATATTTGTTTTCATATTTTACTCTACTTAGTAGAGTAAATATAATAAATTGATTATAACATTTGAAATTAAGGTATTAGATAAAATTTGAGTATCTACTTTTGATGATTACAAACTAAACTTTACTTGTACCATAAACTGCCTCGGTCTTAGGTAAAAATAGTATTGTGAACTTTGAAAAGCATTTACTGTCGTTTGTGTATAAGATTGATGATCTAGTATATTTTGAGCTGTAAAGATTAATCTTGTTTTCTTATTAAATTTATATTGATAAGACAAATCCATGTAAAGGAATTCATCATCAACAAAAGTGTGGTCAATCCATTTATTATTCCATTTAAACAAATGTTTCTTTCTCGAAAATTGAAGTTCAGCTCCAACTATTCTTTGTGACCAATCTACTTTATTGAGTTCTTGATAGATATTTTCCGAGATATATTCATTGTAATATGTAGAAATTATTAATCCCTTTATTATTGGAAAATCAAGCATTGCTTCCCAATTCAAATACTGATTAATATTGCGGTTTACTTCTTCATTTAGAATGACATTCTCTTCGTTTTGTCCTACCTCTAATTTTCCTTTGATCGTAGATTTTAATGCTAAAAGAAACCAATCAAAATTTCCTTTAATTTTTTGATTTACTCCCTGATTATTTTCAAATGACTGTGTTTGCATCAATGCGACACCCTCATCACTAATTTCATAAGCACTTATCCAATCTTTATTGGTGATATTATATTCATAGCTACCATAAAAGTTGAGCGATGCTGCTGTTAATTCATATCCTAAATTTCCTCTAAATGAATGGCTTTTTGTTTGAAGAATAGGTAAATGTTTTTGATTGGCCCCATTAAAATTATTGACAATAATGCCACTGTACATTTGAGGAAGTTCAGTAAAATTATTGTTGTAACTATAATTTCCTTCAAGCTTAATACCATTTAGATTATATCGAATATATGAAGAGGGTTCAAAGACGATTTTATTAACCTGACTTTCTTCATTCAAGATATGATTTGATAATCTTCTAGACTGAAAAGAGATATTGGGGTTGAAAGACAAGGTTAATTTCTTGTATTTATAACTTAATGCAGGATTGATTTTGGGAATAAAAGTGATGTAATTCAAATCATTTTCATAAATAGTAGCATCTCCTTCTTGAATAGATGGCAGAGAAGATTTCAATGTTCTCCATTCATAATTCAAACTTAACTTTGTATTCAACGTTAGCTTTTTCCACTTTTTAATAATACTCGTTCCTACATAAGATTTAAAATGATCTTGATGAGTTTCCTGTTGAATTGTAGGGTTTGTATTCAGTAATGAAAGATCCATCAAAGGACCTCCAGTAAACTGAAGTTGTTCAGGTGAATTAGTATATTCTGCATATACGTTCATCTTATAATAGGTATTACCTACCTTCATGACTTTACTAAACTTGTCTCCAAAACTATAAAACTTCCTTGATGAAGTCTGTGGAATATATTCCTCATTTTGAATAAAATCTGCATTTTCATGACTATCTAAAACTTTGAAATGAAAAACATTTTTAAAATAATTTTCACTTGAATTATGTTCATATGTCAGTTTAGTATTTAGATATTTTTTTGTAAAAGTTGAACTGTTAAGATTATGTATTCCAATGGTATCACCAGGTACAAAATAGAATGTATTGGAAGACAAATCTTGAAATCGAGTATCATGATATGCATCGATATTGACTTTCAAATCTCCTTTTCCAAACCCCGTTAGATAATTAGTAGTTACGGTATGAGTTTGATGATCATTGTATTCAGATTTCTTAAATAATGAGCTCTCCAATGGGTTGTTTCCTAATAAAAACATAGGACTACTTTCTATCAATCCAAACTCCAAATAATCAAACAAACTGACACTATTAAAAACATCCAATTCATCTTGACCACTGTTTGTAGAAGATAAAACGTTAACGGTTTGATGTTTTTTATTGAAAACCATTGGCGTTGCTTTAGCATACCAAATGTTAGGCATTCCTCCTCCTACTTCTGCATTACCCGTTACTGTAACACCTTGTTTAAGTACAATATTTATAGCAGGATCTATAGAGTTTACGACATCTTTCAACATTTTTATGGGTTGATGATCTTTCAAAACTTCCACGGATGCTACAGCATTCTTAGGAAGGTTTTTTGAAGTAACTGCATATTGCCCTCCCATTAAATCTTTCCCTTCTACATAAAACTTATTGATTGCTCTTCCTTGATATGAAATTTTCCCATCTTCGCTTACTTCAATTCCTGGCATTCTTTTCAGGACATCTTCAATCGATTCATCTCCTTCTTTTGCAAATGTATCAACAGTATAATTAAGTGTATCGCCTTCTTCGGTAATAGGTTTAGATTTTACTTCTAATTCTTTTAGCAATTTATCAGAGGGCGTAAGCACTAAATCCAAATGAGAAGTACTCACCTTAATTCTTTTTTCAATAGATGAATAACCTAAAGATCTACCGACAACACGGACACTATCTTGTTTTTCTTTTAATGTAATTTTAAAAACACCTTCTTTGTCAGTTACACTAAAACCAAGAATTACTTGTTGATTTATTTTGTATGCAATTACCGATGCACCACTAATTGGTTCACTCTTATCATTCTTTAATGTTCCCTGAATGGTTTGAGAAAATATGATGGTAGAGCTAGATAAAAAGAGTAATGTTAGTAAGTATTTCATTGTTGAAAGGCAATGCATTTTTATCTAAAACTTGTACTAGTTTTACTAAAATTTATTGTTTTAAAAAATTAATAAGAAGGTACCTACTCTTTTTGAGCTTTTCGGTTTCCGTCTATATGTATACAATATTTATAAATCTTGATTTAGATCATAAAACTTTAAAAGTAAATTATCATATAGTGAATATTTAAGTTTAAGGTGTTTAATGTTTTCTTCTGAAGTATTTTTCATTAATGGTAATTCCTTTAGTGGTCGCTTCATTGCTTCATTTCTACCGATTATCTGTAAATCATATCCAGCTTCTAAAAGTTTTCTTTTTCTTAATATTTGTTTTTCAATATTTTTGAGATTATAATGACTTTTGTTAATACCTCCAAAATCAAGCAAAGACATATTGTACTTATCATACTTTTCAACACTAGTTAGTTGGAATTCATGAATTTTACACTCATCATATAAAGTAACTATTAACCCTGGCAATCCACCAAATACATATGGTCCATCGCTTATTGGAATTTCAGGTGTAAACCAAGCTATAATCTTATAGTAACCATATGTGGCCTCAGCCTTAAAACATGAATAACCCAGAATTATTTTTGATTCATTTGTTATTTTCCATGAAAATTGATTTACCGTTTCAATAAATTCAATATTAACACAAAAATCATAACCATGAACTACTTTTATTTTATTTCCAGTATAATTTTTACTTATTCTAATATCATTAATTATTGGGTCACCTAGTTCATTAATTTTTTCTGATATATCTCTCCACGAAGAAATTTGTGTTGTTACATCGTCTTTTTGAAGGATCAATTTCTTATGTAATCTATTTTCGGTAAAATAATTAGAAGCTTTTTTATTTGTTAGTAAAACAAATTTTTCTTTTACAGTTGTTGTATCATTTTTCCAAGGTTTTACTTCATGAGTATATGCAAATTTCATTTCTGAAGTACCCATTGGATAAGTTTGTCCGAAAATATCATTAATAAATAATGATAAAAAAAGAAAAATAAATATTCTATTCATAGTTGTAAATAAGTTAAATACCTGCTCAAAAAACATTTGAGCAGGATTTTTTATTAGCAAGTAAAATGAATACCATCATTATATGCCATATCTAAAATGGCATAATATTGAGTTCTGTTAGAATAATATAATTCTGACATTAGTTTATCACAACTTATATCAATGCTTCCTAGTTTTCCACCATTTACATTCTTCATTTGCTTTAAAGTTAGCTTTTTCATTTTTAAAAAATTAAATATTAAGTACCAATAGCGTCCTAAACGTTTAAAAAAGTGTGAGAAAAGTTTAAGTATCTCAATTAACTTTGAGTTGCATAAAAAAAACATATTCTCACACA